>JAYSQA010000378.1:0-11406 GCA_043721775.1 Rhodobacterales bacterium
ATCTACTGCGGCTTCTGCCAGGAGGCCTGCCCGGTCGATGCCATCGTGTTGGGACCGAACTTCGAATTCTCCACGGAAACCCGCGAGGAACTGTTCTACAACAAGGCCAAATTGCTGGACAACGGCGACCGCTGGGAAGCCGAAATTGCCCGCAATCTGGAACTCGACGCCCCTTACCGGTGACAGGAAAGCGCATGTCCGAAGACTTCGCCAAAATCTTTCAGTCGATGATGGAACAGGGCCAAACCATGGCCCGCGCCTTCACGCCCAACTTTGGCGGCCAGTCCTTTCAGGGCGCGTCTTTCCCGGGGGTAGACCCCAAGGCCTTTGAAAAGCTGTTCCCGGCGATGCCCAAGGAAATGCTGGAGTTCTTCTTTGGCAAAACCTTCAACCCCGACGGGCTTGACGCCCGCACGCGATTCCTCGTGACAATCGCTGCCATCACGGTTCTGGGTCCGGTGGGCGAACCGCAGATCCGCCTGACTGTGCAGAACGCCTTGGCCGCAGGTGCGACCAAACGCGAGATTGCGGAAGTGATTTGGCAAATGTCGATGTTCGGCGGCCTGCCCGCCACCCAGAAGGCGCTTGAGATCGCACAGGCCGTCTTTTCGGAAACCGAGGAGACCCCAGCATGACTGTGGCAGATCTGGCCTTCTATATATCTTCCACGATGACCGTGGCTGCGGCCCTGATGGTGACGCTGGCGCGCAGCCCGGTGCATTCGGTGCTGTGGTTGATCCTGACGTTTCTGTCGGCGGCGGGCCTGTTCGTGCTGCTTGGGGCCGAGTTCGTGGCGATGCTCTTGGTCATCGTCTATGTCGGTGCCGTGGCCGTGCTGTTCCTGTTCGTGGTGATGATGCTGGACGTGGACTTTGCCTCGCTGAAAAGCGAGATGGCGAAGTACATGCCGATTGGCCTTCTGTTGGGCGTGATCATCCTTCTTCAACTGGGCTTCGGGCTGGGGGCCTGGGTCACATCGGACGGCGCTTTGGGCCTGCATCAGGCCCCGACGCCGGATGCGGTGCAGATAGAGAACACCCGCGCGCTTGGGATGCTGCTGTACGACAAATACCTGTATCTGTTCCAGTTGGCCGGTCTGATCCTTCTGGTCGCGATGATTGGTGCGATTGTGCTGACCCTGCGGCATCGCAAGGACGTCAAGCGCCAGAACGTGATGCTGCAAATGTGGCGCGACCCGGCCAAGGCGCTGGAACTGATCGACGTCAAACCGGGGCAGGGCCTCTGACCCAGGTAGGATGGGCAATTTGCCCATCTTCCCGAACAAAGAACCAGGATGGGCAAATTGCCCATCCTACCAAAGGACAACGGGCACAGACCCGGAGGGACCAGGATGATCGGACTGCAACATTATCTTGTCGTGGCGGCGGCTTTGTTCGTTATTGGCATCTTTGGCATCTTCCTGAACCGGAAGAACGTGATCGTCATCCTGATGTCGATCGAACTGATGCTTCTGGCGGTCAATATCAACTTCGTGGCCTTCTCATCAAGCTCGGGCGATCTGGTGGGGCAGGTGTTCAGTCTGCTGATCCTGACGGTCGCCGCTGCCGAGGCCGCCATTGGCCTTGCCATCCTGGTCGTGTTCTTCCGCAACCGCGGCACGATTGATGTTGAAGACGCGAACGTGATGAAGGGCTGAGGATATGGTGACGGTGATCCTCCTTGCACCCCTGGTGGGTGCGCTGATCTGTGGGTTCTTCTGGCGTCTGATAGGCGAAAAACCTGCGCAGATCATCTCCGCAGGCCTGCTGTTTCTGGCAGCCATCCTGTCGTGGTATGTCTTCCTGACCTTTGATGGCACAACCCAGCACATCCCGCTGCTGCGCTGGATCGAGTCTGGCACGCTATCGACCGACTGGGGCATAAGGCTTGACCGTATGACTGCGATCATGCTGGTCGTCGTCAACACGGTCTCGGCCCTCGTGCACCTTTACAGCTTCGGCTACATGGCGCATGACGAGAACTGGGGCCAAGACGAGCCCTACCGCGCGCGTTTCTTCGCCTACCTGTCGTTCTTCACATTCGCCATGTTGGCGCTGATCACCTCTGACAACCTGGTGCAGATGTTCTTCGGCTGGGAGGGGGTCGGCGTCGCCTCCTACCTGCTGATCGGTTTTTACTACCGCAAACCGTCGGCAAATGCCGCAGCCATCAAGGCTTTCGTGGTCAACCGGGTTGGCGATTTTGGCTTTGCCTTGGGGATTTTCGGCTTGTTCTACCTGACCGACTCGGTCAAGTTCGACGATGTCTTCGCCGCCGCCCCAGACCTTGCCACCAAGTCCCTGCATTTCCTGTACTGGGACTGGAACGCCGCCAACCTGATCGGAGTGCTCTTGTTCATCGGCGCTTGCGGCAAGTCGGCGCAACTGTTCCTTCACACCTGGCTGCCGGACGCGATGGAGGGCCCGACGCCAGTTTCGGCCCTGATCCACGCCGCAACCATGGTGACCGCCGGTGTCTTCCTTGTCTGCCGCATGTCGCCGCTGTATGAATTTGCGCCCGAGGCCAAGGCTTTCATCGTGGTCATCGGGGCCTCCACCGCGTTCTTTGCCGCCACCGTGGGTCTGGTTCAAAACGATATCAAGCGCGTGATCGCCTATTCGACCTGTTCGCAACTGGGTTACATGTTCGTGGCCGCTGGATCGGGCGTTTATGGTGCGGCCATGTTCCACCTGTTCACCCACGCCTTCTTCAAAGCCATGCTGTTCCTTGGTGCCGGTTCGGTCATCACCGCAATGCACCATGAACAGGACATGCGGAACTACGGCGGTCTGCGCCACAAGATCCCGTTCACCTTCGCCATGATGATGATCGGCACCCTTGCGATCACCGGCGTTGGCATCCCGTTCTCGGGTGAGCTGTTCGGCACGCCGATCGGCTTTGCAGGCTTCCTGTCCAAGGATGCAATCATTGAAAGCGCCTTTGCCGGTGGTTCAATGTATGCCTTCATCCTGCTGGTCGTGGCGGCCTGCTTCACCTCGTTCTACTCGTGGCGGCTGATTTTCATGACCTTCTACGGGCCGGAAAAGGGCGGCCATCATGCGCATGAACACGCCCATGAAAGCCCGTTGACGATGACCATTCCGCTGGCGGTTCTGGCTGTTGGTGCGGTGTTTGCCGGGATGATCTGGTACAACGATTTCTTCGGCAACGTTGAAACCATGTCTTCATTCTTCAGCTTGAAAGAGGGTGCCGCGCCCGGTGCCGGTGCCATCTATTACGGCGAGGCGAACAAGGTTCTGGAAACCGCGCATCAAAGCCCGGCGTGGGTCAGCCTGTCGCCCTTCGTCGCCATGCTGCTGGGCTTCGCCACGGCCTACCTGTTCTACATCCGCAAGCCTGAACTGCCCGGCCAACTGGCTGCGCAACAAGCGCCACTGTACCGTTTCCTGCTCAACAAGTGGTACTTTGACGAGCTTTATGAGGTTCTCTTCGTCCGCTCTGCCAAAGCCATCGGGAATTTCCTGTGGAAGCGCGGCGATGGCGATGTCATTGATGGCACGCTGAACGGCGTGGCCTTGGGGATCGTTCCCTTCTTCACCCGGTTGGCAGGGCGTGCCCAGTCTGGCTATATCTTCACTTATGCCTTCGCCATGGTTCTGGGGATCGCCGTTTTGATCACCTGGGTCTCCATCGCCGGGGGGACGCACTGATGAACAACCTTTTGTCTATCGTTACCTTCATCCCGGCCGTAGCGGCGGTGATTCTGGCCCTGTTCCTGCGCGGCAATGACCCTGCCGCACAGCGCAATGCCAAGTGGCTGGCGCTGTTTGCAAGTGTCCTCAGCTTCCTCGTGTCGCTGCTGGTGCTGAAGGGCTTCGATCCCGGCAACACAGGCTTCCAGTTTGTCGAGGATCGCCCGTGGATCATGGGCCTGCATTACAAGATGGGTGTCGACGGCATCTCGATTCTGTTCTTCATGCTGACCACCTTCCTGATGCCCATCACCATCGCGGCCTGCTGGAATGTGGAAACCCGCGTCAAGGACTACATGATTGCCTTCCTTCTGCTGGAAACGCTGATGCTTGGCGTCTTCACGGCGTTGGATTTGTTCCTGTTCTACCTGTTCTTTGAAGCTGGCCTGATCCCGATGTTCCTGATCATTGGCATCTGGGGCGGCATCAACCGCATCTATGCGTCGTTCAAGTTCTTCCTTTATACCTTCCTTGGGTCCGTCCTGATGCTGGTTGCAATGGTGGTGATGTACAACGCCGCTGGCACGACTGATATTCCAACGTTGCTGACCTTCAAATTCAGCCATGAACCGATGGTCTTGTTGGGGATGACTGTGGCGGGCGGCTTGCAGACGCTGCTGTTCCTCGCTTTCTTCGCCAGCTTTGCGGTGAAGATGCCGATGTGGCCGGTTCACACATGGTTGCCCGATGCCCACGTGCAGGCCCCCACCGCCGGTTCAGTCGTGCTGGCTGCGATCCTTCTGAAAATGGGCGGTTACGGTTTCCTGCGCTTTTCCATGCCGATGTTCCCGGTGGCAGCACACCTCTGGACGCCGGTGGTGTTCTGGATGTCGGCAATCGCGATTGTCTACACCTCGTTGGTGGCGCTGGTGCAGCAGGACATGAAGAAGCTGGTGGCCTATTCGTCAGTGGCCCACATGGGCTATGTGACCTTGGGCATCTTCACGATGAACCAACAGGGCGTTGACGGTGCGATCTTCCAGATGCTGTCGCACGGCTTCATCTCGGGCGCGATGTTCCTGTGCGTCGGCGTGATCTATGACCGGATGCACACACGCGAGATTTCGGCCTATGGTGGCATCATCAACCGGATGCCCGCCTATGCGCTGGTCTTCATGTTCTTCACCATGGCGAACGTGGGCCTTCCCGGCACCTCGGGCTTTGTTGGTGAATTTCTTGTGCTGATGGGCGCGTTCCAGGCTGACACCTGGGTTGCCGCCGTAGCCACCTCTGGCGTCATCTTGTCGGCGGCTTACGGGCTGTGGCTTTACCGCCGCGTGGTGTTCGGTGCGCTGGTCAAGGAAAGCCTGAAAACCATCACCGACATGTCCCGGCGGGAGAGGGCGATTTTCGCACCGCTTATCGTGATGACCCTGCTGCTGGGCATCTATCCCAAGGTGGTGACCGATATCATCGACCCTTCGGTTGGTGCCCTTATCACCCAATTCCGCGCCGATGTGCCGGTTGAGGCATCTGCCCCAGCCGCCACAGCGCAAGCTTCGAACTGAGAAGGCAAGCCCATGTTGACCCAAGACCTCCACACGGTCCTGCCCGAGCTGATCCTTGCGATCTACAGCCTTCTGGCGCTGCTGTTCGCCGTCTATACCGGCAAAGATAATGCGACGACGGCGCTGACCTGGGCTACCGCCGGCCTGATGGTAGCGCTGGCGCTGTGGATCGGCATGGGCGAAAGCGGAACCAACACTGCCTTCGGCGGCCTGTTCATCGACGACGCCTTCGCCCGTTTTGCCAAGGTCACGATCCTGCTGTCGACCGCCGCCGTGCTGGTGATTTCGCAAGACTATATGGCGCGGCAGGGATTGGGGCGGTTTGAATACCCGATCCTCATCACGCTGGCGACCATCGGCATGATGGCGATGGTGTCGGCTGGCGATATCATGTCGCTGTATATGGGCCTGGAACTGCAATCGCTGGCGCTGTACGTCGTGGCCTCGATCCAGCATGACAGTGCAAAGTCGACGGAAGCCGGGCTGAAGTATTTCGTCCTTGGTGCGCTGTCCTCGGGCCTGCTGCTGTACGGTGCCTCGCTGGTCTACGGTTTTGCGGGCACTACCGGCTTTGCGGGCATCCTGACCACGGTGCAGCACGGTGTGCCGGTTGGCCTGCTGTTCGGGCTGGTGTTCATGCTGTCGGGGCTGGCCTTCAAGATCTCGGCCGCCCCCTTCCACATGTGGACGCCTGACGTGTACGAGGGCGCGCCAACCCCGGTCACCGCCTTCTTTGCCACAGCGCCCAAAGTGGCCGCCATGGTGCTGATTACCCGTCTGGTGCATGACGCCTTCGGTGGCATCACCGCGCAGTGGAGCCAGGTTCTGGCCGCGCTGTCTGTCGTCTCGATGTTCGTGGGCGCTGTGGCGGCCATCGGGCAGAAGGACATCAAGCGCCTGATGGCCTATTCCTCGATCGCCCACATGGGATTTGCTCTGATGGGGTTGGCGGCGGGCACGGCTTACGGTGTGCAAGCGATGCTGATGTACATGGCGATCTATGTCACGATGAACGTCGGCACCTTCGCCTTCATCATGTCGCTTGAGATGGGCGGCAAACCGGTCACTGACATCACCCTCCTGAACCAGTTCTCCAGACGAGAGCCTTTGAAGGCACTTGCCGTTCTGGTTCTGATGTTCTCATTGGCGGGTGTGCCGCCGATGCTGGGCTTCTTCGGGAAGTTCTACGTCCTGAAAGCCGCGGTTGATGCCGGGATGAGCTGGCTGGCGATTGCCGGTGTGGTGGCCTCGGTCATCGGTGCCTTCTACTACCTGCGCATCGTGTTCTACATGTACTTTGGGGCCGAACAGCCGGGGGCAGACAGCAAGATGGTGCCGGTGCAATGGCTGGCCCTGATGGGGGTCGCGGTGATCATGCTGGCGGCAGTTGTGAACTTCTTCGGGATCGAGCCTGCTGCGATGGCGGCCGCCACCTCGCTTGCAGGCTAAATCGCCCCATGCGAAGGTGCCCGACTGGCCCGCCGGTGTGAAGCGCCACATCTGCGACAGCCTTGACAGCACCAACACCCATGCGCTGCGGCTGGCGGCAGAGACCCCGGGTTCAGCGTGGTTTCTGGCCTACGAACAAACCGCCGGAAAGGGCCGTCGTGCCCGGCCCTGGGTTAGCCCGCGCGGCAACTTCCACGCCACGCTGCTGCTTCACCCCACGGAACCCGCAGCCCAAGTCGCCCTGCGCTCTTTCGCCGCCGCGCTGGCGCTGCGCGACGCGCTGGTGTCCATCACTGGTCTGCCGCAGGCCTTCGCGTTGAAATGGCCCAATGACGTCCTTCTTAACGGTGGAAAACTGGCGGGTATTCTCTTGGAAAGCGCCTCGACTGGCCACGGTGTCGCCCACCTTGCCTTGGGCTTCGGCGTCAACCTGATCGCCGCCCCCGCCACCTCAATGGTCGAGGACGGCGCCTTGCTCCCCGTCTCCCTCCTCTCCGAGACCGGACTGCGGATCCCGCCCGAGGTCTTTCTGACCCACCTCGCCGCGGCCTACGCCGGGTGGGAGGAAACCTTCACCACCGAAGGTTTCGCGCCCCTGCGCACCGCTTGGCTCTCCCACGCCGCCCGCCTTGGCGACACGATCCGCGCCCGCACCGGAACCACAACCCGCATCGGCACGTTTGAAACCATCGACCACACCGGTGCCCTGATCCTGCACACCCCCGAAGGCCGCCACGCCATCCCCGCCGCCGAGGTCTTCTTCTGATGCCTCTTCATCTTGGCACAAATACTCCACCGGGAGCGCGAGGGGTGTGAAACCCCTCGCTCCTCCGCCAACCCCGCGCGCCAACCCCGAGGCACGAAATGCTTCTAGCCATCGACTGCGGCAATACCAATACCGTGTTCTCCATCTGGGACGGCGCCAAGTTCCGCGCCACCTGGCGGATCGCCACCGACCACAAGCGCACGGCGGATGAATATTTCGTCTGGCTGTCCTCGCTCATGGCGCTGACCCGGACCGAGGCGCAGGTGACCGAGGTGATCATTTCATCGACTGTGCCGCGTGTCGTCTTCAACCTGCGCGTCCTGTGCAACCGCTATTATGATTGCCGCCCATTGGTGGTGGGCAAGCCGGAATGCCGTTTGCCGATGGCCCCGCGGGTCGATCAGGGCACCACCGTCGGCCCCGACCGGCTGGTCAACACCGTGGCAGGCTTTGCCCGGCACGGTGGCAATCTGATTGTGGTCGATTTCGGCACGGCCACCACCTTCGACGTGGTCGACCATGACGGCGCTTATGTCGGCGGTGTGATAGCCCCCGGTGCCAACCTTAGCCTGGAGGCATTGCATATGGCCGCCGCAGCCCTACCTCATGTCGATGTGGCTCGGCCCGCCAAGGTCATCGGCACGAATACGGTGGCTTGCATGCAATCGGGCGTGTATTGGGGCTATATCGGGATGGTTGAAGGGATCGTGCGCGAAGTGCGCAAAGAGCGTCCCATGCCGATGAAAGTCATTGCGACCGGGGGGCTTGCCGCCCTGTTCGCCCAAGGAACCGAGACATTTGACGTGATCGAGGACGATTTGACCATGCATGGTCTGGTCCTGATCCACGCCCTGAATACACCTGATGGCTTGGTGAAAGCCACAAACTCAAACAAAGAGAGTGCCGATGGCCCCGACTGAAACTGCCGCGCCCAAGCCCACCACAGCCAACCCCACCACAGCCAAACCCGGCCAACCCAAGCCTGCCCAAGCCCAGCCTGCCCAAGCCAAGCCGGGTGAACGTCTGATCTACCTGCCGCTCGGCGGTGCCGGGGAAATTGGCATGAACGCCTATGTGTATGGCTATGGCTTTCCCGGCAAGGAACGGCTGATCCTTGTCGATCTGGGCGTGGCATTTCCGGACATGGACAGCTCTCCCGGTGTTGACCTGATCATGGCTGACATTTCGTGGCTGACGGCACGGCTCGACCGGCTTGAGGCGATCTTCATCACCCATGGCCACGAAGACCATCTTGGCGGGTTGCCGCATCTGTGGACGCAGTTGAAAAAGCCGGTCTATGCCCGCGCCTTCACGGCAACGCTGGGCCGCTTGAAGATGGAGGAAGCCGGTCACGCCCGGGACGCCATCCGCACCGTAAAGCCGCGCCCCGAGGTCATCACAGCCGGGCCGTTCGAGGTGCAGTTCATCCCCGTCAGCCACTCGATCCCCGAAAGTGCTGCATTGGTCATCGACACGCCCGCCGGACGAATCGTGCACTCGGGCGACTTCAAGGTCGACCGCAACCCGATTGTGGGCGAGCCTTGGGATGATGCGGTGTTCGAGGCGATTGCTGCCGAACGTCCGGTCAAGGCGCTGATGTGCGACAGCACCAACGTTTTCTCGCCGCTGCCGGGCCGGTCGGAAGCTACGCTTGCGGTGCCTTTGGCCGAGTTGATCGCCAGTTGCCCGGGCATGGTGGTGGCCACCACCTTTGCTTCCAACGTCGCACGTCTGAAGACCCTGGCCGAGGCGGGGCGGGCCGCGGGCCGAACCGTCTGCCTTTTGGGCCGGGCGATGAAGCGGATGATCCTGGCCGGGGAGGAGTCCGGCGTGTTGCAGGGCTTTCCGCGCCATGTCTCGCCGGAAGATGCGGTGGAGGTGTCACGCAAGAACCTGATGCTGATCGTGACCGGGTCACAGGGCGAGCGCCGTGCGGCCTCGGCCCAACTGGCGCGGGGAAAGTATCTGGGGCTGGAGATGAAGGAGGGCGATACGTTCCTGTTTTCGTCCAGAACCATTCCGGGCAACGAGCGCGACGTGTTGAAGGTGGTCAACGCCTTCTCGGAAAAGGGCGTCAACATCGTTGACGAGCAGGGCGGCAGGTATCACGTGTCAGGCCATGCCAACCGGCCCGATCTGGAGCATATCCACCGCCTGTTGCTGCCCGACATGGTGGTGCCGATGCACGGCGAACACCGCCACCTGCGCGAACATGTCAAGGTCGCCAATGAGGCGGGGATTGCGGCCATCGTCGCCACCAACGGCACGATGCTGAACCTGACCGGCGACGTGCCGGTGGTGGTGGAGCGGGTCGAAACGGGCCGCGTCTACCTTGACGGCACAGCGCTGGTCGGGGCGATGGACGGCGTGATCCGCGACCGCATCCGGCTGGCGCTGAACGGCCATGTCACGGTGACGCTGATCGTGGATGAGGATGGCGAGGCTTTGGGGGAGCCTTGGGTTGACACCATGGGCCTGCCGCCCACCGGGCGCGGCGGGCGCGATCTGGCAGAAACGCTGGAAGGTGATCTGGGTGAGTTCGTAGCAGGTGCCGGCCGCAAGGTTATGGCCGACGACGACAAGCTGGAAGAGGCGCTGAAGCGGGTGGTCAGGCAGGTCACGATGGAAGAGATCGGCAAGAAGCCCGAGGTGATCGTGGTGATCAGCCGCTTGTCAGCGGAATAACCGGGCAGAAGCCCCAAGAATTTTCGGCGAAAATTCTTGGGGCTTGCGCGCTCGGCGGACCCGGCTGGGGGGCTGCCGCCCCCCAGACCCCCCGCGAGTATTTCTACAAAGGGCAACCTACAAAAAAGCGCCGCACTCTGTGATGAGCGGGGCGCTTTTGGTTTGCCGGGGTGTTCAAAAATCTGGGTTGGGCGGGGAAAATCGCGACCGCCTTTCCCCGAAATGCGTTACGCCGCGTTGCTTTCGCTTTCGTCGTCATCCGGGGTCGGTTCGGCGACGCGGAAGCTGCGCATTATGAAATCGGGCACATGGTCGCCCATGCCGACAATGCGTTCATATTGGCCGGGGTAGGAGGAGCGGTACGGACGTTCGTTGCGCTGTTCGGAGCGGAAGTCGGATCGGGCTTCGGGGCGAACTTCGGGCCGGGCCTCGACACGCGGGTCTGTGCGGGGTTCAGACCGCGGTTCGTTACGCCGATCCGCCGTGGTACGATCTGACGCAGTACGATCAGCGCTGCGGTCGCTGGTGCGGTCTGCGCCACGCTCGGACCCGCGATCAAACGTCTGGCGCGGTTCGCGGCGGCGATCTTCGTTGCGCTCTTGCGGGGCGCGGGCGGGGGGCGCCGCGACGACGAGGTTTTCTTCGGCCTCTTCGCTTTCAATCACCGGCATCGCGTCACGCGGCTTGACCTCGGCGCGGGCTTCGACACGGGCTTCGGGCCTTGCCTCACTGCGGTTTTCACCCCGTCCTTCATTGCGACCACGCGGGCCACGAGCCGAGCCACCACTGCGGGTGGAAGACGACGACGACCGGCTGGAACCGCCCCGGGCATGATCAGAGTTCTCCGACGCTCCGTCAAGCGCACCATCTGGCAGGGCGGCGCGCGGGATCTGGCCTTTCACCAGGTGCTCGATGGCGGCCAGATATTTGTCATCCGACGGCACTGAGATGGTGAAGGCCTTGCCCAGACGCCCGGCGCGGCCGGTGCGGCCGATGCGGTGGATGTAGTCTTCGGGATGCGAGGGCACGTCAAAGTTGAAAATATGGCTGACAGCGGGAATGTCGAGCCCGCGCGCTGCCACGTCTGACGCGATCAGCAGATGCACCGTGCCATCGCGGAAGCCGTCCAGCGTGCGGGTCCGCACCGACTGGTCCAGATCGCCATGGATCGGCGAAGCGTTGAAACCGTGCTGTTTCAGCGACTTGGCCACCACATCCACATCCATCTTGCGGTTGCAGAAGATGATGGCATTGGTGCAGGTCTCGCCCTCGCCCTTGATCAGCG
>JAYSQA010000379.1:0-2780 GCA_043721775.1 Rhodobacterales bacterium
CGCCTCGGCCTGCTGCATCGTGCCGCTGGTGCTGGTGACGCTCGGCATTTCAGGGGCCTGGATCGGCAACCTGACCGCGCTGGAACCCTACAAGCCGCTGACCTCTGGCATCGCCACCGTCTTTATCGCGTTCGGGTTCTGGCATGTCTACTTTCGGTCTAAACCCGAATGCGTCGAAGGGTCCTACTGTGCCCGCCCTCAATCTTCTCGCCTCACCCAAGTGGTGCTTTGGGCGGCAACAGTGCTTGTCCTGCTGTCCGTGACGCTGAACTGGTGGGCCCCGCTCTTTTACTGAAATCCAAGGAGAAAACTTTTGAAACATTTTGCTATTCTGGCGCTGGGCACCCTCATGCTCGGGCTTCCCGCCATCGCTCCAACCGCCTTTGCGCAATCGGTATCCGAAGCGGCCCCAGTGTTGGCTGAAGTCACTTTCGATGTGCCCGGCATGACCTGCGCGACCTGTCCGATCACCGTCAAGATCGCGATGAGCGAGGTCGAAGGCGTGCAGTCGGTCGAGGTAGACTTTGACAGCCGAAGCGCGGCTTTGATCTTTGATCCCGCCCTGACCGATGCGGCGGCGATTGCAGAAGCCTCCGCGCAGGCGGGTTATCCCGCTGAAGTTCGGGGCTGAACCCGATGCGCGATGACATACAAGGTGGAATACTAGCCACACTGATTGCCGCCCCGGTCGTGATTGTGTGCTGTGCTGGGGGTGGCATGGCTCTGACCGCGATCACGGGTGCGGTTGGCGGATTGATCGGCGGATTGGGGGGCGTGGTGATAATGTCAGGTGCCGCAGTTGCGGCGCTGCCGTGGCGCAGCCTGCGGCGAGCGCGGTCAAACTCCTCTGCGGCTGACGCCATTTCGGATGCGGAGCGCATTTCATGAGTGCGGACAAAACCGACCGCCGCCTTCTTGCAACCGGCATCGTCGGAACCGTCATTGCGGCCTTGTGCTGCTTTACCCCGATCCTCGCCGTGCTGTTTGGCCTTGTCGGGCTGTCGGCGGTGCTGGGCTGGCTTGACCTCGTGCTGCTGCCCGCACTCGCCTTTTTTGTCGGCCTTACGATGTATGCGGTTTGGCTGCGCCAGCGGAATATCCGGAACTCCTGAAAGGACAAGGCGATGAACGATTGCTGCACCATATCCGGCCCCGGCCGCAATGATTTCGACCTAGCGGTGATCGGTGCTGGGTCGGCGGGGTTTTCTGCCGCGATCACCGCAGCCGAGGCAGGCAAGCATGTCGCACTGATCGGCCATGGCCTGATTGGCGGCACCTGTGTGAACGTCGGATGCGTGCCGTCCAAGACCATGATCCGCGCAGCGGAAGCGATTCATGGCGCGAATGCAGCGCGACGATTTCCGGGCTTGTCCGGGTCAGCCCAAGTCGATGATTGGGCCGCGCTGATGGCCGGAAAAGAGGCGCTGGTCTCTGGTCTGCGGCAGAAGAAATACGCTGATCTCCTGCCGGGATATGAAGAAATCACCTATATCGACGAAGGTGCTGCATCGCTGATCACGGGTGGCGTGAAGGTAGGCGCACGGGTGATCCGTGCTCCAAAGATCATCATCGCCACCGGCGGGCGTCCTGATCTGCCACCCATTCCGGGCATCCAGGAAGTGCCGACACTGAACAGCACCTCGCTCTTGGCGTTGAACACTCTGCCAGAAAGCCTCGTGTTCCTTGGCGGCGGCTATATCGGCGCGGAACTGGCGCAGATGATGGCTCGGATGGGGGTGAAGGTGACCGTCGTGTGCCGCACTCGCCTGCTGCCGCAGGCCGAACCCGAAGTGTCCGAGGCGCTTGCCAAGGTATTCCGCGACGAGGGCATCACCCTTCATTGCGGCGTGACCTATGACACCTGCCGCCGTGACGGCGAACAGGCCATATTGTGCATCGAGGAAGCTTGCAAAAAGCTGGAACTCCACGCCGATCATCTGGTCGTGACTGCCGGGCGCAGTCCCAATACTGAAGGGTTGGGACTGGCCGAAATGGGGATCAAAACCGACAAGCGCGGTGCGATCATCGTAGGCGATGATATGGCCACGACCCGCCCGGGCGTCTTTGCCGCCGGTGACGTGACCAACCGCGACCAGTTCGTCTACATGGCCGCTTACGGCGCGAAACTCGCTGCCCGCAATGCGGTGCTGGGTGGGGTTGAACGCTATGACAATGCAGCGATGCCTTGGGTGGTGTTTACCGACCCACAGGTGGCGGGTGTGGGCCTGACCGAAGCGGAGGCGCTTGCCGCAGGGTACGAGGTGAAGACCTCGGTCCTTGGCCTGGAAAATGTGCCGCGCGCCTTGGCCGCACGCGACACACGCGGCCTCATCAAGCTGGTGGCGGATGTCAGGACTGACCGCCTGCTCGGCGGTGTGATCGCTGCCCCGGAAGGATCGGACAGCGTCCAGACGCTGGCAATGGCGCTGAAGTTCGGGATGACGACGAAGGCGCTCGGCGAGACGCTTTTCCCTTATCTGACGACGGTCGAAGGTCTGAAGCTGGCCGCGCAGACCTTTGACCGCGACGTGGCGAAGCTCTCGTGCTGCGCGGGATGAGCATGTCTCAGCGCCACCAACGCAAAAAGCCCTCCGCTGTTCAAGGGGGGGGACTCGTCAAACATTGAGGTGGCGTTGAGGTAAAACAGCGAGTGTTATACACAAGTGTTTTTGTCGGATTATAAGTAACCGTCCGGTCTAGCTGCCCTGCCGCACAGAGAGTGGGTCGGATAGTGTCCGCTTTGGATAGCGGACACTATGGGGTTTTAGGTGGTGCGGAGG
>JAYSQA010000380.1:0-6367 GCA_043721775.1 Rhodobacterales bacterium
ACCGGGGGGCAGGTCACCTCTGGGAATTCACTTGGCAATCAACGCCAATGCAGTTTGTTCGTCGGTAATCAGGGTCGTCGGCACCACTGTTCTGATTGCCGCGCGCATGACGACAAGTTTGTCTTTTCCGCCCGAAATCAGGACGCGTTCGGGCGTTCTGCGTAGGCGCGCCAGATTGACCGAGATCACGCGGCTGTTTACCTCGTGATCGACAAGGTCACCCATTTCATCAATGAAGTTGTAGAGTACGTCACCAATCGCCCCAGCTTCGATCAAGGACCGGCGGTCAGCTTCGGAAAGGTATCCGGTGCGGTAGCTGGTGGTCAGCGAGGTGATGCCGCCACAGGACAGAAGCGCAACATCCAGGTTGTCCGCCATCTCGAAGATCGCGGACAGGCCGCAGCGTTCCAGAAGGGCGTATTTGGTTTCGGCGCTGTCGACGACGGCAGGCGCGGGGATCAGGAAGCCTTCGCCCTGAAACAATTCCGTGAACTTCCAGGCGAATTCGGCAGGGTTGAAGCGGCGTGCGGCGGCGATGCCGCCCAGAAGCGAGACGACGCGGAAATCTTCCAGCGTGGCCCCGGTGATGAAGGGCAGGGTGTTGAACAGGGTTCGCCCCCAACCAACGCCAACCGTCATGCCCGCCTTCATCTCACCCGAGATGAAGTTGCCTGCGGCGGCGGCGATGACTTTGACCGGATCAGCTTCGGTGTCCGCGAAGGGGGCAATGATCACCCGTTTGATACCAAAGCGCGTTTCAATCTCTCGCTCCAGCAGCAAGAGTTCCGTCAGCGGGGCCGAGATCGTTATGCGCACCTCGTTCCGGCGCTTGGCATCGGCCAACAACCGGACCACCATTACCCGGCTGATGCCAAGTTGGATTGCTATGTCGTTCTGAGTACTGCCCTCGACGTGGTAAAGCCATATCGCCCGCGCGCGCAGCCGGTCTGCCTCGCTTTGAATGCCGGTGCTTTGAGTATTTGGGCTTTGGGTCGCAAGCTGCATATACATTCCTGGACTTGTGATCAGCCCGGAACTTCAATCGCGTTGATCATCCACTGTGTGATCCGCGCGACCCGGTCCGGGCATTCGATCTGAGGAATATGCCCCGCTCCGGACAGAAGATGAAGCGCGAATTCGCCTTCCGCCGCGATGGCATGTGCCGCAGGCAAGATATGATCCCGGCGGCCCCAGAGAATTTGGGTGGGCAACACATTGCGCTGCAATGCGGCGCGAAGATCGAAGGATTGCACCCCATCGGGGAACAAGGCCAAGGCCATGTCAGCCTGACAGGCGCGCAGGGCTGCGTCTTCACGTGTCCGCATGGCGGCGCGCGCGTAGTCGTCGCTGATGCCTTCCGGTTTGGCTGTCAGCCGTCGCAGCCAAGGGGCCAGGCTTTCGACGCGGCTGGCGCGGACAATGCCATTCATGGCTGCGGCGTCGATCTCTGGCCCAAGACCTGCGGGAGCTATCAGTGTCAGGCTTGCTACGCGGCGGCCTCTGATATCTGCCAATGCCAGAGCCAAAGCGGCGCCAAGCGAATGCCCGATCAGATGCACCTCATCGACGTCCCGCGTGGCCTCATCGAATGCCTCGACGATCATGCGGGACAGGTCCTGAAAGCTGCGGACCTGCCGCTTGGGGGATTTGCCGTGACCTGGCAGGTCGATGCGGATCAGGGGACGGGTTGCGGCGAAGGCCTTCTCGAACGGCGCCCAGCTTTGGCTGTCTGCGGTGAAGCCGTGCAGCAGGACCAGGGGCTTGCCCTCGCCCTTGCGGCGCGAGATGCTGAGAGGGCCGGAGACGGGCGCCCAACTGTTCAAGGCGGCGGGTTCAGACCTGACAGGGGTGGACCGCAGCGACAAAAGCCCCATGACATCATCACGCTGGATGCGGCCAAGCGGCCCTGTGCCGTTAACCTCCGACAGGTTCAGGCCCGTGTCCCGGGCGGCCTTGCGGGCGGCTGGCGTTGCGCGTCTGGCCAAGGCGTCTGTCGTCTCGACACTGGTCGCAGGATTGGCGGGGATCGCTGCTTCTGCCTTTGCTACGGGTGCTGGCGGCGCGTCAACTACGGCGGGTGGCAGGCCGATAGCCATGCCTTCAGGGTAAATCCACGCCACAACAGTGCCCACAGGCACCTTGTCACCGGGTTTGGCGGTGATGTGGTGCAGGCGGCCCGTTGCCGGGGCTTCGACCTCCATCGCGGCCTTGTCGGTTTCGATGTCGAACAGGGCAGCGCCCTTCTGGACGGTTTCCCCTTCGGCCACGTGCCAGACCGCGAGTGTGCCGTGTGACATGTCCATGTCGACCTTGGGAAGGATCACTTCAATTGGTCGGGGAAGGTTCTGGGCGTCATTGGCCTCTGGTGTCGCGGGGGACGTGACCAAGGCCTCCCCCTCGGCGTAAAGCCAGGCAATGATGGCCCCGACGGGTACTTTGTCGCCCGGTTTCGCCACGACACGGTGCAAATAGCCGGTTGCGGGGGATTCAACCTCCATCGCGGCCTTGTCGGTTTCAATGTCGAAAAGGGCCGCACCCTGTTTGACAAGATCGCCTTCGGCCACATGCCAGACGGACAAGGTGCCATGCGACATGTCCATATCGACCTTGGGCAGGATCACTTCAACCGGCATGTCCTAGACCTCGCGCCGAACGAGGCGGCGGGCTGCAGCCTCAATTGTGTCAACTTGCGGCACAGAAGCGCGTTCCAGATCGGGGTTGTAGGGCACCGGCGCATCGGCAGCGCCAAGCCGGAGAATCGGCGCGTCAAGATAATCGAACGCATCGCTTTCCGCGACCATCGCGCTGATTTCCGCGCCGACGCCAAAGGCTTTGACCCCTTCGTAGACCACCATCAACCGCCCGGTCTTTCGGACAGAGGTCAGGATCGTCTGGCTGTCAATCGGCCGGATCGAGCGAAGGTCAATGACCTCGACGCTTATGCCCTCGATGGCCAGCTTCTCAGCCGCTTCCAGCGCGCGGTGCAGCATGATCGAGCCTGCCACGATGGTCAGATCATTGCCGGTGCGGCGCACCAAAGCCTTGCCGATGGGCGTCATATAGTGACCGGCGGGTACATGGCCCTTCATCTTGTAAAGCAGCTTGTGTTCGAAGATCATCACCGGGTCGGGGTCCGCTAAGGCGGCCAACAGCATGCCCTTGGCGTCTTCCGGCGTGGCGGGTTGCAAAACCTTCAGGCCCGGCACATGGCCAAACCAAGCCTCGATGCTTTGGCTGTGCTGCGCCGCAGCCCCAGTGCCAGAGCCTGAGGGCAGCCGGAACACCACCGGCACCGAAGCTTCACCGCCCAGCATGTACCGCAGCTTAGCAGCCTGGTTGACGATCTGCTCCATCGCCAGCATGGCAAAATCGGAAAATTGGAATTCGAAGATCGGCTTCAACCCGGTCAGCGCAGCACCCACCGCCACACCGGCCCCGCCCAGTTCCGAAATGGGCGTATCCATCACGCGCTCGGGGCCGAAACGGTCGATCAGATCGAGGGTCACCTGAAAGGCACCGCCATAGACGCCGATATCCTCGCCCATCAGGATGACGGTGGGGTCAGCTTCCATGGCGATGGCCATCGCTTCGCGGATGGCTTCGGCATAGGACAAGGTGCGCAGGTCAGCGCTTCCGGTCAGTGGATTGGTGACGGCGTTCATGTTCAGGCCTCGGCGTAGACGTAGCGGGTGACTTCGGAAAGCTGGGGCGACGGGCCGGATTTGGCGAATTCGATACCCTTTTGCACATCGGCCACTGCTTCGGCGGCGACAGCATCGGCGGCGGCTTCATCCAGAATGCCATGCGCGATCAGCTCGGCGCGGAAACGGGCGATGGGGTCGCGGGCCATCCACTCCTCGATCTCGTCCTTGGTGCGATAGCGGTTGCGATCGGATTTGGAATGGCCGCGCCAACGATAGGTGATATTTTCGACCAGACTTGGCCCGTCGCCAGCCCGCGCGCGGGCAATGGCGATGTGCAGCGCCTCTGAGACAGCTGAGAAATCGTTACCGTCCACAGTGATCCCAGGCATCCCGTAGCCCGCAGCGCGCTGCGAGATGAATTTGACTGCGGTGGACCGGGCGGTGGATGTAGACATGCCGTAGCCGTTGTTTTCGCAAACGAAAATCACCGGAAGCTTCCAGACACCCGCCATGTTCAGCGCCTCGTGGAAGGCGCCTTCATTGTTGGCCCCGTCGCCAAAGAAGCAAACTGTGACATCGGATTTGCCCAAGCGCTTGGCCGACAAAGCCGCACCTACAGCAATGGGCAGCCCACCGCCCACAATGCCATTGGCACCCAGATTGCCGGTCTTGATGTCGGCAATGTGCATCGAGCCGCCGCGTCCGTGGCAATAGCCGGTTTCCTTGCCGAAGAATTCCGCGAACATCCGGCCCACATCGGCCCCCTTGGCAATGCAGTGGCCGTGGCCCCGATGGGTCGAGGTGATCTTGTCGTTGTCGGTCAGTTCGATGCAAGTGGCCATCGCACTCGCCTCTTGCCCGATCGACAGGTGCATGGTGCCGTGGATCAGGCCACGGGTGTAGCTGTCTTCCGCGCCTTCCTCAAAACGGCGGATCAGGTACATCCGCTTCAACGCCTCGCGGAGTTGGGCGGGGGCGTAGGTGCGGATGGCGAAGGGCCGGTTGTCAGCGGGCGTGAGGACAGTTTCGGCCATGATTACAATCCCAGCATGGCGTCTTGCCGGGCCCGCAAGGCCGCGATCCTGGAGTTTGCAGGCACAGCAGCATTGGCCCGGGTGATCAGATCACCCTTCTTGATCGGTGCCGTCACCTTGGCCCCGGTCAAGAGCCCGCAGGGAATAGCCCCGGCAGCGCGCGCCTCGGGCGCGGTCATGATCCAGGCGCGGTAGCAAAACTCGCCGATCTGGTCGAGCGTATCGCCCACGGCCATATCCTTTTTTGCCACCGCACAGACTTCGGCTACCGGGCGGGGCATCGGCACCATGTCGGCCTTGCCGTATAGCACGACGCGGGCACAGGTCAGCGGCACTTCCAGTGAGGTCAGGTGAAAGGGCCGGAAGAATGTGAAGTAGGGTCCTTCGCCCATCTTCAGGTCTTCCATACGCTCGCGGATGCGCGGGTGATCCATCTCGGCCACGACGAAAACGCCGGGGGCAACACCCTTGCCGATGGAATAATCTACCCGGCCTTCGCTGGAGGACAAAAGCCCACCCGCCGACGCCGGGATCAGAACCTTGTTAAGTTCCTCACGTGAGCAGGCCGGGCCGTGCATGCCGGGCTTGTCGGGGATCAGGCCGGTGGCATTGGCGATGGCGGCCATTTCCACCATGGTTTTCGATCCATCAACGAATTCAACCAACATGCGCGGGTTCATATGACGGCGAACGGCTTCTTCGGTGTAGGTGTCAGGCGTTGCGTCGATGTTCAGCGGATTGTTCTTGCCCTTGCCCGCGCTGATGATGCGGTGGCCCATGGCACTGACAAACTCGATCAGCTCCATGCAGGATGAAGGCTCGTCGCCCGCCCCGAGGGAGTAGATCACGCCAAGGCGTTCGGCTTCAGAGCGCAGATAGGCTCCAATGGTCACGTCAGCCTCGACGTTCATCATCACCAGATGCTTGCCGCGCTCCATCGCGGCCAGACCGATTTCGGCCCCCACGGAAGGAATGCCGGTGGCGTCGATCACAACGTCGATCAGGCCGGACTCCAGCAATGTCTCAACCCGTTGCGTCGTGGCAATCTTGCCCTGCTCGATGGCAGCGTTCAACGCATCGGTGGTGTCGGTCGCCACAGCGCGGTCCGGATCACCATAGGCAATTGTCACCGACCGCCCGGCGGCTTGCGGGTTCAACTCGCTGATGGCGCCAATTTCGATGCCGCGCATGTGGGCGACGCGACTGACGATGTCCGTGCCCATCTCGCCAGCGCCGACCAGACCGATTCGTATAGGCCTGCCGGTTTCAGCGCGCGCGGCCAGATCCTTGGCCAGTCCCGTCAGGGCGACATTCGTGGGCATTACGGTTCTCCTATAGGTGTTGCGGTCAACTTACATGCACATTTGTTATCTGGTCAATACAAAGTGCATGCTACAGCGCAGAAATATCGGCAGAAATACCGGATTGACAGAGTGAATAGTCCGCACACAATATATATTGGCGAACTTAAAGTTCGCAACTCGGCATTTGCAAGCATCAAGGCGTTAAAGGAACGCGCCTGAACCGGCTTGTGCGATGCAGGAGTGGACTGCTTACAATGACGCCATGGGAGGAGTTGAGAATGAATACATGTCACATCCCGGAAGGTGATATGGCTGTTTCCTGAACAATTCCGGCTTCAGTTTGTGCCAGTCCTTCATCGCCTGCAAGGGTGTCTTGCTGCCCAGG
>JAYSQA010000381.1:0-2443 GCA_043721775.1 Rhodobacterales bacterium
CCCGCCGCAGTCTGCTTCAACGCAACCGAAACCGATCAGCAGGGGCAGCCAGTAGCTTAAGTCACCCGAAAATCCGTCAAAGAGTTGGCGAGCAGCTCACTCAGCCGTGCTGCGGCGCGTGGCCCGAATTGGCGCGGTAGGGGCGGCTTACATCGGTCAGGGTCACTTCCAGCGCCTCTATCTGAAGGGCAACGGTGCCGCCGCCAGCCAGAATAAGCTCCACCACGCCAGAGCCGTCTTCGCCCGGGCTGAACGTCACACCAAGCAGGGAAAGGATGGTGTCCTTGTCGCCCCGGTCAATCCCCTGACTGCGAACGCCCAGGACGTTATCAAAGACCAACAGACTGCGGACGCGTTCAAAGGGGCGGCCCTCACGCTCTGCCGCCACCTGATCTTCCCAGCGAAAGCGGTTCAGCAGCAGGGCGAAACGGTGCTGCCGCTTGGCATAGGTCATCTCTGTGATGGGAAAGACGGCGTCTTGCACCAAGGCCGCAAGGACTTGCAGATCGTCCGCAGTTTGCGCGATCAGGCGCAGCGGGCCGTCGTCAGCATCCTCGAACCGGGCGTCAGAGCGGGCGTCGGTCATGCCTTGATCCGTTCGATCTGCGCGCCACATGCCCGCAGCTTTTCTTCCACCCGTTCATAGCCACGATCAAGGTGATAGACCCGGCTGACCACAGTTTCCCCTTCGGCGGCAAGGGCGGCAAGGATCAGGCTGACCGAGGCCCGCAGGTCAGTCGCCATGACACGGGCACCCTTCAGCTTGGGCACGCCGGTGACGGTGGCGGTGCCGCCATGCACGTCAATCTTCGCCCCCATGCGGATCAGTTCGGGGGCATGCATGAAACGGTTCTCGAAGATACGCTCTTCCAGAACCGAAACCCCGTCAGCAGTGCACAGCAAAGCCATCATCTGGGCCTGAAGGTCAGTGGGGAAGCCCGGGAAAGGTGCGGTCACCACATCCACCGCATTGACCCGGCCATTCTTGCGCGAGACTTTCAGGCCACGCGCCGTTTCGGTCACCGAAACCCCAACGGCATCCAGCCTTTCAGCAAAAGCGCCAACCAGATCCAGACGGCCGCCGATGCATTCAATCTCGCCGCCGCAGATGGCGGGAACCAGCATGTAGGTGCCCAGTTCGATCCGGTCGGTGACGACGGGATGCGTCGCCCCGTGCAGCCGGTCGACGCCCTGGATGGTGATCGTGCTGGTGCCCTCGCCGTCAATCTGCGCACCCATCTTGCGCAGGCATTGGGCGAGATCGACAATCTCGGGCTCTCGTGCGGCGTTCTTCAGAACGGTGGTGCCTTTGGCCAAAGTGGCAGCCATCAACGCATTCTCGGTCGCACCGACAGAAACCGAAGCGAAGTCCACCACCGCGCCCTTCAGCTTGCCGCCAATCGCCTTGGCATGCACATAGCCATCCCGCAGCTCCAGTTCGGCCCCCATCGCCTCCAGCGCTTTCAAGTGCAGGTCCACGGGGCGGGCGCCAATCGCACAGCCACCGGGAAGTGAAACCACTGCATGGCCGTCGCGTGCCAGCATCGGCCCCAGCACCAGGATCGAGGCGCGCATCTTGCGCACGATGTCATAATCGGCCGTGTGGTTGGAGATGTTGTGCGACGACATTGCCAGCACCTGCCCATCGGCCAATTCCGCAACCTCGGCCCCCAGCGACTGCAACAGTTGCGTCATCGTGGCGATGTCAGACAGGCGCGGCGCGTTGGTCAGTGTCAGCGGCTCATCCGACAGCAGGGTTGCCGGCATCAGCGTCAGGCAGGCGTTCTTGGCCCCCGCAATCGGAATAGCGCCCGACAAAGCCCCATTGCCCCGTACCAGTATCGAATCCATCTGCCCGCCTCATGCTTTATCGTTGTCAGTCTTTATCGTTGTGGGTGCCGTCCGTCGCAGCCTCATCCCGTGCCCGCACCTGCGCCTTGCGCTTGGCCATATTGGCCTTCAGCGCCATCTTCAACCGCGTCTCGCGCTGCTGGACACGCGGGCTTTTGGCAGGTTTCTCGGGCGAGGATGGGGGCTCCTTGGTCATGGATGCCTGTGTAACGCAGGCGGCTTGGGGCGTCCAGACCGGCAGTCACGCAGGCAGAGACCTGGGCGGTTCGGCCCAAGGCAAAGCTGATTTCAAGGTTTGCCTGTGGTTGCCTGCGGCTGGCGAGGGTCAAGCTCATCCTGACCCGTGCGGAAAATTGCACGGCGTGAGATAGTCACCACTTGCCCGTCGGTCGCCAGGCCTGCACAGGGCGACGTGTTCAGGCAAAGGCGTCTGATGGCACTTTTCCCGTCCTGACCCTATGGTGGGCTGTGCCAAGGTCGATCAAAGCCTGTTCCCTCCGTGCCAACAAGAGTGAGACATTCTACTGTCTGAAGTTTACACTCGGGGGCGCGGGAGAACGGTCTGATGGTACTGCCCGAACGTCTGCCCAGG
>JAYSQA010000382.1:0-18512 GCA_043721775.1 Rhodobacterales bacterium
TGCACCGCCTGGAACCGCTTCGCCAACGACCCAAATACCGTAACCTCAATCACAACCAGAAGCTGGGCACAGGTCAATTGAACGGGCCGTTGGTATTAAAACGCTCTGCTTCCTTGGTTGAAACGCTCTGGTTACATGGGCCAATGGCCCATCCTACCTTGGCCCAAGCGCCAGCGTATGGTCGCGCAGCCAAGCCAGAAAGCCGCGCGGGTTGCCTTTCCACTTGTCCAGTTCCGACGCAGGGATCGGCTCGCCCACATGGGGGCGCTGCGGTTTGAAGAGTGATCGCCTGATTTCATACAGCAGCAGACCCTGCCGCAATGTCGCCGCCAGTTTGTTGGCGACCTGGTAGGCGCGGGAGTTCTGGCCGGTGAAGTGGATCGGCACGATCATCGCCCCGGATTTCGCGATCATCTTGTGGGTGAAGACGTTCCACTCGGCCTCGATCGCAGGACCAAACCACGTCTCGGACGAGGCTACACGGCCCGCCGGGAACAGGATCACCAAGCCGTTGTTGGCCAGGTGCGCCATCGTCAGGTCGCGCATCTGCAAGCCAAGCTCGCGTGAGTTCTCTTCATGCGGGAAGGGGACCGGGATCATGAACTCTTCGATCTCGGGGATGCCGGTCAGCAGGCTGCGGGTCAGTATGCGGAAGTCACTGCGCACCCGACTGACCAGTTCGGCCATGATCATGCCATCGACCAGCCCGTGCGGATGGTTGGCCACCACAACGACGGGGCCGGTGGCGGGGATGCGGGCGATCTCTTCGGCCGGCGTGTCGATGCGGATGCCCATGTGGCGGACGGCCTTGGTCCAGAAGGCCACGCCAACCGGCGCACCGGACCGCTCGAAGCTGCGGATCATCGACAGCAGTTTCAGCTTGGCGGTCACCCATTCCATCGCCCGGATGGTGTAGACCTTTGCCGGGTTGGTGAAGGTGCCGGCATAGGACAGCCGCCGCATATCATACTTGTTTGTCACCTCGACACGGCGAGGCGACGACGAAACCACGCGTTTGGTATCCTGCAACTGGCTCACGACGCGTCTGCCTTCCTTTGCAAGGCGCTTAACGGTCTTCGCCGAAGCGGTCCGCCACCAACGCCGTCAGCGCCGCCGCAAGCGCCTCGGCCTGTGGTCCGCTGGTTTCCACTTCAATAGTGGTTCCGCGCGAGGCTGCCAACATCAAAAGCCCCATGATGCTGTCGCCTGACACAGACATGCCGTCGCGGGTGACCTGGGCAGCGGCATCAAACTCTTCCACCACCTCGACGAACTTGGCCGAGGCGCGGGCGTGCAGGCCCTTTTCGTTGATGATTTTCAGGATCATTTGGGCCAAGTTACGCGCCGCTCCCCAGATCCAGACTATTGATATACTTGCGCCCGGCATCCAGTGCGGCGGCCACGGCGTCCGCCACCGGCATCTCGCGCGATTTGGCCAGCTTGATCAGCATCGGCAGATTTGCGCCGTAGATGATGCGGCGCTCTGATCCGGTGGTGCAGGCCAGCAATGACAGGTTCGACGGCGAGCCACCAAACATGTCCGTCACCACCACAACCCCGCCACCATGATCGACCGCGTTGGCGGCGTCACAAATCTCGGCCTGTTTCTTGCCACGGTCACAGTCATCCTCGATCGAGATGGCCTGCATGTCCGTCTGTTTGCCCACGACATGTTCGACGGCCGAGAGATACTCTCGGGCCAATCCGCCATGCGCTACGATGACGACCCCGATCACCCGCGACCTACCCCTGTTTCGCCACTGATCCCGTCCGGGGCCGGCGAAGTTCCGCGCCGTTCCAGTTCACGATGACGTTTTGACACCTGCCAGCCCGCTTCCGCAAGGACCTTGGACAATTTTTCTGCAACTGCAACAGACCTGTGTTGCCCGCCGGTACAGCCAAAGCCGATGGTCAGGTGGGCCTTACCCTCTTGCAGTTGTGCGGGCAGCAGCATCAGCACCAATTCATGCAACCGCAGGAAGAACGGGGCGAACAGTGGGTCGGCTTCAACATGTGATGCAACTGCCGCATCGCGACCGTCTTTTTCGCGCAGCGCGGGCACCCAATAGGGATTCGCAAGGAATCGGCAGTCAAACACCATGTCGACTCCCCTCGGCAGCCCGCGTTTGTAGCTGAAGCTTTGCACCGAAACCGCCAGACGGGCCGTATGACCTTGGCCGAACCAGTCGACAATCTCGGCCTTGAGGTCGTGCGGCGACAGGTCGGATGTGTCGATCAGGTGGTCGGCCCGGACGCGGATTGGCGCCAGCAGGTCCATCTCACGCTCCACCCCTTCGGCGGCGGTGGCCACCTCGGTCAGGGGGTGGCGGCGGCGGGTCTGGCTGAATCGACTGATCAGGACAGCAGCCGCGCAATCAAGGTACAGAACCTCCAGCGTCACGCGGGGGTCGCGGGTCAGGGTGTCAATCAGCTCAATCGCTGCGGCGGCGCTGAAATCGCGGTTGCGGACGTCAAGGCCCAGGGCAATCGGGCGTTCCAGCGGCGGGCCATCCAGCAGGCGCGGGACAAGGCTGAGCGGCAGGTTGTCAATCACCTCGTAGCCCAGATCCTCCAACGCATGAAAGGTCGTCGACCGGCCAGCGCCCGAAGGCCCCGTGACCAAAACCAGATCGTGGGAAGGGATGGTTTGGACGGTGTCGGTCATACTTTGCAGGGGGTGTGAGGTCGTGACATGGGTTCACGCGTAACGTGAACCACGTAGATAGCACAGAATACTGGCAGGAAAATGGTTATGCCGACTGCTATGAACAAGGTCGCAGTCTATTCCAAGCAGGGTGACGCAGCGTCGCGGTGGCAAACGGTCAGATTCGGTCTGATCAAGGTCAATCACCAGGGTGATTTCGGCGCTTGACAGGAAGCTTTGGCGCAGAATGCCTATGCCTCGCGCTTCGATCAGGCCCTGGATTGTTGCGGGGGGGCACGCCCGCAGGCTTGTTCCTTCGGCCCTGATCTCGGTCCGGTCATCGGATACCAAAGCCGCGCCAAGCGCCAGCAGTTGTAACGCCAGCGCCGATTTGCCCGCCCCGGCTTTGCCAAGGATCAACACGCCACGCCCGGCATAAGCCACGCAACTGGCATGAAGTACCGTCGGTGTCACACCGGCAGACCCACGACGAAGCGGGCGCCCAGCGGTTCCGAGGTGACGTCCGCCTGCGTCGGGCGGATGTTTTCAGCCCAGATCACGCCACCATGCGCCTCGATGATCTGTTTGGAGATCGCAAGGCCCAGACCGGAATGGTTGCCAAAGTCGCTTTTCGGACGTTCAGAGTAGAAACGCTTGAAAATCTTGGTGAGCGCCTGTTCCGGAATGCCCGGCCCGGTGTCTTCGATCACCACCAGCACGCGGTTTTCGCGCCGCCGTGCCCAGACCCGCACTGCATCGCCATTTTCGCAGAAGGAAATCGCGTTGGTGATCAGGTTGACGAACACCTGCGCCAGCCGCGCCTCAAGCCCGCTGATGCGGATCGGGTCAGAGGGAAAGTCGGTAATGAACTCCACCCCTTTCAGGCCCGCCTGGTGGCCAAGGTATTCGGTCAGATTGGTCAGGGTTTTCAGAAGGTTGAATTCCTCTTCCTCCTCCTTGACCAGTTCGCTGTCGAGCCTTGAGGCGTTGGAAATGTCAGAAACCAGCCGGTCAAGCCTGCGCACGTCATGTTCGATCACATCCAGCAACTTCTCACGGTGTTCTTCTTTCTTGACCATGCGCAGTGAGCCTACGGCAGAGCGCAAGGACGCCAAGGGATTCTTGATTTCATGGCTGACATCAGCGGCAAACTGTTCGTTGGCGTCAATCCGGTCATAAAGCGCCGTTACCATGCCGCGCATGGCGATGGACAGGCGACCGATTTCATCGGGTCGTGCCGACAGGTCGGGGATACGGACACGGCCCGGCGCCATCGCCCGGCTGTCACGGTCGCGGCCGATTTCGGCGGCGGCGGCCAGATCGGACAGCGGGTTGGCGATGGTTGACGCCAGGACCAGCGACAGACCAATCGACACCAGCAGCGCTATCACGAACATTTGCAGGATCTGTTCGCGTTCATAGCGCACCAGCCGGTCAATCTCTCCCTCAGCCGAGGACACGCCGACCACGGCCAGCACCACGCCGTTGCGGATCACCGGGGTTGCAATCGAAAACTGCGCGCCGCCCTCGGGCCCCTGTCCGGTGTTGACGGTGGTGCCGCCCGCCTTGGCTTGCGGGAACAGCTTGCGGGTCATCTCTTCACCCGAGACCTTGACCCTGTTGGCCGGATTGCCCGAAAGGATGCCGGAAATGCCGTCCCAGATGACATTCAGGAAATCGGTGATCAGGGTAGAGCGGCGGGCCGTCGAAATGTCCGTCCGCGGGGCACCGACCGAACGGGCCAGAATATTTCCATCCGCATCAAACAGATAGACCTCAACCCCGGGCCCGATGGTGGCGTCTTGCAGGCGGTGGGATAGGGCAACTTTGTCAGCGCCCTGCAACAGACCATTGGCGGGCAGACCCGCTTCGACCACATTTGCGATCAGCCGCGCCTCATTCACCAGCCCCTGTTCCCGTTGCAGCACAAGACTGTCGCGGAACGGGTTCATGAACAGCACGCCGGCCACCAGAATGACCAGCGCCATCAGGTTGAAGACGATGATCTTGCGCGCCAACGGTGAGTGGTTCAGCGACACCAACCCGCGCCGCCGGCGACCATCGCGCACCGAAGGTTCCACCATGCTTTCGGGCGACACCCAGTCTTCGCCCAAAAGCAGCCCGCCAGAGCGGTCTTCCGGCTTGTGGTCGCGCTTCTGCGCCATGTTGAGGTGCGGTATTGCGGTCATTCTTCGTTGTAACGGTAGCCAATGCCATACAGCGTTTCGATGGCAGAGAAGCTGTCATCGACCGCGCGCATTTTCTTGCGCAAACGCTTGATATGGCTGTCAATCGTGCGGTCATCGACATAGACCTGATCGTCGTAGGCCACGTCCATCAGCTGATCGCGGCTTTTCACGAAGCCGGGCCGCTGCGCCAAAGCTTGCAGCAGCATGAATTCGGTCACGGTCAGGGACACATCCAGCCCCTTCCACGACACCGAATGGCGCAAGGGGTCCATGCGCAGGTTCCCCCTGTCCATGATCTTGGTTTCTTCGGTCACGGCGACTTCGCCGGTCTGGATTGCGTCCTGACGGCGCAGCAAAGCGCGGATGCGTTCTACCAGCAGGCGCTGGCTGAACGGCTTTTTCACATAGTCATCCGCGCCCATGCGCAGACCCAGAACCTCGTCGATCTCATCATCTTTCGAGGTCAGGAAGATCACCGGCATCGAGGATTTCAGTCGAAGCCGTTGCAGCAGATCCATCCCATCCATCCGTGGCATCTTGATATCCAGCACAGCCATGTCGGGCATGCGCCGATTGAAGGCATCGAGTGCCGACTGGCCATCATTGAACGTTTCAACTTCGAAACCTTCAGCTTCCAATGTCATCGCAACCGACGTCAGGATGTTCCTGTCGTCGTCCACAAGGGCGATCCTTGCCATGTCGGCTATCCTTATCTGCTCGGTTTGCCTTATTTATACCACATAATCCGTTGTTCGCCGCAGGGAATCAACTCCTAAGTCGAATCACCCTCCCCGTCAGACTCCATCAGCCCCCGAAATTGCGAAGAAATGACTAATTTGCCGCAGTAGCTGGCACATGGTCTATTTGGTTGCGCTAACCTGCCGTTGGTTGCGCTAACGACGGAAATCAGCGCTTTTCCCGTTTGGAATCTGCATGTTATAACAATTTCATGCCCCACCTGTTGGCCCGGGTGCGGCGTGGCGGCTGTTGGCCCGGCCGTCTGGGTTGAAATCAGGGGAGCCGCTTTTGGGCGGCCATGGGAGCTTGCAGGATGTCAATTGAGCGCGTGAACCCGGCCATGCGGCTGGAAAATCAGGGGATTTCCGGACTTGGCACGGTGTATTACAATCTGATTGAACCGGCTTTGGTCGAGGCGGCGGTGACGCATGGCGAGGGCAAGCTTGGCCTTGGCGGCGCGTTTCTGGTTGAGACGGGTCAGTTCACCGGGCGCTCTCCCAAGGACAAGTTCGTGGTGCGGACACCTTCGGTCGAAGGCTCGATCTGGTGGGAGAACAATGCGCCGATGTCGGTTGATGCCTTTGACCGTCTGCACGCCGACATGCTGGCCCATATGAAGCGGCGCGATTACTTCGTGCAGGACCTTTATGCGGGCGCCGATCCGATCCACCGGGTTGACGTGCGGACGGTGACGGAACTGGCATGGCACGGCCTGTTCATCCGGCACCTGCTGCGGCGGCCCGCGGCCGGAGAGCTGGCCACCTTCGTGCCGGACTGGACGGTGATCAACTGCCCATCCTTCAAGGCTGACCCCGCCCGGCACGGCTGCCGGACCGAAACGGTGATTGCGCTGAACTTCGATGCCAAGCTGATCTTGATCGGCAACACGGCTTACGCGGGTGAGAACAAGAAGGCCGTCTTCACGCTTCTGAACTATCTGCTGCCCGAAAAGCGTGTGATGGCGATGCATTGCAGTGCCAACCATGCCATCGGCAATCCGGTCGATACCGCCGTTTTCTTCGGCCTGTCGGGTACGGGGAAAACCACGCTTTCGGCAGACCCTTCGCGCATTCTGATCGGCGATGACGAACATGGCTGGTCGGACCGGGGCACCTTCAACTTCGAAGGCGGCTGCTATGCCAAGACCATCAACCTGTCGGCGGAAGCCGAGCCAGCGATTTTTGCCACCACCCACGGCTTTGCGACCGTGGTGGAGAATATGGTTTACGACACCGCAACGCTGGAACTGGATTTTACCAACGACAGCCTGACGGCAAACACCCGCTGCGCTTACCCGCTGGACTATATCTCTAACGCGTCGGCCAATGGGTTGGGCGGGCATCCGAAACATGTGGTGATGCTGACCTGCGATGCCTTTGGCGTGCTGCCGCCGATTGCGCGGCTGACCCCGGCGCAGGCAATGTATCACTTCCTGTCAGGGTTTACCTCTAAGGTCGCAGGAACCGAGCGGGGGGTGACGGAACCGCAACCGACCTTCTCGACCTGTTTCGGCGCGCCCTTCATGCCGCGCCGTCCCGAGGTTTACGGAAAGCTGCTGGAGGAGAAGATTGCGAAGCACGGCGCGTCCTGCTGGTTGGTGAACACGGGCTGGACCGGTGGTGCTTACGGCACAGGCTCGCGGATGCCGATCCGGGCGACGCGCGCCTTGTTGGCGGCGGCGCTGGATGGCTCGCTCGCCACTGCGACCTTTCGCAAGGACCCTAACTTCGGCTTTGATGTGCCGGTTTCGGTGCCGGGGGTGGAGGATGCCCTGTTGGACCCGCGCCGCACCTGGGCCAATCCGGCGGAGTATGATGCGCAGGCGGCCAAGCTGGTTGGCATGTTCTCGGCCAACTTCGCGCAATACCTTGCCCATATCGACGAAGATGTCCGCGCTTGTGCAATTTAAGGATGGGCGCAATCTAAAGCGAAAACGCCTGACGGGCCAGATTGAGGCCCGTCAGTACCAGCAATATCTGCGTCAAGCGCCGGAACTTCGACTGATCCAGCCGGTCTTGGATCAAGGTTCCCAAGATCTGACCGATTTGCGCAGGCACCGCCAGCGCCACCGAGAACGCTGCGGTTGAGGCATTCACCACGCCAGAGTGGATATGGGCCAACAGCAGGACAACAGCGCCAATAAGGAAGACGACACCCTGCACCCGCACCGTTTCGCGCTTGTCGGCGTGAATGGACAGAAGGTACACCAGCAGGGGCGGGCCCCAAATGCCGGACACGCCGCCGTAAAGCCCGCCGATGGCACCCAGAATCCATTCAGCCCGGCTGCGGTGTTCCAGCTTGAGGGCCAGATTGCGGCCTGCGAGTTGCAGCAGCGCGAAGATGGCGATCGGCAGACCCAGCAGCAGCAGGAACAGCCTTTGCGGGATGACATGCACGAAAGCGGCTGAAATGACGATGAAAATGATCGTCGCCAGCAGGATGCGCCAGTAGGTCAGCGCTGTATCCAGCGCCAGGCCTAAGCCTTGCCGGAAGGCTTGTGACAGGTTGGTGATGACGGTCGGCACGATCAGGCCCGCCAGCGCAACCTCGGGCGGCAGGAAGGATGAAAACGCCGCCATCATGATCATCGGCATGGCAAAGCCCACGGCACCCTTCACGAGGCCCGCGAACAGGGTGATAGCCATCGCGGCCCAGAAGGCCGGGGCGGAAAGACCTGCCATGAAAAACTCCACTTGGGCTTGGTAACCGACAGCGGTGCGGAAACAAAGGCGGGACGGTTGCCAAACTGGCTTTTCCGTGGTGCGATAGCGCAGCATCAAAGGGGGCATTGCGGATGAGGGTCTGGCTGTCGTTGCTGTTCGGGGCGGTGGCCGTTGCGGCACAGGCGCAGGTTGCGCCCCCGGTGCATTCGGCCAGCCTGACCTCGCTGCGCGCCGTCATCTTGTGCACGCCACAGAACCGGCATCAAGAGCCCGCCCCAGAGACCGAAGCCGGGTTCATCGACGTCCCCGACGAGGCGCTTGTGGTGATCCGGCAAGCACAGGCCGTGCCTGCGGTGCTGGGCATGGCGTTTGGCGTGGCGATTGTGCCCGATCATGACCTGACTGGCATCCGGATGGTAACCCGGCGGCCCGGACGCCATCTGCCAGAGGTCTATGTCTCGCAGTTCAGCAGCGGTTTGGAAACGACCAACTTCTTCTCTTTCGACGTTGAAAGCGAACTGGTGCCCGGCATCTGGACGTTTGAAGCATGGGACGGCGACATCAGGCTCTATCGGGTGGATTTTCAGGTCCTGCCCGCAGCGGCAGAGCCGGACCTTGTGGCACAGTGCCGCGCGCCAACCTCGTAAACTGGTGCGACATAATAATTCAACCAGGAACATCCTGTTGAATTATTATTGCGCTGCAACTGCAAAGACGGTATCCCCGTCGCAACCGCAGACTCCGTGAGGGTGCCATGCCGCATGATGGACAAAACCAGCCCAAGACCCCCCTTTTGCAGGGGCTGATTGGCCTGACAGAGCCCGCATTGGCCGAAGTGCAGGCCCATCTTGGCCATGCCAGGGCGGCTTTGGCCGGGCGGGTGACGGTGGCGGGCAAAATCTTGACCGAGGCGCTGGAGGTGCACCAGTATGGCGCACATGGGCTGGCCTGGCTGGCAACTTATGTGCAGGCGCTGGCGCAGTTGCGGGTTTGGGCGCAGGGGCTGGAGGCCGCGGGCAAGTTTGGCGAGACGGAAGGCTTGATCCTGCAAATAGGCTTTGGTGAATACCTTGCCCAGATCGCCGGTGGCATCGCCATGAGCCAGAACGAGGTGGCCCGCGCCAGTGACCTTGGCCTTGCAGCCTACGCTCCGGGGGATGAGGCGCAGGCGCTGATCCTTGGCGCGGGCGACGCGGCCAAGGGGCGGCTGGTGGCCTTGATGCGGGCGCAAAACGGGGCCTTTACCTTTGGCGCCTCGGGGCTTGATGATGAACTGGAGATGATCCGCGACCAGTTTCGCCGCTTTGCCGATGCAGAGATCATTCCCTTCGCCCATCAGTGGCATCTGAAGGATGAACTGATCCCGATGGAAGTTATAACCAGGCTGGCCGAAATGGGTGTCTTTGGCCTGACAATCCCGGAGGCCTATGGCGGCTTTGGTCTGCCAAAGTCGGCCATGGTGGTGGTGTCCGAGGAACTGTCGCGCGGCTATATCGGCGTGGGATCGCTTGGCACCCGCAGCGAGATTGCGGCGGAACTGATCCTGTGTGGCGGGACAGAGGCGCAAAAGGCCTGGTGGCTGCCAAAGCTGGCCAGTGCCGAAATTCTGCCGACTGCCGTTTTCACCGAACCGAACACCGGATCTGACCTTGGTGCGCTGCGCACGCGGGCGGTGATGGACGGCGAAGATTGGCGGATCAGCGGCAACAAGACATGGATCACCCATGCCTCTCGCGCCCATGTGATGATGCTGATGGCGCGAACTGACCCGGATACCAGGGACTACCGGGGGCTTTCGATGTTTCTGGCCGAGAAGACTCCGGGGACTGACGCTGATCCTTTCCCGACCCCGGGCATGTCCGGCGGAGAGATCAAGGTTCTGGGCTATCGCGGCATGAAGGAATACGAGCTGGCGTTCGATGGCTTTGCCGTGACGGGCAAGAACCTGTTGGGCGGTGTCACGGGCCAAGGCTTCAAACAGTTGATGCAGACGTTCGAAAGTGCCCGCATCCAGACCGCCGCCCGCGCCATTGGCGTGGCGCAGGCGGCGCTGGAAACGGCGATGAAATATGCCACCGACCGGATCCAGTTTGGCAAGCCTTTGATCGAATTCCCGAGGGTCGCGGCCAAGCTGGCGATGATGGCGGTGGAAATCGCCCTGTCGCGGCAGATCACCTACCACGCGGCGCGGGAAAAAGACGCAGGCAAGCGCTGCGACCTGGAGGCGGGGATGGCGAAACTGCTGGCCGCGCGGGTCGCCTGGGCCTGCGCGGACAATGGGGTGCAGATCCACGGTGGTAACGGCTTTGCGCTGGAGTATCTGGCCAGCCGGTTGCTGTGCGATGCCCGCATTCTGTCGATCTTTGAAGGGGCTGCCGAAATTCAGGCGCAAGTCATTGCGCGCCGCCTTCTGGACTGAAGGCTCCTGCCGCATTACCTGCGAGTTGACACAGGGGGCGGGTATGGAAAAAAGACTGGCGCTGATCACAGGGGTCTCTGGCTATATTGCCAAGCATATCGTCTTGCGCTTTCTGCGAGACGGTTGGGCCGTGCGGGGCACCCTGCGCTCGATGGACCGGGCTGAAGAGGTTCGCGCTGCCCTGCGCCCGTTCCTGACCGACGCGGTCTTGGCGCGGCTGTCTTTTGCACAGGCGGACCTGACGTCGGACGCCGGTTGGGCCGAGGCGGCACAGGGCGCGCATGTGCTGGTTCACACCGCCTCGCCCTTCCCGATCTCGCAACCCAAAGACCCTGCCCTGCTGGTGCGCCCGGCGGTTGAGGGCACCTTGCGCGCTTTGCGGGCGGCTTATGGCGCGGGGATCAGGCGGGCGGTTGTCACATCCTCGACCGTGGCGGTGTTCAATGAGGCCAAGCCCGGCATTCAGGACGAAAGCGACTGGTGCGATCTGACGGCACAGGGAACGACGGCCTATGCCATGTCGAAGACCATGGCCGAAAAGGCCGCCTGGGAGTTTGTCGCGAAAGAGGCACCGGACATGGCGCTGACCTGCATCAACCCCGGTTTTGTGCTGGGGCCGCCGTTGGACAAGCACTTTGGCACCTCGATGAATGTGGTGCAGCGGTTGTTGCGCGGACGGGACCCGATGTTGCCGATGATCGGCTTTGTCTGTGTCGATGTGCGCGACGTGGCCGAGATGCATTTGCGCGCCGTGTTGCGGCCCGAGACGGCAGGCAAGCGCTATCTGGCGGCGGCAGGCTCGATGACGATGCCGGATATGGGGCTGGTTCTGAAAACCGCGTATCCGCACAAGCGGATCGCCACACGGGTAGCGCCGCTGTTTTTGCTGCGGGTTTTGGCCATCTTTGACCAGACCGTGCGCGGCATCCTGCCGCAGATCGGGCAGATCGCACAGGTATCCAACGCCCGTGCGGTGCGCGACATGGGGATGCGCTTCATCGAGCCCGCCAATGCCCTGCGGGCGAGTGCGGACTGGCTGACCTTAAACCACGCGGTTTGACGGCTTGAACTCTGGTGGGATCATATCGCGCCCCTCAAGCACCAGGTCGCACAGCAGGCGGGCCGCCTCGGGTGCCACGCCGAAGCCGATCTTGAAACCACCGTTGGCGATGAAATGCCCGGGTCGGCCCGGCCATGGCCCCAGCAAAGGCCCACGGCTGGCGGCACGAGGCCGCAAGCCAGCCCAACGTGCAACCTCTGGCGCATCACGCAGCAGGGGAAGGGCGGTGCGGGCGCGGTCCAGCAGGGCATCGGACTGGGCGTCGGTGTCGAGGTGGGTCCACTGGTTTTCGGTGGTGGAACCGATGGCTATGGTGCCATCGGCATGGGGCACAATGTGCAGGCCGTCGATGAACAACTGAGGATGGGCTGCGAAGCCCGGCAGATGCACCGAGACCGCCTGCCCCTTGACCCCCTGCCCTGCCTTGCGGCCAAGGTCTGCCGTGAGCGCCTCCAGCCCCGCAGCGCCGGTGGCCCAGACCACCGCTCCGTCCTCGGCGGCATCACCAATGACAAGTTCTGCCCCCTTCGCCCGCAATGCCGCCCCCAGCGAGGCCACAGCCAGGCGGGGGCTGACGCGGGCCGACAAAGTGTCGTGGATCAGCAGGCCAGATGGCGAGGCGGGCTGCCATGCGTCACCCGTCGTCGGGATGATGTGCCAGGCCGCTTGGCCCTGCCACAAGGTTTCGGCTTGCATGGCGCGGGTCTGCGCCAAAGCCACGGCGGCGGCATCCGCCAAAGGCTGCAACCGGCCCACGCGGGCATAGCCGGACGGCTGGCCAGAGGTGGCGTCGACCTTGGCCCACCAGCTTTCAGCGCGCAGCAGGCTGGCCAGTTGAAAGGCTTTCACCGGGTTCCAACCTTCGGGCGTGTGGGGTGTCAGCGCGCCGACCAGTCCGCCGCTTGCGCCGAAGCCTATGCCCTCACGTTCAATCAGCCGGACACGGGCACCGCGCAGGACGGCCTCCCATGCCACGGAAAGGCCAAAGATTCCGCCGCCCCGCACCGTCAGATCAACTCTTGTCATTCCAGGCGCCCTTGCTCATGGTCCGCCCGCAAAAGGGCTAGTGCAAATGGCGGGCGGTGAACAGGCGGAAGGGCTGGACTGGCTGGACGGGATCATTCCAGTCTCGCGCCGGTTCGATGACCCCTATTTCTCGATGGCCGGTGGGCTGGCAGAGGCGCAGCATGTATTTTTGACGGGGAATGGCTTGCCTGATCGGCTGCGCCCGGGGTTTCAGATTGCGGAACTGGGCTTTGGCACCGGGTTGAATCTGCTGGCGACCCTGCTTTTGGCCCCGGACATGCCGCTGCGCTACACGACCTTCGAAGCATATCCTATCACCGCCGCAGAGATGGCCCGCAGCCATACCGCCTTCCCCGAAGCAGCAGCGATAGCGGGGCCGCTGGTGGCGGCCTGGGCAAAAGGTTTGCGCCGGTTTTGCCTTGGTGCGATTGAGGTTGAGGTGATCGAGGGTGATGCAAGAGCCGCCGTGCCGCTGTGGCAGGGCCGCGCCGACGCATGGTATCTGGACGGGTTCTCTCCGGCCAAGAACCCGGAACTGTGGGGCGATGATCTGCTGGCGCAGGTCGCCCGGCACACCGCTTCGGGCGGGACGTTTGCGACCTACACCGCTGCGGGCCATGTCCGGCGGGGGTTGGCGCAGGCGGGCTTCACCGTCACCCGCGCGCAAGGCTTCGGCACCAAGCGCCACATGACCACCGGAGTTCTGGAATGAGCCGCAACCCCACTCGTGGCATCTGGCTGATGATCGCCGCCGTGTTCAGCTTTTCAATGCAGGACGGCTTCTCGCGCCATTTGGCCGAGACCTATAACACCCAGATGGTCGTCATGGTCCGCTATTGGGTGTTTGCCGCCTTTGTGCTGATGCTGGCCCTGCGCCAGCCGGAAGGCCTGGCCGCGATCCGGTCAAGGCGCCTTTCGTGGCATGTGGTGCGCGCCGTGCTGCTGGTGGCGGAAATCTGTGTCATGGTCTATGCTTACACCCTGATTGGCCTGATTCAAAGCCTTGCGATCTTCACCATCTGCCCGCTTTTGGTGGTGGCCATGTCCGGCCCGATCCTTGGCGAAAGGATGAGCGTGAGGCGCTGGCTGGCGGTGGCGTTCGGCTGCGTTGGCGTGCTGGTGATCCTGCGACCCGGTGCAGGGGTCTTCACCTGGGCGGCGCTGCTGCCCCTCGCCTCGGCCTTCATGTTCGCGCTGTATTCGGTGCTGACCCGGTTGACCACGCGGGACGAGCCGTTCTTTGCCGCCTTCTTCTGGCCGCCGATCATCGGCGCGGTGCTGATGACGGTGATTGGCCTGCCGCATTGGCAAAGCGTGGCGCCGGTGGATTGGGTGTATCTGATGGCCTACGCCGGGATCTCGGTCGTGTCCAACTGGCTGTTGCAAAAGACGTATGAGGCGGCAGAAGCCTCGGTCGTGCAGCCGTTTGCCTATTTGCAGATCGTTTTCGTCACCGTGATCGGCATTTCGGTCTATGGCGAGGTCTTGCACCTTGAAGTGATTGTCGGCGCGGTGCTGGTGGTGCTGGCAGGGCTTTACGCACTGACCGTAGCGCGCAAAGAGGCCAAGGCGTGACCGAACAGAACACGAAGCGCGGCATCTGGATGATGGTGCTGACGACGCTGATCTTTGCCTTGCAGGATGGGCTGACCCGGCATCTGACCACGCAGTACCCGGTGCAGATGGTGGTCATGTTCCGCTTCTGGTTCATCGCGGGCCTTGTGCTGATCCGCCATGGCCGCAAAAGGGAACTGGGCCGGATGTTCGGCACCAGGCAAAAGCCCCTGCATATTGTGCGGGGGTTGCTGCTGGTCACCCAGATCTCGATGACCGGATTGGCGTTTGCCAAGCTGGGGCTGATCGAGAGCCATGCCTTGCTGACGGCCTACCCGCTTTGGGTTGCGGCCCTGTCAGGACCGATCCTGCATGAGCGTGTCGGTTGGCGGCGCTGGCTGGCGATTGGTGTTGGGTTTGCGGGCATTCTGGTGATGCTGCGGCCCGGTGTTTCGGTTTTATCGTTCTGGTCGGTCATGCCGTTGGCCGCATCCGTCATGTTCGCGCTGTATGGGTTGCTGACGCGCAAAGTCGCCCGGCAGGACGGGGCCGAGATCAGCTTCTTCTGGACTGGGATCGTCGGTGCCGTAGCGATGTCCGTCCTGGGGCTTCCGGTCTGGCAGAATTTCGCGCCGCTGGACTGGGGCTTCATGGCGCTGTTGTGCGTGATGTCAGCCGCCGGGCACTGGTGCATGATCCGCGCCTATGACTTAGCCGAAGCCGCCGATGTGCAGCCTTTCGCCTATCTGCAACTGGTCTGGATCGCCGCCTTGGGCCTGTTGTTTTACGGCGAAACGCTGCGGCCTGCCGTAATCCTTGGGTCAACCATCGTGGTGGCTGCCGGTCTGTTCACGCTTTGGCGGCAAAGGGTGACGGGACGGGGTTAGGGGTTTTCTTTCCTTCGGATTCCGGCATATTAGAACCATTCCAAAGAGGGCCTCAAGATGATCTCCAGTTTCACCCAGCGCCGCCGCTTTTCCGACCTGTCCGAGCAAGAGGTGCTGGCGCTTGCTATCTCGTCCGAAGAGGATGATGCCCGGATTTACCGCAGCTATGCCCAGATGCTGCGCGAGGAATATCCCGCCTCGGCCACCGTTTTTGACGAGATGTCAGCACAGGAAGACGGCCACCGCCGAGCGCTGATCACCCTGCATCGTCTGCGCTTTGGCGAGGTTATCCCCCTGATAAGGCGCGAACATGTGGCGGGGTTTTATGCCCGCCGCCCGGTCTGGCTGACGCAGAACCTGTCGCTGGAGACAATCCGGTCAGAAGCATCGGGGATGGAGGCGCAGGCGGAGAAGTTTTACCTGACCGCCGCAGCCCGTACCACCGACGCCGCCACCCGCAAGCTGCTGGGCGATCTGGCGGCGGCTGAAGCGGGGCACGAAAAGTCGGCGGAAGGGTTGGAGGCCAAGTATCTGTCGGGCGACGCGCGGGCGCAGGAGGATGCCGCAGAGCGCCGACAGTTCATCCTGACATGGGTGCAGCCGGGGCTGGCGGGGCTGATGGACGGATCAGTCTCCACCCTCGCGCCGATTTTTGCGACGGCTTTTGCCACAACCAACAGCCACACGACGCTGCTGGTGGGAACGGCGGCGGCGGTGGGAGCCGGGATCTCGATGGGGTTCACCGAGGCGGCGCATGACGACGGCGTGCTGTCAGGGCGCGGCAGCCCGTGGAAGCGCGGGCTGGCGAGCGGGATGATGACAGCCATTGGCGGTTTGGGCCATGCGCTGCCCTATCTGTTGCCCGATTTCTGGACGGCGACCATCACGGCCATGGTGGTGGTGTTCTTCGAACTTTGGGCAATTGCCTGGATTCAGAACCGTTATATGGAAACACCCTTCGTGCGCGCCGCCTTGCAGGTCGTTCTTGGCGGTGCTTTGGTCTTTGCCGCAGGGGTGCTGATCGGAGGGGGCTGAAATGTACCACAAGGGCGAGGTGAGCTATCAACCGATCCCCCTGCCCGACCGGGTTCAGATGCCAGAGGCTAAAGCTCTGGCGGCGGCTGAGGCATTTTTGGCGCAGATGAGGAAGCGGCACTCGGTCCGGCAGTATTCGGGGCCTGCGGTGCCCGAGGCGCTGATCACCGCCTGCATAGCGACTGCCGGTAGTGCGCCATCCGGGGCGAACCACCAACCGTGGTATTTCACAGTGATCTCGAATGCCGGGATGAAGGCGCGTATCCGGGCGGCGGCCGAAGAGGAAGAACGCGGGTTTTATGCTGGAGGGGCGGGGGATGAGTGGCTGGCGGCCTTGGAGCCGATCGGCACCGGGGTGTCAAAGCCGCATCTGACCGAGGCGCCCTGGCTGATCGTAATCTTTGCGCAGCGCTGGGGCGAGACCGAAGAGGGCGTGCGCTTCAAGAACTACTACGTGCCTGAGAGCGTCGGGATTGCCGTGAGGTTCTTGATTGCGGCGATCCACCATGCCGGGCTGGTTTGTCTGGAGCATACGCCTAACCCGATGAAATTTCTTGGGGAACTGTGCCAGCGCCCGGCGAGTGAGAAGGCCTTGATGATCCTGCCGGTGGGTTACCCCGCCGAGGATGCCACGGTGGCGGCTGTGGCAAAACGGAAGAAATCGCTGGAGCAGATTTGCGCGGTATTCCGGTGAAAGAGCGGGGGCCAGCCCCCGCACCCCCGGGAAATTTATGAACAAATGAAAGACGAGAAGATGAAAATCATATCTGAAAACAAGGTGTTCGGCGGGCGGCAGTTGGTGGTGGCGCATGAGTCGACGGTGTGTGCTTGTGAGATGACGTTTGGGCTTTATCTGCCGCCGCAGGCTGAGGCGGGGCGGGTTCCGGTGCTATGGTATCTGTCGGGGCTGACTTGCACGCATGAGAATGCGATGGTGAAGGCCGGGGCGCAGTGCTGGGCGGCGCGAGAGGGGATTGCCCTGGTGTTTCCCGATACCTCTCCGAGGGGGGAGGCGGCGGATGATGACGCTTTTGATCTGGGGCGCGGGGCCGGGTTTTATGTCGATGCGACCGCAGCGCCTTGGGCCCCCCATTTCAAAATGTGGTCCTATGTGACGCAGGAGCTACCAGCGCTGGTATTCGAAGAATTTCCGCTGGATGCGGCGCGGCAGGGGATTACCGGGCACTCGATGGGGGGGCATGGCGCGTTGACGGTGGCTTTGACGTATCCGGAGCGGTTCCGGTCAGTCTCGGCTTTTGCGCCGATTTGCAATCCGAGCGCGTCGGACTGGGGGAGGAAGCAGTTTGGCGCTTATCTGGGGGCGGATGAAAGCCGGTGGCTGACGCATGATGCGTCGACTTTGATGCAAAAACAGGGGGGTCCGTGGCCTTTGCTGGTGGATCAAGGGAGTGAGGACAAGTTTCTGGCCTTGCTGAAGCCCCAGGCTTTGGAGGCGGCAGGGGCCGTGGTGCGGTGGCAGGCAGGGTATGATCACAGCTATTTCTTTGTGGCGAGTTTCATGGAGGAGCATGTGGCGTTCCATGCGAAGGCCCTCAAGGCATGACGCTGTATATTGATGCGGATGCCTGCCCTGTGAAGGAAGAGGCGGAGCGGGTGGCTTCCCGCTTAAGGGTGCGAATGGTTCTGGTGTCGAACGGGGGGATCAGGCCGTCATCTAACCCATTGGTGGAAAGCGTTTTTGTGGCGCGGGGGCCGGATGAGGCGGACAAATGGATTGCCGAGAATGCCGGGCCGGGCGATGTGGTGGTGACGGGGGATATTCCCTTGGCGGCCCGCTGTGTCGAGGCCGGAGCGCGGGTCTTGAAGCACAATGGCGAGGAGTTGACCCGGGCGAATATCGGGATGGTGCTGGCGACAAGGGATTTGATGGCTGATTTGCGCAGTGCTGACCCGTTCCGGCAGGGTGGGGGAAAGCTGTTCGGCAAGGCGGATCGGTCGCGGTTTCTGGATGTGCTGGACCGGGTGTTAAGGGCGAAGTGAGAGTCGGGGAAGCCCCCGACCTGCATTTGCGAAGGAAAGGTTAATGAGGGACGGGCGCATCGGGGCGAGTCGGCTGATTTTCCTTGGTTTATAAGGGGAATCAGGGGTTTGTGGGCGTATGTTTCCCATAGTTTATTCGAAGGTTTTGCGTAGGGTTTCTGTAGCTCCAGACCGTGCCGATAGGGTGGGTTAACGTAATGTGTCACATCCCGGAAGTTGATATGGCTGTTTCCTGAACAATTCCGGCTTCAGTTTGTGCCAGTCCTTCATCGCCTGCAAGGGTGTCTTGCTGCCCA
>JAYSQA010000383.1:0-4640 GCA_043721775.1 Rhodobacterales bacterium
GCGATTTCAGCCTCGGTCACCTGACCGTCGCCGTCTTCGTCATGCATCTGAAAGGCGCGGACCATCATCGTCCGGGTATGGGCGGCGTGCATCGCCTCGAGCTTGGCCAACGACAGCGTTCCGCTTTTGTCGGCATCACAGGTCTTGGCCTCGGCCTGCATGCCCTTGGTCATTTCCTCGGGCGTCAGGGTGCCATCCTTAATGGCATCGAATGGTCGCATGGCATAGCCGTTCATGCCCCACATCATGCCGCCCGTCATGCCATCGCGTCCGTCCATCATGCCATGTTGGGCGGCAAACGGCGCTGCGAAGCCAGGACCTGCTACCAGACAAAGGGAATATAGCTGTGCGTTTTTCATCGTGCTGCTTCTGTTTCGATCAGCTTATCCAATCAAATTGGGTGGCAGGCGTCGCTGATCTGGATCAAGTGGGGCAACAATTCGTCAAAGTCGGCTGGCGCGCTGATGGGGGCCGCGCAAAAGCCTGATCCATATCAAGGCGCAGAACCCGGCCGCCCGCCATCATGGGAACCAATATGACCTAAAGGAATGCATCATGACCCCGAACCTGACACGCCGCAGTTTTATCGCCACAACCGCGCTTACGGCGGCAAGCCTTGGCCTGCCACGCAGCGCTTGGGCGGCAACCCACAAGCCGCTGCTGCTGACCGCCACCAGCCGGACGCTGGACATTGACGGGCGGGCCGCAACCGTCTGGGGGCTGATCAACGCCCAAGGTGGCAGTGGCCTGACGCTGGACCCCGGACAGCGGTTCCGGGTCGATCTGACCAATGCGCTGGATGTCGATACGATCATCCACTGGCACGGCCAGATCCCGCCCAATGCGCAGGACGGCGTGCCGGATATTCCGCTGCCGATGTTGAAACCCGGCGAGACGCGGGAGTTTGATTTCGAGCCGATGCCCGGCACCTACTGGATGCACAGCCATGTGCCGGTGCAGGAAATGGAACTGCTGGCGGCACCCCTGATCGTGCGCAGCGCCGCCGATCTGACCGCCGACCGGCAAGAGGTGGTCCTGTTCCTGCACGACTTCAGCTTTCGCCCCGCCGCCGAGGTTCTGGCCGAAATCACCGGCGGCGATGGCAGCATGGCCGGGATGGACATGGGGCCGGCCACGCCTGCGCCCGATGCCCCAACCGGCATGGATATGTCGGGCATGCATATGGCGGGCGCGGCGATGGACCTGAACGATTTCAACTTTGACGCCTATCTGGCGAATGACCGCACCTTGAATGACCCCGAAGTGATCCGGGTCGACAACGGCGGGCGGGTGCGGCTGCGCGTCATCAACGCCGCCGCCGCCACGGTGTTCTGGATCGACACGGGGGCGGTTCAGGCGCGGCTGGTCGCGGTGGACGGGCATGCGGTGCAGCCCTTGCCCGGTCGCCGCTTTGGGCTGGCGATGGGGCAGCGGCTGGATATCGAGTTGGACCTGCCGGCGGGCGAGGGCGCGTTTGCGGTGCTGGCCTTGCGTGAAGGCGCGGTTGAGCGGACCGGGATCATCCTTGCCACCGCCGGGGCGACGATAGAAAAGCTGGCAGGCACGGGCGACACTGCGGCGGCGGCTTTCGATACCGATCTGTCGCAAGAAGCGGCTCTGCGCGCGATGACGCCCCTGCCGGACCGCCCGGCTGATACCGCCGCGATTCTGATGCTGGGCGGGTCGATGCAGCCCTACCTGTGGACGATCAACGGGCAGACCTGGGGCAATCACACCCCGATCACCGCCAAATCCGGGCAGCGGGTCGAGGTGAGCTTTCACAACATGTCGATGATGGCGCATCCGATGCACCTGCATGGCCATAGGTTTCAGGTGGTGGCGATCAACGGCAAACGCTTTGCCGGGGCTGTGCGCGACACCGTGCAGGTGCCACCGATGGCGATGGTTACCATAGCGGTAGATGCGGGCGAGGCGGCGCGCTGGATGCTGCACTGCCACCACATGCCGCATCTGTCGACCGGCATGATGACCGAGTTCGCGGTATCCGCCTGAGCCGGGCTGACATTACAGATAGGCCTGAATCGGCAACAGCCCGATCAGCCAGGAAATCGCCCGCTGCGGCGCGCTCGCCTCGGGTTCCACCCGCATCACGGCGGGCAGGCCGGGGCGGCATACGGCCCATTGCAACGCATGATCGGGGCGCGTTACGGCATAGGCCTGATCGGGGGCGCTTAAGCTGTCGATCATCCGGGCGATTTCCGCCACCAGTGCCGGCTGTTCGAACAACAGCCCCAACTCGGTATTGGTAAAGGCCGAGCGCAGATCGAAGTTCAGCGAGCCGACGATGGCCTGTCGCCCGTCGATCACGAACACCTTGGAATGCAGCATATCGCGTTTGCGCCCCGGCATCGGCGCAGGCGAGAATTCATGGATGGACGCCCCCGCTGCCAACAGCGCGCTGCGGTAGCGCCGGTAGGCGCCGTAGACCAGCGGCATGTCCGTCGCCGACAGCGCGTTGGTCAGCAGACTGACCCTGACGCCCCGCGCCGCCAGCCCGGTGAGCCCCGCTATGCCCGCCCGCCCAGGCACGAAATAGGGGGTGATCAGCCGCACCTCGGTCTGGGCATCGGTCAGAATATCGGCGATGGCCGTTGACATCCAGGGCGCAGAGTGGGTGCCATAGGCTTTGTCCGGCGGGTCGGCCAGAAGCTGCACCTTGTCGGTCCAGTGCAGCCGCCCGGTCAACACCGCTGCTGCTGTGCGCCCGTCCAGCGTCCGGGCCAGAAAGTGGCGTGACGGGGCCGACCCGACGTGGCGGGCCAGCCGGCGGCGAAAGGCGGGCCGGTTCAACTTGAATCCGGGCCACAGGGCGAGGATCGGCATCGAAAGTCCAAGGTTCCAATAACTGTCAAACAGCGCCGCCACCTCGTCCACCTTTGCCCCCACCAGCAACATGTCGGCGTCGACAGAGGTGCGGGTGTCGGCGTCCAGGGTGCCAAAATATGTGTCGCCGATATTGCGCCCGCCAATGATCGCCAATCGTCCGTCGGCGATCCACAGCTTGCCATGCATCCGGCGATTGAACCGCGCCAGCCCCAGCAGCATCTCTAAGGTGCGACGAATGACATGGCCCCGGTTGCGCGTCGGATTGAACAGCCGCACCTCAATCAGCGGGTGCCCGGTCAGTGCCAGAAACGCCGGATCAAAGCCCTGCACATTCACATCGTCCAGCAGCAGGCGGATGCGCACGCCGCGGTCCGCCGCCGCAACCAGGGCGTCCAGCAGCAGCCAGCCGGTCAGATCGGTGCGCCAGATGTAATACATCAGGTCCAGACTGCGCCCCGCCTGCGCCGCCGACACCGCGCGGGCGGCGAAAGCATCGGCATTGTCGAGCAGCGTCGCAAGGCCGGATTGGCCCCGGTTCTGCGCCTCCAAAGGATCAAGCAGCGTGTCGAGCTGTGTTGCAACATCGCCTCGGACCAGCGACTGCGACGCAGGCCCACGCGCCTTGCGCAGGAACTGCCGGTAGGAGCGGTGCGCCAGCCGGGATGCGACGACGGCCGCGCCTGCGCCGACCGCGATCCAGAACAGAATCTGAACGGCCAGTAGGGTCATCACAGCCCCACAACGGATCGGCGGGCCAGCCGAAGCCGGGCAGTAATCGGCAGATGGTCCGAGGCGCGGCGCGCCAGCGGGCTGTCGTGCGTGGCGATATCCAGAAGCTCGCCCTGAATGCAGGTCATCATCCGGTCAAGCGCCAGCAGCGGATAGCGCGCGGGGAAACTGGCGCGCGCAGGCCCGATGGTGAAGTGCTTGCCAAAGGTTTTCAGCGCCGCACTTTTGCCGCGCCATTCGTTCAGATCGCCCATCAGCAGGGTTGGCCGCGCCTCAAGCCTGCCAAGCTTGTCCAAGAGCGCCCGCGCTTGTGCCGCGCGCGAGCCGGGCAACAGCCCCAGATGCGCGTTCACCACCCGCAAGGGCTGCCCGTTGATCTCCATATCCGTCACCAGCGCGCCGCGCGGCTCGAACCCCGGCAGGATCAGCTGATGCACCTCATGCACCAGCGCATTGCGGACCAGCAGCAGGTTGCCGTGCCAGCCATGCGCGTCGCCGACACCGTCCAGCGGCACCGCGATCAGCCCCAGATCGCGCCGGATACTCTCCAGATCCAGCAGCCCGGTGCGGGTGCCAAAGCGGGTATCCGCCTCTTGCAAGGCCAGAATATCGGCGCCGATCTCGGAAATGACTGCGACCGTTCGCATCAAATCACGCCGCCGGTCGGTGCCAATGCCTTTGTGGATATTATATGAGGCCACCGAAAGGTCGCGCGGCGAAGTCATCTGCAGGTTATCCTCGCGGCAGGGGCCATCCCTGAGACATGATATGGGGATGTGGCGCGTTTGGCCAATGGTGTTCGGCGCATTTTCCGGCTTGGAGCGTTGATAGATTGCGCGCGTAACAGCAAACAACATCCTAAATTAAGGCCGCCCAGATCTGCCTTGTGCGCTATTTGCCCGAACCGATTATTGGCCAGGTGGGTACCCCGGCATTATCGATCACCGAGCACTGGTCATTGTGCCACTGCAAATGGTAGCCGGTTTCTCGGAGTTCCAAAGTCGCTCCATGGCCGTCGGGGCTTTCAGAAACTTGTTCGACATACGGCCGTACAGGTGGGGAAC
>JAYSQA010000384.1:0-4705 GCA_043721775.1 Rhodobacterales bacterium
ACGGCCGCAGCCCGATCCCGGCCGGAGCGAAGGATGCGGCCCGGTAGCTGGCGTCACTGACCGGACGCGACGCCGGGCCGATGCGCCAGTTCCACGGCAGGCCAATGTCGGATTGCCCCACCGGCAAGGGCGTAATCGCGGTGTCGAGGATGACCACCCGTGTACCGGTCAGCGCCGGATTGCCCATGGCAGATTCGGTGCCCCGCTGGCCCCGCAGAAGCCGGGTCAGACGATAGCGGCCGGGGGCGATTAACTCCGCATTGCCAGCTTGCAGAAGCTCCCATTGGCCTGGGGTGGCCTCCACTGCCAGTATATTGGCCCCGGCGAACAGCGCGACATCCGTCACGCTTTGCATCACGCCGCTGGCGAGATCGACCAGCAGCGCATTGCCCAGATCGAAGCGCGATACTGGCCCGGCATAGAAATCCGCAGCCAGCGTGCCGATCTTGGCCCTCTGGCCGAAAGTGGTCAGCAGGTTGAAGCCATCCAGCGCAGGGCTGCGGAATACCGCCATCTCGCCGGGCCATGGCTGGGCATCGGCAGCGATCAACGGTTGATGGGCCGGGGTGCTGTCGCTCAGTTGCGGCAGGTCGAGAAACAGCACTTTCGGTGCGCCGAAGTTCACAGGACGCGCCAAGGTGGCCGCGCGCGCGGTTCCGGGCGGCAGATCGTAGACTGCGCGGTCCTGACGGCGGGCCTCGATGCTGCGCGCGCCATTGTCCGCCACCGAGATCAGCCGGAACTCGGTCAGCCGCCCGTCATGATCGAGATGGATGACGTCGCAGGGATCGAGCGCCAGAAGGGAGGGCGGCAGTTTGAAGACGGCACTTTCGCGCCCGACCCAAGTTTCCATCAGGGCCCTCCGACAGCGGCGTTCGGCCTCCTCGGGCGGCACCGCCAGGGCGAAGGAGTCCGAGGCGATGCGGCTGGCGGAAACCGTGATGCGCTGCGCCTCGACGATCACCGCGTCGTAATCCTCGTCGGCACGCGCCAGCTGCCACTTCAGCGCCTGTGGCAGTTCGGTTTCCTGCGCCCGGGTCAGCTCCATGACGTCGCCCTGTCCCGCGCTTGCCACCATGGCGTCCGGTGTGATCGTCGCCACCACTCCCTGGCCGCGCATAATGAACCTGATGCGGCCTTCGCTTTCGACCGCATCGAAACCAAAGTGCTGCGCCAGCATGCTGATCGAGGCACGTGGGCTTTCAAGGGCTGCGATGACATAGCCCTCGATGGCACCCCAGAGGCTGGAAACGTCGATCCGGTTTTCCGCCAGCCCGGCGCGCAGGCAAAGGTGGCGCACGAGAGCGGCTAGGGATACCGCGCCGAGCCGTCCTGTCAGCCAATGGCCCAGCCGCCAGTTCGGCCCGTCTGACCAGATGTCGGTGGCCTGCGGGAAGAACGGATAGGGCCGGGCATCCCAGGTCCAGTCCGCACAATCGGCCACGTTCACCATCGGTGCTGCATACACCACAGAGATTGGGTTGTTGGTCACTTGGCCCCAAAAGCCGAAGGTCGCTTCCAGATAGGCACGCTGGATGGAGTCATCACGCCAGCCGCGCGAATGATAGGGCGTGAGGCTCTCGCACGACTTCGGATCGAAAAACACGTTGGGCTGGTTGGTGCCGCGATCTACCGCCGGGCAGCCAAGTTCGGTGAACCAGAACGGTTTGGATTGCGGCACCCAAGCCGTGGCCGCTCCGCTTTCCACGCCGGAGGGGCGGTTGTAGTGGGCGTTTGACCACCAACTGCGCAGATCCTTGAACCGGAACACCCATGGCTTGCCATAAGCGCCATCGGTGATCGGCGTGCGGGTCTGGCTGTCGCGGTCGGAGGGGCTGGCATAGAACCAGTCAAACCCCTCGCCACCCGCGATGTTGGATTGCAGATAGGTGCGGTCGTAGATCGCGGGCGCCAGCGCCGCGTCGGCATGATCCCAGCCGTCGCGCCAATCGGATACGGCCATGTAATTGTCGATACCGACGAAATCGATGTTGCTGTCTGCCCATAGCGGATCGAGGTGAAAGTACACATCACCGCTGCCGTCGCCCGGATGGTGGCCAAAATACTCCGACCAGTCCCCTGCATAGCCAATCCTGGTGCCCGCCCCGAGAATGGCCCGCACATCCGCCGCCAGTGCTTTCAGCGCGGTGACAGCGGGATAGGTGGAGGCACTGCTTCGGATTGTGGTCAGCGCGACCATCTCGGATCCGATCAAGAAAGCATCGACGCCGCCTGCCGCGGCACAGAGGTGGACATAGTGCAGGATCATGCGGCGAAAACCCCAATCCGTCCCGCCGGTCCAGCTGACAGTCTGCCCGGAAATGCTAAAATTGGCGGGTGTAGCGGTGCCGAAAAATGCTGACACTTGCGTGGCGGCTGCACCGGTCTTGTCAACGGTCCCGACATAGCCCGCCGCAGGCGAGCAGGTGATCCGCCCGCGCCAAGGCAAAACAGCCTGACCGACAGCAGACGCATTGTCAGACCAAGGGTTCGGCAGGGTGTTGCCGGGTGGCACGTCCATCATCAGGAACGGATAGAATGTCACCCGCAGCCCGCGCGCCTTGATCCCTTGGATGGCTTGCACCACCGAGAAATCCGCAGGGGTGCCGCCATAAACCGGCTTGCCGTCGATCTGACTGATCACCGGCGCCGCTGCCCGGGCAACACCATTCACCGACCACAGCGGCACCGTGGTCTTGGCCGCGACCTCGACCTTCGGGCGAATCGTGCAATTGCCCGCGCGCAGATCATTGCCGAACCACGCCACCACCAGGCTGACGCTGGCGACCGCCGGGGCCATGGCCTCCAGCCGGTCGAGCGACACTTCCAGATCGGGCGTATCGGCAATGGCATTGACGTTCTCAGCCGAACTCGTGCCAGCATTGGTTTTCTTGACCACCTCGGTCGCATAGGCAAACTCACCCGAGGCCGGGATCATGGTCACCGCCCGCACCAGACCTTCGGCAGTGTCGGCATCGGGCAGCGGGGCGAACACCTCGAACGACAGCTGCGGCAGGCGGTTTCCGAAAGCGGTCAGCGCCAGATCCTCGAATACCACATAGGCAAGGCCGCGCCAGGCGGGTGTGCTGGCGGCACCCATCCGGGCCGCAACGAAGGGATCGGCGCCCTGCGTTTCCGAACCAGCATACCAGCGCCAAGTGACACCGGTCATGTCCATCGGCTTGCCATCGGCCCAGATGCGCCCGATGCCGGTGATCGGCCCCTCCGTTAGCCCCACTGCGAAGGAGGCCGAATAGATGTATTCGGTGGTGGTGACCTTGGGCCCGCCACCTTTGCCGCCCGAACTGGAGGTGTTCACCTTTTCAAAGAAGTCGGTGGCCCAGATGATATTGCCGCCCAGCCGCATCCGGCCAAACAGGCGCGGGATCACCGTGCCCTCGGTCGCGGAAGTGATGCGCAGACTGTCGAGCCGCGCGCCCTCGATGCGCTGGCCCGGCGACAGCGAGGCCACCAGCGCGGAATCAATCACCGATCCGATGGACGAGCCGATCATGCCGCCGATGGCCGCACCGGAAAGGCCGAGGATGGTGCCGCCGAACCCGGCCCCGAGGGCCGAGCCGACAGCACCCAGAACGATGGATGCCATGGGTCAGGTCTTTTCCATAAAGGAGGTGGTTGCCGGAAACTGGAAGGCAAAGGCGATGCGGCGGGACCAGGCGGTTGTCAGTGCCTCCTCGATCACGCCCAGCCGGTCGTAGGCGTGGATGAAGCAGTCGGGGCCCGTCAGGATGCCGACATGCTTGGCAATGGCGCGCGGGGCCATGCGAAACAGCACCAGCGCGCCGGGGCCAATCTCGGCCAGGGGAATTTCGATCATCATGCCGCGCGCGCCATCGGCCAGAACCTCGCGGACACCCGTCTCGCCCCAGTCGCGGCTGTAAGGCGGGATCGGTTGCGGCTCTGTGCCCACCAGGTCGCGCCAGACGCCGCGTGCGAGGCCGAGGCAATCGCAACCGACCCCGCGCAGACTGGCCTGATCGTGGTAGGGCGTGCCCAGCCAGCGGCGCGCGGCCGCAATCACTGCATCGGGGTCCGCGAGCATCACAGCACCACCCCCTGATTGGCATCGCCGCTGGAGGCATAACGCAGCACGGCATCCTGCCCCGGAATGTTCGGAAAGCCGCGAAAGTTCAGGGTATTGGCGAAACGGTCGCGGCAGGTTTCCAACCGCTTGTCGCAACCGGCGCGGATCACGAAGCCATCCCCCACGCCCAGCGCCCGTACCGGCACTTCCAGTAGGGTGACCGCCACGCCAGTGTCCGCGACCTCGTGCATCATCACCTCGGCCCGACGCCCGGCATTTGCACCACTGGTCCATTCCACCGTGCCCGCCGCGAACCAACCGGTCGCAAATGTGCCAAGGCCGGAGGCGACAAAGCCCCGGTCGCGGATCAGGGTCAGGACAGCACCGCTGCCTTTGAAGGCGGGTGCTTCCAAGTTGACGCCGCAGCGACCATCGCCAAGGGCGGCATCGCAACTGGCCTGATAGGCCCGGCCGACTGTCTGACCCAGCACATGGGCAAGGCTGCGCACCTCGGCGACGAAGGCCATCCGCCCGCGCCGGATTTGACCCACCGCACCAAGTCGCATCAACACCCGCTGGCTGGTGTCGGCCCAGTTCACCCGCCAAAGCTCGACCTGCGCCGCGTCCCAGCGCCCGTCGATGATGTCGGCTTCCGTGATG
>JAYSQA010000385.1:0-27651 GCA_043721775.1 Rhodobacterales bacterium
TCCGATGCTGCCGTCGGTTTCTGTCTAGCAGCTTGAATCTACAGCGCTTTCAGGCGCACGCAACCAAACTTGCCGAGTTCGGTGAATAAGGCGGGATCAAAGTTCTGGAAGCCGCAGGATTGGTCAGCCGCCGAACGCTGTGGCGCGAACATCTGATCGAGGTGCGGCTGGACCCCCTGTCCGCCGTGGACGCGTGGTTCCGCCAACTGCGCTCGATCCGGGAGTTGCGTCTGGATGCCCTGTCACACCTGTTGGAGGAGAAAAAGGATGAATGAGATGACAATGAATGACCTGAGCCTGACCGTGTCCCGCCGCATCAACGCCCCGGTGGTAAAGGTCTATAATGCCTGGTTGGACCCGCAGACCCTGACCCGCTTCATGGCCAATTGTCAGGGCATGAACCTTGTCGTCGCCGAGACCGACCCTCGCGTCGGGGGCCGCTTCCTTTTGGCGATGAACACTGACACCAGGGTGGTCGACCATCGCGGCACCTATCTGGAACTGGTGCCCCATTCCCGCATCGCCTTCACTTGGGAGTCAGAGTTTTCCAAGGTTGAAGGCAGCACTGTGACGCTGGACTTTGTGCCCGACGCAGAGGCCACTTTGCTGACCCTGACCCATGTGCGCTTTGAGACGGACAGCAGCCGCGACGGGCACCGGGGCGGCTGGAGCACGATCCTTGACGGACTGGTGGCGACCACGCTTTAGGCGCTTGACTGGCATCCGGGGGCCAGCCCCCCAGCCGCGCAAGCTAGCGCGGCGCTTACGCTGAAAACCCTCCACCGGAGGGTTTTCCGGGCGCGCATCGCCTTGGGAAATTTGGGCCAGAATGAAAGCGGTCAGCGGTCAAGCGCGCGGTCAAGGTGAGTATAGCCGCCATCGACATAAAGCCACTGGCCGGTGGTATGGGCCGATCTTGGCGACAGCGCAAAGACGGTGGCGGCGGCGATTTCGGTATCCAGCGTCATGCGGTGGCCTAAGGGGATGCGGGCAGTGATCTTTTCAAGCTGCGCCGATGGGTCCTCGAAGGTCTTGATCCAATTGGCATACATCGGCGTCATCACTTCGGCCGGAAGCACTGAGTTGACCCTGACGCCGAAGGGCGCGAAAGCCGCCGCCCATTCCCGCGTCAGGCCCAGTTGCGCCGCTTTCGCCGCCACGTAAGCCGAGGTGTGGCCCTGCCCGGTGATCGCCGTCTTGGACGAGATGTTGACGATGGCCCCGACCTCTGCCTTGATATCGTCAGCCAGAAGGTGAACCAGTGTGTAGTAATGCAGCAGGTTCTGATCCAGCGAGGCGCGGAAAGCCTGCGGAGAGGTGTCCAGCCCCAGGCTGTCATTGCGACCGGCGTTGTTCACAAGGCCATAGATGCGGCCCCCGGCCTGCGCCCGTGCCACGGCAGCACGGCATTCATCATCTTTGGCAAGGTCGGCCTGGATGAACTCTGCCGGGCCAAGCGCCCGCAGACGGTCCATGAAATCGCCCTCGGGCGGGCGGCGGGCCAGGATGATGGGGGTGGCGCCCTCTTCCGCCAGCGTCATGCTGATGGCGGCACCAATCCCCGCACCGCCGCCCGTGACGATGACGCGCTTGCCTTTAAGTTTCAGATCCATAAGTCCCCCTCGCCCGGATTTAGAAGCCCGGGTCGTTGCCGCCCTGTGTCTAGGTCTGCGCCAGATTGCCAAAACGGGTAAACTCAGCGTCAAATTGCAGTTCCACGTTGCCGATGGGGCCGTGGCGTTGCTTGCCGATGATTACCTCTGCCTTGGCATGCGCACGTTCTTGTTTCTGCATCCATTCTGCATGGGCGGGCGACCCGTGTTCGGGTTCCGTGCGGGAAAGATAATACTCCTCACGATAGACGAACATCACCACGTCGGCGTCCTGCTCAATCGAGCCGGATTCTCGCAAATCGCTAAGTTGCGGTCGCTTGTCTTCGCGGTTTTCGACCTGACGCGATAACTGCGACAACGCGATAACAGGGATGTTCAGCTCTTTGGCAATCGCCTTGAGCCCTTGTGTAATCTCGGAAACTTCCTGTACGCGGTTGTCCGTTTTCGAACCCTTCAACAGTTGCAGATAGTCGACCACCAAAAGGTCCAGCCCATGCGTCCGCTTAAGACGGCGCGCCCGCGCTGCGACCTGGGAAATCGGCAGAGCGGGCGTGTCATCAATGTAAAGTGGGCAGGATTCCAGTTCCTTGGCGGCTTCAACAAAGCGACGGAACTCGTCTTCGGTCATGTCCCCGCGCCGGATCTGTTCTGACGGCACCTTCGAAGCCTCGGAAAGAACCCGCGCGGCAAGCTGCTCGGCGCTCATTTCCAACGAAAAGAAACCCACGCAACCACCTTCGATCGTACCGTCCGTCCCGTCGGGAAGGCGGCCACGTTTGTAGGCCTTGGCGATGTTGAAAGCGATGTTGGTGGCAAGCGAGGTCTTGCCCATCGAAGGCCGCCCGGCGAGGATCAAAAGGTCCGAAGGATGCAGCCCCCCGAGTTTCCTGTCCAAATCCACAAGCCCGGTGGAAATCCCCGAAAGTCCACCCCCGCGCTGGATCGCAGCATTGGCGACATTGACCGCATCGACCGCAGCTTTCAGAAAGCTTTGAAAGCCGCGTTCGGCCACACCCTGTTCGCCCAGCTTGTACAGCCGCTGTTCGGCCTCGATGATCTGCTCACGCGGCTCAGAGTCGACCTCGACCTTGCCCGCCTTGGCCGCGATATCCTTGCCCAAGCCGATCAACTCGCGCCGCACGGCCAGATCATAGATCATCTGCGCATAATCGCGCGCTGCGTAGGCACTGATCGCAGCCCCCGCCAACCGCACCAGATAGGCCGGACCGCCCAGTTCCTTCAAGCCCGGATCATCCTCGAAGAACGGCTTCAACGTCACGGGCGAGGCCAGGGCATTCTTCTGGATCCGCGCGGCCATCCGTTCAAAGATGCGCTGGTGCACCGGGTCAAAGAAATGCTCTGGCTTCACAAGGCTGGAGACCCGGTCATACACCTCGTTGTTGGTCAGAATGGCGCCCAGCAGCTGCTGCTCGCCTTCAATGTTGTGCGGCATGGCTTCCATCTCTGGAAGCGCTGGCACGATTTGCCTGATCGTTGCAACTTCGTTCATGGCTGCTCCTTTTCCGCCCCGTTGAAACGCGGGATCCTGTTGTTCAAGCGTTTCGCAATAGACCCTTGCCGCACCCAGCCGCAATCAGGGTAAGTCGGCGGACAACCCTGTGGATAAGCCAATGCAACCGCATGGCTGATCTGGAGGCCCACCACATCTCGCGGGTCAAAGCCTGATATGACACCAATCAGACGATTCGGGCAGTGCTTATCCCCAAAGCATCCCCAAAGCATCCCCAAAGCATCCACAGACGCATCCCCCGCTTTCCTTTGCCCTTTGTCGCAATACTCTCGGGGGGTGCAGGGGGGGCAGACGGCCCCCCTGCCGCTGGCCAAAAGTCACTTCGCCCGGGCGGCTTGCCAGGCGCGGGGGTCGTGCAGGAAGGCTTCCACCTCGGTCAGGGTGGCTTCGTCAAACGCCCCTTGGGCGCGGGCCTCGGCCAGAACGTCCCACCAGGTGCAAAGGGAATGCAGTGCTATGCCGTGATCAGCCAGTTTGCTGACGGTTTCAGGGAAGATGCCATAGTAGAAGATGACGGCAGTGTGGGCGCAGATGGCCCCCGTCTCGCGGATCGCATCGACAAACGACAGTTTTGATCCGCCATCGGTCGTCAGGTCTTCCACCAGCAAAACACGCTGACCCTCTGTCATCACACCTTCGATGCGGGCGTTACGACCATAGCCCTTGGGCTTTTTGCGCACGTAAGTCATCGGCAGCGCCAGACGTTCGGCCACCAGCGCCGCAAAGGGAATCCCCGCCGTCTCGCCACCGGCTATGTTGTCAAACGCCTCGAAGCCTGCATCCCGCATCACCGTAACGCACAGAAAATCCATCAGGGCCGAACGGATGCGCGGATAGGATATCAGCTTGCGGCAGTCGATATAGGTGGGCGAGGGCAGGCCAGAGGCCAGCGTGAAGGGCGTCGCCGCATTGAAATGCACAGCCTTGATCTCCAGCAGGGCGCGGGCGGTCAGGCGGGCGATTTCCTCTTTCGGCGGGAAGCTGGCGGGGATCATCGGTGGCTCCAGTGCGGCAGGGCACAAAAAATTTTCGCCGAAAATTTTTCCGGCGGGCGGGGGCGGTCAGCGCAGAACGCGCCAGTGGATGGCAAAGCCAGGGTCAAAGACGGTGACAGGGCCTGCGCCAGAGATGATCTTTTCAGGGAAGGTCACCGGGTCCGCCGACTTTTCCAACGTCAGGCGCACGTCTGACAGCGGCAGGCCGTAGAACGCCGCACCGTTCAGGCTGGTAAAAGCCTCCAGCCGGTTCAGAGCACCATCTTCTTCAAAGACATGCGCCAGAAGGGGCATGGTGTTGGTCGCAGTGAAACACCCCGCACAGCCGCAGGCGTGTTCCTTCAGCGCGTCGATATGCGGGGCGCTGTCGGTGCCAAGGAAATAGCGGGCATCGCCAGAGGTGGCGGCCCGGCGCAGCGCCAGACGGTGTTTCTCGCGCTTGGCGACCGGCAGGCAGTAGTAATGCGGCTTGATGCCACCGACGAGGATGTGGTTGCGGTTCAGGATCAGGTGGTGCGTGGTGATCGTCGCTGCCAGATTGCTGCCCTCGGCGGCATAGGCGACACCTTCCTCGGTGGTGATATGTTCCATGATCACGCGCAGTTCGGGGATGCGGCGGCGCAACGGGTCAAGGACGGTGTCGATGAACACGGCCTCGCGGTCGAAGATATCGACCTGCGGAGTGGTGACTTCGCCGTGGGTGCAGAGCGGCAGGCCGATCTCGGCCATCTTCTCCAGCACCGGCATCACCTTGGTCAAATCGCGCACCCCGCCGTGCGAATTGGTGGTGGCCCCCGCCGGATAAAGCTTGACCGCCTTGACCAGCCCCGAGGCTGCTGCTGTGGCCACATCGGCGGGTGAGGTCGCGTCGGTCAGGTACAGCGTCATCAAGGGTTCGAACGTAGCACCTTCGGGCAAGGCTGCCAGAATGCGGTCGCGGTAGGCCGCAGCCTGCGCACCCGTCACCACCGGCGGCACCAGATTCGGCATGATGATCGCGCGCGCGAAATCGCGGGCGGATTCGGGGGCGACAGCGGTCAGCATCGCGCCATCGCGCAGGTGTAGGTGCATGTCATCGGGGCGGCGAAGCGTGAGGCGTTGGGTCATGGCGCCGCCCTAGCGCATGGGGCGGCAAAATTCCAGTGGGATTGCGCGGGTTCCCGCCGCAAGCTAGGTTTGCCGCCAACCCGGAGAAATCCAAATGACCCGTCTTGCCACCCTTGCCTTTGTTATGATCACCCTGCCCTTCGCGGCGCCCGTTGCAGCTTTGGCGCAAGACGTCGACTGTGCCAATGCGCAAGCCCAGGTTGAACTGACCTTTTGCGCCGAGCAAGACTGGAAGACCGCCGATGCCGATCTGAATGCCGCCTATGAGGTGGCGATTTCAGCCATGAAAAGCATCGACATCAACCTGGACGCGCCCGACCGTGGCGCCGAGAAAGCCCTGCGCGCCTCGCAACGCGCCTGGATCACCTTCCGCGACAACACCTGCGCCGCCGAGGGCTATGCCTTTCATGGCGGCTCTGCCGAACCCATGGTGATCTACCAATGCCGCGCCCGCATTTCGGCCGCACGGGCGGACGAATTGGGCAACATGGCCGCTGGCGACTGACGCCCGGTGCCGCACTGTCCAATCCGGGACGCCCAAGGTTTTCCGGGACGCCCGGGATTTTTCGGGACGCCCGGGATTATTCAATAAGCCCGGGATATTCTGGGAAGCCCAGGATTTTTCGTCGAAAAATCCTGGAAGCGCGCCGTGGGCACAGGTCTTGTGGGTGCGCAGGTCCTTGCAAAGACCACCTGACGATAAGGTCGCAGTTCAGGCTTTGGCCAGCAGATCTTCCAGCCGTTTCTTGAACTTCGACTGCTTCAGCCGGGTTGCCACGTTGCGGCAGACCATGATCTCACGCGCCGGGCGGGCCGAGGCTGCCACCTGCAACTGCCGCAGGTATGACACGTCATCCCGCCGGTTGCGCCACAACGCGCCATAGCGGGCGGGGGTCAGCTTGCCCTCCATCGCCGAACAGATCAGGTGGTTCAAAATCCCCATCCGGGCAAAAGTCGCCTCGATATCAGCGCCCGCCAGCCGTGCATTCATCCGGTTGACATGCAAGGCGTCATAAAGGGCCGAATGCATCGCATCGAGGCCCTGCCCCGGATCGCAGATCACCGTGACACCGGCGGCACTTTCCACCATGTCGGGCGCAAAGCCGTAACGGGTGGTAAAGTCCAGGCGGCGTTCCTTGCGGTGCCGCGTCTCCCAGCTGGCAAGGCCGGGATTCAGAGTGGCAACCGGGTTCAAGAGCAGCACCCGCGCCCCCGGAGCGGTGACAGAAAACGCCGCCGCCGCATAGCCGCAGGGACCGGCACCATAAAACAGCACCCGGTCAAAATCTTCAAAAAAGCCCTCGTCAACCAGCCGGTCGAAATAGGCGTAAACGGTGGGGTCGCGGTACCAAGGCCCCGCGTCCGACAGGATGCACAGCTGCGACCAGTCGCATTCATCGGCCAACACCATCCCCACGGGCAGTTGCTTGGGGCGGTGCCGGGCTGCGGCATGGCTGTCAAAGGTCACCAGCAGGGTCGGCGAATTGTCCAGAAACAGCGCATTGTGCGACGCACCGACCTTCTGGAAATAGCCGCTGTCTTCGCCGATGGCGTCCATGACGCCCATCCACTCCACACGGTCTTTCGCAGCCGAGGCGTCCAGCATAACGTCGCTGTCAATGTCACTCATCTTCACTCACCGTTCTGGTCGCTTTGAAAAGCAGCCCGTCTTTGGCCGCACGAAATAGCCCCCAAGTTGCATTATCCCCGCTACCGAAGCTGCATCAAGAAAATAAATCAGGTGATTGTAGCACTTTGCGGAACAATGCCGCAGCTTTGTTTCCGCGTCTCAGGTTTGCCCGCGGTGTGCCGTAATCCGCGCGGCCTCTGCCGCAGTCAGGGCACGGCTTGGCCCCACCATCAACAATCTTGCAAAAAACGCCCGCCACGGCTCATCCGCCATCAGGCGGGTGAAACGCGCCTGGCGCCATGCGACGGCCTGTTCGTGCAGCGCGCCCAGCGCTGAGTCGGCGTGTAATTCCTGCCGAAGCCCGGCGCTGTCCAGCACCAGAATTGAGCGGTCCGCTGTGGCGCACAGGTTGCGTTCCACCCAATAGCCCATGTCAAACGCCTGCGCCTCGCGGTTGGCGCGGCCCCGGTCGCACTTGACCAGAAAGCTTTCGGCAGCGCCCAGCGCATAGTGGTTCAACTGTACCAGCCGGTAATTGTCCTGCCGGAAGTCAGATATCAGCCGCAGCCCCAGATCAACCTCGCGGCCTGATCCGTCAAACCAGCGCGCCTCGTTGCCCGGTGCGGGGGCCTTGGGCCGATGCACCCCCAGCTTGCGAAAATGCGAGGGCCGGTGCAGCGTTTTGAACATCTGCGCCCGCCAAGGCCAAGCCAGCGTAACCGGGGCGGCCAGTGTGAAAGTCTCGGTCAGCGGGCGGTCGTGATACTCTACCACGCCCGCATTGCCGAACATCCGCCATGTCAGGGCGATGGCATCGGCGTTGGGCAAAGCCTCCAGCAGGTCAGGCAAGCGCCTTGCGCCCATGTGGATGTTGACGAACTCGTCGATGTCGGAAAACAACACCCAGTCGGCCTGCCGCACCAGGGGGTGCTTGTCGGCCTGCTTCAGGGCAGCCCATTGCGGGCCTTCGTCATGCGGGCCCTCGTTGCGGATATGGGTCAGCCAGCCCATGGCGGCCAGCCGGTCCAGCATGGCATCGGTGCCATCGGCGCAATCGTTTGAAAACGCCAGCACATCGCTGAACCCGCAGGCACGGTGATGGGCCAGCCATTCCAAGAGGAAGGCGCCTTCGTTCTTGACTGTCAGCACAAGGGTTGCTCGCATGGGCCAAGGCTAGCAGGCCCACAGGCCTGACGCAAACCGCCTGACTCAAACCGGGCGGGCAAACCGGATGGACAAACCCGTCGGCAAACCCGCCGTATGAAACGGTGGGGCAAACCGGTCACGCAAACCGGATGGACAAACCCGTCGGCGAACCGGATCAGCGAACCGGTCGGGCAAACCCCTTGACCCGGCCCCGTGCACGCCGCAGGCTGGGTGCATGACCCAAGACATGCCCCCGCACCTGCGCATCTTCGAGCCTCATCCCGGCCTACTGGCCTTTTACGACGGCCGCATTCCCGGCCAGCGTTTTGCACCACAAGACAACTGGGTGGATGACGGCGCCATCTCGCTGGGCATCGCGTCCTATGCGATCCTGAATGGGGATGAGGCGTTGGTCTATGACACTCATGTGTCGGTGCCCCACGCTCAAGCCATCAAAGCTGCCCTGGAGACGCGCGGCATCACCCGTTTTACCGTGGTCCTGTCGCATTGGCATCTGGACCATGTGGCGGGCAGCGCTGTCTTTGCGGGCTGGCCCGTCGTAGCCAATGCCCGCACGCTGGCCCATCTGACCGCGCATCAGGCCGGCATCGAGGATGGCAGCTTTCACGGCCTTCCGGTGATTTCCCCGCTGATCCTGCCCGACCGGGTGTTTTCCGGCCAGATGCAGATGACAATCGGCACCCGCCGCATCATCCTGATCGAGGCGAACATCCATTCTGACGATGCCACCGTGCTGTGGCTGCCCGATGAAGGTATCCTGCTGGCTGGCGATACGGTCGAGGATTGCGTCACCTATGTCGGAGAGCCAGCCGATTTCGCCACGCATCTTGCCGACCTTGACCGCCTGTCCGCCTTGCAGCCGCGCTTCGTGCTGCCCAACCACGGTGCTGCCGGGGTGATTGAAAGCGGGGGCTATGATGCGGGCCTGCTGACCGCAACCAGACGCTATATCCGCTGGCTGCAAGACCTGAAGCACAGCCCGCAGGCGGCGGATAAACCTTTGGCCGAGGTGATCGGGCCCGATCTGGCGCAAGGTACCCTGATCTGGTTTGCGCCCTACGAACAGGTTCATGCCCAGAATATCAGGCGCACGCTGGCCCTGTGGGCTGCTCGCTAGCCTGTGATAGGGTCGCAAGCCCCGCATCAGACCTAAGCTGGCATACAGTTGCCCAGCGGGCAGCTTCGTCATTGCCTGACAGGGGGTGCGCTATCGCATATCAAGCGGGAACTCTGGCAGATGAGCCCAAGGCTTGGCAGAATCAGTGCCTTGCCCGCCGCACTGGTCTGACGGACCGCGTCTGGACGACCTTGTCCCTTCACGATGGCCCGCCTGGCTACGACACGACCGCTTCCCCGTGACCCGACCACTTCCCTACGACCCTGTTTCTTCCCTGTAATCTGACCACTTCCCTGTAATCTGACCACTTCCCAGTGACCCGACCACTTCCCTACGAAAGGTGTGTGCATGAAACTATTGATCAACACGTCAACAATCCTGTCGCTGGCATTATACGTGGTGCCCCCCTTTGCGGCGCAAGCGCAGGATCTGCAAACGGTGATGGTGGGCGACCAGCAGGTGATCTGCCTGCCCGACAAGAAGACCGCCTGCCCGGATGGCGCGCTTTGCGCCGTGGCAATCGACCCCGACAATTGCCAGGCCAACGCCGAGAAAGCCGTAGCCGACAAGGCCACTGCTGACCAGGCAGCCGCTGAGAAAGCCGCCGCCGATCAAGCCGCAGCCGACAAGGCCGCAGCCGACAAGGCCGCCGCTGACCAGGCAGCAACCGATCAAGCCGCAGCCGACAAGGCCACTGCTGATCAAGCAGCCGCCGATCAAGCCGCAGCCGACAAGGCCGCCGCTGACCAGGCAGCCGCCGATCAAGCTGCGGCTGACAAGGCTGCGGCTGACAAGGCGGTTGCGGATCAGAAGGCTGCCGATGGCACCACCGCTCCGGCGGATGCGACGGTGGCGACCGATACGGCACCGGCATTCAAGACAGTGACGACGGCGGATGGCACCGAAGTCATCTGCCTGCCCAACAAGGCCACCGCCTGCCCGGACGGCGCTGTCTGCGTGGTTGCGGTCAAGACCGCCAAATGCGCCGCAGCGGCCGAGAAGAAAGTCGCAGCCCTCGCGGCAGCGGCAGGCGACCAGACGGCAGCCGATAAAGCGGCTGCTGACAAGGCTGCCGCAGATAAAGCTGCCGCCGACCAGACTGCCGCAGATAAGGCGGCTGCGGATCAGGCTGCTGCGGACAAAGCCGCTGCTGACAAAGCTGCCGCCGACCAGACTGCCGCAGATAAGGCGGCGGCGGATCAGGCTGCGAGTGACAAGGCTGCCACTGACAAGGCGGCTGCCGACAAAGCCGCAGCCGAACAGGCGGCGATGGACGCGGCCAATATCGCCGCCGCTCAGAAGGCGCAGGAGGTGGCCGCCGCCGCTGCCGCCGCTGACCCGAACCTGAAGCCCGTTGAGGTGCCTGTGGTCGATGAACAGGCGACTCAGACGCTGGAAACCGTTCTGGCTTCCCCTGACGCAGGCCCCGGCACGGATGCGACCGTGCAGGACCCCGTCTCTCCCGTGGCGGCTGCTGCTGCGGAAGGCACCGATCTGACGGCGCCCTTGAAGGACCTGCCGCCGCCGGAACCCTCAAAGGACGTGACTGTCACCACTGAAACGGTCACCAAGGCCGACACCCGGTCTTCCGCGCAAGACTTTGCGGCAGCCCCGGTTCAGGTGGCGCCGGGCAAGAAATCCGGCCTGTCTGATCTGGAGAAGGTGGGTCTTCTGGCGCTTGGCGCTTTGGTCATCGGCGCTATGATCAATAACAACAAGCAACAAGTCGTCTCGAACACCGGCGACAGGGTTGTGGTCAAGCAACAGGACGGCAGCTATCAGGTCTACAAGGACGACAACTCGTTGTTGCGCCAACCCGGCTCGAAGGTGACGACGCAGACCTTCAAGGACGGCTCGACACGGTCTGTCGTGACGCGTGAGGATGGCAGCCAGATTTCCACGGTGCGCGATGCATCGGGCCGGGTGCTGCAACGGGTGGCTTATGACACCAAAGGCCGTGCAACCGTGCTGATCGACGACTTGCAGCCCGAACGCCGGATTGATGTGACGACGCTGCCCAAGCCGATGGCAGATCGCAACAAGATCACGGTGGATGGCGGCGATGCGGCAATGCGGGCGGCTTTGGCTTCGGCGGATGCCGAGGATCTGGGCCAGAAGTTCTCGTTGCGCCAGATCCGCACCATCAAGGAAGTGCGCTGGCTGGCCCCCACGATCGACGTGACCAACATCACGTTTGAAACCGGGTCCGCCGCGATCCAGCCGACCGAGGCCCGCAAGCTGGCCAGGCTGGGCCGCTTCATCACTGACATGATCGACCAGAACCCCGGCGAGGTTTTCCTGATAGAAGGCCATACCGATGCCGTAGGCTCTGCCGCATCGAACCTTGCGCTGTCAGACCGGCGCGCGGAATCGGTGGCCAAGGCGCTGACCGAGTATTTCCAGGTGCCGCCAGAGAACATGGTGGTGCAGGGCTACGGCGAGACAGAGCTGGCTGTTGACAGCGGCGGCGATGAACGGGCCAACCGCCGGGTTGCGGTGCGCATCATCACGCCCTTGTTGCAGCAAGCCGCCGAGTGAACGCCTGACATGAGACTGGCGCCGCCGAACCTGGTTCGGCGGCGTTTCCTTTTGGCGCGGACCGGTTCAGGATGGTGGCAGAGGTGACCATGACCGACACTGCATTTTCCCCCGACCAGATCCCCGAAATTGCTCTGAACTGGCTGCGCGCCGGGCGGCGGCCTTGGCTTGCCACGGTGGTGGACACCTGGGGCTCTGCCCCTAGACCCCCGGGGGCACAGATGGTGGTGGCCGGGGATGGGGACATGATGGGGTCCGTTTCGGGCGGCTGTGTCGAGGGCGCGGTGGTGGCCGAGGCGCAAGCGGGCGGTGCGGCGCGGCTCTTGACCTACGGCGTGGCAGACCTAGAGGCTTTTGCCGTGGGCCTGGCCTGTGGCGGCACGATCCGGGTGCTGCTGGAGCCGTTGGACGCGGGCGAGACTTCCCTTCCGGAACGTCTGCTCGCCGATCTGGTCGCGTTCCGGGCGCAGCCACAGGCGGTGGTGCTGGTGACGGACCTTGACACCTTCGCCCGCCGCCTCGTGGCCAAGGGCCACGATCCAGCGGTCGACCAGGCGCTGGCCGCCGATAAATCGGCGGCCGAAGAGGGGCGCTTCATCGGGGTTCACAACCCACCGCTGCGGTTGTTCGTGGTGGGGGCGGTGCAGATTGCGCAGGCCTTGCTACCGATGGCGCGCGCCCTTGGCCATGCGGTGACGCTGATCGACCCGCGATCCGCATTCGGGTCGGCTGCGCGCTTTCCGGGCGAGGCTTTGGTAGAGGAGTGGCCGGACGAGGCCCTGCCCCGCTTCACCCCTGACAGCCGCAGCGCCATCATCACCCTGACCCATGACGCCAAGCTGGATGACCCCGCGATTGCCTTCGCCTTGCGGTCGCCAGTCTATTACCTTGGCTGCCTCGGCTCGACCCGCACCCATGCCAAGCGGCTGGAGCGGCTGCGCGCCCTTGGGTTCGCCGATACGGATCTTGCCCGCATCCACGCGCCCGCCGGGTTGCACATCGGCGCGAAGTCGCCAGCCGAGATTGCACTGTCAATCATGGCAGAGGTCACACAGGTGTTGCGCAAGGGTAGCTAAGGGAATGATCACGCCAAGTGGTGCCGCAGCGCTGAAACCCGGTGCCAAAACCCCCATGCCATTTGGTTTGAGTGCGGACCACCCCGACCGACCCGGAACCTGGTGCGCATGAGGGTTTTTCTGGAGTCACATGGTTGCATCCGATTGAGGCATCAGGCCTTGCCGCCTTGTGCCACAGCCAGAGATGAGGGCCAACGGGCCCCGGTCACTTGGCTGGCAGCCGGGGCCAGCCCCGGACCCCGGAGTATTGCTGCAAAGGGCAAATGGGGGCGGCGGGGGAGCTTTAAGGTGGTGCGGATCGGGTCGGCAAGGAGGCGAAGGCCGTTCGGCACGACAAGCAGCGTGCCGCCTTCGTGGCCGATTCCCGACAGCGACAGCGACAGCGACAGCGACAGCGACAGCGACAGCGACAGCGACAGCGACAGCATCGCGCCGATGGCGAAGGTCGGGTTCTGGCGGATGACGGCCATGGTGCGGCGGGCAAGGCGGTGGGCGGCGGCAAGACGCTGCACGTTGTCTGACAGCAGCGCCACGTCAGCGGTTTGCAGGGCTACCTCGCTGCCTGCCGCCCCCATCGCGATGCCGACATCGGCGCCGGCGAGGGCTGCGGCGTCATTCACGCCGCAGCCGACAAAGGCGACCTTGCCAGTGCGGGCCATGGCATCGACCAGCGCCGCCTTGTCTTGTGGCAGCATGTCGGCGTGGACCTCGGTTTGCGTGATGCCGAGGGTTTCGGCGATGCGCAGGGCCACGGGGCGGCGGTCACCGGTGATCATCACGATCTGGCTGACGCCCACGCGCCGCAGCGCCGCGATCCCGGCGCGAGAGGTGGCGCGGGGCTGGTCGGCCACGGCGACTGCCCCCCAGCAGGCGCGGACCCTGGCCAAGGCAGACACGTGTATGGGCACCTGAGGCGAGGTCGGCAAAACCGGCATGATCGGGTGCCGCCGCCATGCGCGCCGCCATGCGGCAGTTGCCGGCCCAAAGCGCGCCTGTGGCATCCGTGCCGGTGATGCCTTCGGTGGGAATGGTGACCACCTCGGTCACCGGCACCGCCACCAGACCACGCCGTTTCACCTCGCGCCTGATGGCACCGGCGATGGGGTGTTCGGAATGCGCCTCGACCGCGGCCTGCAGCGTCCGCAGCGTCAGCAAGCTGGCCTCGTCGCCGTCCAGCGCCACCACCGATATCACCTCGGCCCGGTCGGTCGTCAGGGTGCCAGTCGTCAGGGTGCCAGTGGTCAAGGTGCCGGTCTTGTCGAAGGCGAAGATGCTGACCTCGGCCAGCCGTTCCGGTGCGGCCCCACCCTTGAACAGCACCCCGCCGCGTGCCGCCACGGACAGGGCGGACAGGATGCCGACAGGGACCGAGATCACCAGCGCGCCGGGTGATGCCGCGACCAGCAGCGTTGCCGCCTGGTCCAACGCCCTGGTCTGCGGGATGCCCATTCCCAGCATCACCAGCCAGGCAGCAACCGACCCGACCTGGACGGCCACCGTACAGCGCTGGACGAACCAGTCGCTGAAGCGTTCCGAGGGCGTCTTCATGCCCTGCGCCTCGGTCATCAGGGCGATCATCCGGGCGACGGTGGATTGGTTCAGCGTGCGCGTCACTTCCATCGTCAGAACAGCGTTCAGGTTCACCGTCGCCTCATGCAGCTTTGATCCGGGTTCTCTGGCCACCGGAACCGATTCCCCGGTGATCGTGCTTTCGTCAATCTCGCCGATGCCTTCGGTCAGCACGCCATCGACCGGCACCCGCGAGCCTGGGGCGCAGGATGACACGGTCACCGACGACACGATCGCGCACGGCAACCTTTTCGACGCCCGGCAACCTCTTCGACGCACGGCAGCCCTTCGATGCCCGCCACATCGTGATTACCCGCCACCTTGTCAACGCCCGCCATCCCCAGACGCAGGGCGGATTCCGGGCGCAGCGCCATCAGCGCCTCGACCGCACGGCGGGCCTTGCCCAAGGCCCGATGCTCCGCCGTGCCGGACAGGGAAAACAGCGCCAGCAGCACAGCCCCCTCCAGCACCGCGCCAACCGAGGCTGCGGCGAGGGCAGCCACCACCATCAGCAGGTCAATATCCAGACGAAATTTGCCAAACAACTCGCGCAGCGCTTGGGTCCCGGCAGGCACCCCGCCCGCAAGATACGCCAGGATCAGGGCACCCGACACCACCCCTGAGGGCAGCGTCACCGCGAAACGAGAGAACATCGCCACCACGAGGCCAAGCACGGTCAGCAGCGTCAGCCCCATCTCGCGAGTGTCGCCATCGCGGGTGTTGACTTCGCGGGAGTCGTGAGCGCGGGCATCGCCGTCGCGGGCGTTGTTCCGGGTGTCGCCGTCGCGGGCGTTGTTGCGGGTGTCGCCGTCGGTATCACCTGCACGGGGATAGCCGTCGCGGGTGTCGTCAGCACGGGCTTCGCTGTGGTGCGCTTCGCCATCGCGGGTGTCACCTTCGCGGGTGTCGTCGAGACTGTCGCCGTCGCGGGTGTGGTCGGTCATGCGTCCTCCTGCCTTGTCCGCATGCTACAGCGTGGCGGATTGTCGCCCCACAGGTGCTAACGTCGCAGCGGTCCAAATTCCCCCTTGACCCCGCGCCCCCGCCTGTCAAAACCGCCGCATGGCTGTTGCATCCCTGACCATCGACCTTGACGCGCTGACCGCCAACTGGCGGGCGCTGGACCGTGCCTCGGCTTCGGGCGTGCAAACGGCTGGCGTGGTGAAGGCGGATGGTTACGGACTGGGCGTCGGGCCGGTGGTGCGGGCTTTGGCCCATGCCGGGGCGCGCCGGTTTTTCGTGGCGGCGGCGGAAGAGGGCGTGCAGGTGCGCAAAGCGCTTGGCCCCGGGCCGCAGATCAACATCCTGTCAGGCCATATGGCGGGCGACACAGCGCTGATCCGCGACCATGACCTGACGCCGATGCTGAACAGCCTTGATCAGGTGACCCGCCATCTGGAGGCGCTACCGGGCCAGGCCTTCGGTATCCAGCTTGACACCGGCATGAACCGGCTTGGCATGGAAGAGGCGGAATGGGAGGCAGCAGCCCCCTTCGTGCTGGAGGCCGGACCCGAACTGCTGATGTCGCATCTGGCCTGTGCCGATGACCCGGACCATGCCCTGAACGAGATGCAGCTGGCCAATTTCCACGCCATGACCGATGGCACCGGCATAGCGCGCAGCCTTGCCGCGACGGGCGGCATTCTGTTGGGGCCAGCCTATCACTTCGACCTGACGCGCCCCGGCATCGGCCTGTACGGCGGGCGGCCTTACGAAGGCGCTGCGCCCGTGGTAGGCCTGTCCTTGCCGGTGGTACAGACCCGGTTGGTGGCCCCGGGCGAGGCGGTGGGTTATTCCTGCACCTGGGTGGCAGATCGGCCCAGCCTGATTGCCACCGTACAGGGCGGCTATGCCGATGGCATCATCCGCAGCCTGTCAAACCGGGCGACGCTGTGGGCCGGGGATGTGCCCTGCCCTCTGGTGGGGAGGGTGTCGATGGACCTGATCACCGTCGATGTCAGCCACCTTGGCCACGCGCCCGAAACGCTGGATCTGATCGGCCCGAACCAGACGCTTGACCAGTTGGCCGATGTGGCGGGCACGATCGGCTATGAACTGCTGACCCGTCTCGCCCCGCGCCTTGACCGCCGCTATGTGGGCGGACCGCGCGGATGATCGGCGCGGTTCTGGCGCGCATCGGGCGTCCGGTGCTGGCGGTGCTGGCGGCCTTTGGCCGTGTGGTGCTGTTCGCCTTTGATACCCTGCGCCACCTCTTGACCCCGCCGTTCTACTGGCGCGAATTTGGCGCGGCCTTGATGCAGATCGGCTGGTTTTCCTTGCCCGTCGTCGGATTGACGGCATTTTTCACCGGCGGCGCACTGGCCTTGCAAATCTACTCCGGCGGCTCGCGCTTCAGTGCCGAGGCCGTGGTGCCGCAGATCGTGGCCATCGGGATGGCGCGGGAACTGGGGCCGGTGCTGGGCGGGTTGATGGTGGCGGCGCGGGTGGCATCGTCTATCGCCGCCGAGATTGGAACGATGAAGGTGACCGAACAGATTGACGCTTTGGTCACCCTGTCCACCCATCCGATGAAATACCTGACCGTGCCCCGCGTGCTGGCGGCAACGTTGGCGGTGCCGATCCTTGTGGCGGTGGGTGACAGCATCGGTATTGCAGGCGGCTGGCTGGTGGGGATCACCAAGCTGGGCTTCAACTCCTCAACCTATCTCAAGAACACCACCGATTTTCTGGAGTTCTGGGATGTGGGGTCTGGTCTGGTCAAGGGCGCAGTCTTTGGCTTTATCGTGGCGCTGATGGGCTGTTATGCCGGGATGAATTCAGGCCGCGGCGCGCAGGGTGTCGGGGCGGCTACGAAGTCGGCGGTGGTGGCGGCGTCCGTTCTGATACTGGCGGCCAACTACATCCTGACGGGGATGTTCTTTTCATCATGATCACCCTCACGGATGTGCACAAAGCCTTCGGCCCCAACCATGTGCTGCGAGGGGTGGATCTTGTGATCCCCAAGGGGCAAAGCATGGTCATCATTGGCGGGTCGGGCACCGGCAAATCGGTGCTGCTGAAATGCATCCTTGGGCTGGTGACGCCCGACCAAGGCAGCATCACACTGGACGGTCAGGATGTGACGCTTCGCACGAAATCAGGGGGCGACCGCGATCCCTTTCTTGCCCGCTTTGGCATGCTGTTTCAGGGCGGCGCCCTGTTTGACTCGCTGCGGGTGTGGGAGAATGTGGCGTTCCGGCTGGTGCGCGGTGCGAGGCCGATGACCAAGGACCATGCACGCGAGGTGGCGCTTGAAAAGCTGCGCCGTGTCGGGCTGAAACCCAATGTGGCCGATCTGTACCCGGCCGAACTGTCCGGTGGCATGCAAAAGCGCGTAGGCCTTGCAAGGGCGATAGCCGCCGAGCCCGAGGTGATCTTCTTTGATGAACCCACCACCGGCCTTGACCCGATCATGTCCGGCGTCATCAACACCCTGATCCGTGAAATTGTGGTGGAAATGGGCGTCACCGCGATGACAATCACCCACGACATGACCTCGGTGCGCGCCATTGCTGACCGGGTGGCGATGCTGCATGACGGGCTGATCCGCTGGACGGGGCCCGTGGCGGAAATGGATGCCGCATCAGACCCTTACCTGCAACAGTTCATCCACGGACGGGCTGAAGGGCCTATCGAATCTGTCCGGTGAAAACAGGCTCCTTCGCCATGTGGCTTGATATCGGACAGCGGCTGGCGGTTGTTGCGGGGCTTTGGACGCTGACGTCAGTTCTTTTCTTCCGCATCCAGACGGCGCTGGGGTCAGACAACGGCTACAACGACGCTCCTGTGCTGTTCGCGCTGTTCTGTGCGGTAGCCTGCGGTCTGGTGGTGGTGCTGTACCGGCAATCCTGCCTGACATGGGCCGCACGAGAACTGCCGCCCGCCGATTATTGGCCCGGCGTGGCGATAGTGGCGGTCTTTGCAACCTTCGCCGTCTTCGTGCTTGGCCTGCTGCCCGCCATCGACTGAAAGGCCGCTGAGCCTTTTCCCGGCTCTTGGCCGCAACCCCATGGTACTTCCTGCCAAAATCCGCCGAGATTCTGTTTCAACAGGTGTTGATCACCACCCTGATCGCGGGCTTTCACCGGATCGGCCTGCCCCTGCGCACCACGGCCATCCTGATCGCACCTGGCTTTGGTGCGGTGCATCTGTCGCTGGCGTTTGAGGGCAAGAACACCTTCTACGTCTCCCGCTACACAATCGCCGCCACCACCTTCGGCTTTGTGGCCCCGTACCTGCAAAGCCGCCGGAGGAATGGTTTTGTGCTGTCCTACGGACTGCATCGGTCATTTTACGCCGCCGACCTGACCGTGGCGCATTTCATCGGGTAAAGCCGGACAAAAGGCGCATTCGCGCGCAGGTCAAAGCGCGCTTGTCCGAGTCTGCGGGTGCTGCGGGTCCGATTCCGCTGGTTTGTTCGGATTTCCCGTTCTGGTTGATGTTTGTTGCGCGACTAGAAACAATCCCGGCTTGTCTTCCTGTTTTTGATCGGCATCCGAGGACAAGGGATGAAAATCATTGCAAAACCGGCAAAATTTACCTTGAATTTGAAGCGTTCGGGAAAGTGTGATGCCAGTGACCTTGAAAGAGACTTTGCGCCAGCTTCAGGGCTGGTTTGGACAGGTTGTATTGATGCCTATTCTGTTGTCAGCCCTTGGGTTGACGCTGGCCAGTCTGGCTGCCGCAGTTGGCCTGTTGCCCTGGCCTGATCTTGGCCTGTCCTATGGCGCTCAGCCTGTGCCTGCGGCCGGAATGTGGGCACAGGTTGCGTTGACCGGGCTGATGCTGGCGCTGGGGTTCTACCTGCCGACGCATCTGCGCGTGGTCCGGCTGGAGCGCAGCCACCGGTCTTTCGCCGTCGGGATGGAGGATGTCGCCCGCGCCTACCGTATCGCCCATGCTGCCGACCGCACCGGCGTCTTCGCCCTGTCGGCCGGGTTCGAATCAATGCGCGCCCGCTTTGACCATCTGCGCCAGCATCCCGACCTTGGCGCGCTGGAACCCGAACTGCTGCACCTTGCCGCCGCGATGAGCTTTCTGTCGCGCGACCTTGCCCGCACCTATTCCGACGACAAGGTCAGCCGCGCCCGCATCTTCCTCAAACAGCGCCAGGAAGAGGCGCATGCCTTGACAGACTGCATTGCCGCCGCCCGCCGCACCTGTAACGAGTTGCGCCCCTGGCTGGCCAATGTCGAGGCCGAAGAGCGCACCGCCCACCAGCAGATCCGCAGGCTAGACGCCGACCTGAAAGAGATGCTGCCGACGCTGGGCTATGACTTTGACCACGAGGATGCGGCGCCAGCCAATGTCGTCAGCCTGTCCAAGCCGGGGAAATAAGCGCGGCTACCCGACCGGCGGATTAAGCCCATTGCCGTTTCACACCCAAGCACCCGCTGCCATCGGGGGGGGGTACACCCCCGCGCCCGGAAGCGGGGGTTGCACACCAGCGGTCGAGGTGACTTGGGGCCCGGGGCTGTTCACTTTCTGCATTCTGGCATCCATGGCGTTGTCGGCGGCATGGTCCGCACCTCAGGCCAAGCTTGAACCGGGGCGACTTTCATAGCATCAAGCGGGGATGAGCAAAGCTTCCCATACCTTCACCTGCACGGCTTGTGGCGCCAGTCACAAGAAGTGGAACGGCCAGTGCGATGCCTGCATGGCGTGGAACACGCTGGTTGAGGAGTCTCCGCTATCCGCTGGCCCCAAGGGGCCGGTGGCCAAGGGGCGCACCATTGCGTTGACCGATCTGGCAACGTTGGGAGAGGCGCCGCCGCGTGCCGCCTCTGGCATGGCGGAACTGGACCGGGTGCTGGGCGGCGGGCTGGTGGCGGCTTCGGCCATTCTGGTGGGCGGGGACCCCGGCATCGGCAAGTCAACGCTGCTGTTGCAGGCGGTGGCGGCCTTTGCGCGGGCGGGTCTGAAGTGCATGTATATCTCGGGCGAAGAGGCTGCGGCACAGGTGCAGATGCGGGCGCAAAGGTTGGGGTTGCAGGATGCATCGGTGATGCTGGGGGCGGAAACCAACCTGCGCGATATTCTGACTACGCTCGACCGCGAACGCCCCGCGCTGGCGGTGATTGATTCCATTCAGACCATGTGGCTTGATTCCATTGAATCGGCCCCCGGTTCGGTGTCTCAGGTCAGGGCTGCGGCGCATGAGTTGGTGACATTTGCCAAGAAGCGCGGCGTTTCGGTCATTCTGGTCGGCCATGTCACCAAAGATGGCCAGATTGCCGGGCCCAGGGTGGTGGAACACATGGTCGACACCGTACTTTATTTCGAAGGCGAGCGTGGGCACCAGTTCCGCATCCTGCGCGCGGTGAAGAACCGTTTCGGTCCGGCGGATGAAATCGGCGTGTTCGAGATGACCGGCGCGGGACTGGCCGAGGTGTCAAACCCCTCGGCCCTGTTCCTGTCGGACCGTGAGAAGGCCACGCCGGGATCAGCGGTCTTTGCCGGCATCGAAGGGACGCGGCCGGTCCTGAGCGAGATTCAGGCGCTGGTGGCACCCTCTACCCTGGGTACGCCACGCCGGACGGTGGTGGGCATTGACGGCGGACGGCTGTCGACGATTCTGGCGGTGCTGGAAGCGCGGGTGGGCATTTCCTTTGCCGGGCTGGATGTGTTCCTGAACGTGGCCGGTGGCCTGCGCGTCAACGAACCTGCCGCCGATCTGGCCATTGCCGGTGCCATCCTTTCGGCGCGTGAGGATGTGGCAATTCCGCCAGATATGGTGCTTTTCGGCGAGATCAGCCTGTCTGGCGCGCTTCGTCCGGTCGGTCAGACGGAAAACCGGTTGAAAGAAGCCTCGAAACTTGGTTTCACACAGGCTGTGGCACCCCGGTTATCCAAATATACCCAGGCGTCAGGGATCATCTTGCGTGAGATGCCTGACCTGACGGCGTTTGTGGGCGAGATGTTTGGCGCAGGCTGAAGAACGGGTGCGGGCTGAAAAGCGGCGCTGGTGGCGGAATTGGCGCAAGCGAAGGCGCGGGAGAGAAGAATGAACGGTTTTACCCTCGTTGACGGCGTCGTCGCCGGTGTTATCGTCCTTTCGGCCGTCCTTGCCTATTCGCGCGGCGTCGTGCGTGAGGTTCTGGCGATTGCCGGATGGATCGGGGCGGCGGTGCTGGCCTATCTGTTCGCAGGCGCAGCCCAACCGCTGGTCAAGGAAATTCCGGTGATCAACAAGGTCATCGGCGACAACTGCGAATTGTCGATCATCACGGCCTTTGCCTTGGTCTTTGCCATCGGGCTGATCATCGCCTCGTTGTTCACACCGCTGTTTTCCTCGGTCGTGCAACGGTCCTTCCTTGGCGGGATTGATCAGGGCCTGGGCTTTCTGTTCGGGGCCGTGCGTGGCATCGCCCTGGTGACTGCGGCCTTCCTGATCTACGACATGGCGCACCAGTCGGTTGACATGGTGGACAAGTCGCGCTCGGCCAAGGTCTATGCCGGCTTCAAGGGCGGGGTCGAGGGGGCGATGCCCAACAACCTGCTCAGCCAGATTGTCGAGCGTTACAATGGCCTGACCGCCATCTGCGCGCCTGCAGGTGCGGCCACAACGGCACCGGCCACCTCGGCACCGGCCACGGCAGCCCCAACCACCACCGCCCCAACCACGGGCAATTGATCGCAGCATGGCTGCATTGCAGCGAAGGCGGTCGTTCCGGGGGTGACTTCCCTGTTTCAAAGTCCTAAACCACCCGCAGATTCACCCGACGCCGGAGGAACCATGCAGCGCCATTACGCACACCCTTTTGATGATGATAAACTGAAAGAGGAGTGCGGTGTTTTTGGCGTGATTGGTGTCAAGGATGCCTCGAACTTCGTAGCCCTTGGCCTGCACGCGCTACAGCACCGTGGCCAGGAAGCTGGCGGGATCGTCAGTTACGATCCGACCTCTGGCTTCAACTCGGAACGCCGCTTCGGCTATGTGCGCGACAATTTCACCAAGCCAGACGTGATGAATGGCCTGCCCGGTGCCCTTGCCATCGGCCATGTGCGCTATTCCACGGCTGGGTCGAAGGGCGCTACCGCAATCCGCGACGTGCAGCCCTTCTTCGGTGAATTCTCGATGGGCGGGGCCGCAATTGCCCACAACGGCAACCTGACCAACGCCCACGCCCTGCGCAAGGAACTGATCGAGCGCGGGTCAATCTTCCAATCTTCGTCTGACAGCGAGTGCATCATTCACCTGATGGCCCGTTCGATCCAGAAAACCATTCCGGAACGGATGAAAGACGCTTTGCGCCGGGTAGAGGGTGCATTTTCCGTCGTGGCCATGACCCGCACCAAGCTGATCGGCGTGCGTGACCAATTGGGCGTCAGGCCCTTGGTTCTGGGCCGGGTGGGCGACAGTTCCTGGGCTTTGGCCTCGGAAACCTGTGCACTCGACATCATCGGCGCGGAGTTCGTGCGTGAGATCGAACCGGGCGAGATGGTGGTGATCGAGGATGGCAAGATCACCTCATCGCGTCCTTTCGGTGCCCCAGCCTCGCGCTTCTGCATCTTCGAGCATGTCTATTTCAGCCGCCCCGATTCGATTCTTGGTGGCAGGTCGGTCTATGAAACCCGCCGCCAGATCGGTGTGGAGCTGGCAAGGGAGGCCCCGGTCGATGCCGACCTTGTCTGCCCGGTGCCGGATTCGGGCACGCCAGCGGCAATCGGCTACAGTCAGGAATCCGGCATCCCCTATGCGATGGGGATCATCCGCAACCAGTATATGGGCCGGACCTTTATCGAGCCGACAGAATCCATCCGCAACATGGGCGTGCGCCTGAAGCTGAACGTCAACCGGGCGCTGATCAAGGGCAAGCGGGTGATATTGGTCGACGATTCGGTGGTGCGCGGCACGACCTCGCGCAAGATCAAGGACATGATCCTTGAGGCGGGCGCTGCCGAGGTTCACTTCCGCATCGCATCGCCCCCCACCGCATGGCCGTGCTTTTACGGTGTCGACACGCCCGAACGGTCAAAGCTGCTGGCCGCCACCATGTCGGAAGAGGAAATGCGCGAGTGGATCGGGGTGGACAGCCTTAAGTTCATCACCCTCGACGGTCTCTACCGCGCCGCTGGCGAGGCCAATGGCCGCAACCCCAAGGCACCGAAATTCTGCGACGCCTGCTTTTCCGGCGATTATCCCATCACCCCGTCCGACAAGATCGACGAGGGGTTCGAGATGAAGGCGGCGGAGTGAGTGCAGAGGGAAAGGCCTGGGTTTGCGCCCTGCCCTGTGCCCAACGCGCGGCATGCCAGGCGCTGAGCGATCATCAAGGCGCGCCTGCCGGAACATCTGCACGTGACCAGTGACGCCCTGCGCCGCTTTCGCCCGCCGGAGCCAAAGCGGCGCAGAATGGCGGGCCTCAAGGTAAAGTGCGGCTATTGCCCGCAATACAGCACCCTTTCCGTTCAATGTGCCGCCAAGACCGCCGACGTCAAAACCTTGCGCCGGCGGAGTCCCCCAAAGCGCTGCTCCCGAAGCTGATCGGGGCCCGCCTTGCCAAGATCACCGCCGCCAGGCCAAGCCCAGAAATTTTCGGCGAAAATTCTTGGGGGGCCGGCCGTGCATGGCCCCCTTGCCTCAAACCTGCCGCTGGCATATCCCCGCCGCGATCCTATGGAAGGCTGTCGCCATGACCCAGAACATCGCCCTTGTCACCGGAGCCTCCCGCGGGCTTGGCGCGGCCCTTGCCGAGCAACTGGCCGCACGCGGCTGGCATGTGGTCGCCGTGGCGCGCACCGTGGGAGGCTTGGAAGATCTGGACGACCGCGTAAAGGCACTTGGCCTGCCGGGTGCGGGTGGGGTGACCCTGGCACCGATGGACGTCACCAATGACGATGCGATGCGGCACTTGTGCCTGTCGATTTACGAGCGCTGGGGCCATCTGAACCTTTGGGCCCACGCGGCGATCCATGCGACACCGCTTGCCCCCGCCGGGTCACTGGCGGCCAAAGACTGGGAAAAGGCGCTGGCCACCAACATCCGCGCCACCGGGCAACTGATCCCAATGGTCGAACCCCTGCTGCGCGCGGGCAACGGCACCGCCCTGTTCTTTGACGACCCCCGCGCCGGGCAGAAGTTTTTCGGAGCCTATGGCGCCTCCAAAGCCGCCCAGATCGCGCTTGCCACCAGCTGGCAGGCCGAGACCCGGCGCATCGGCCCGCGCGTGGTCATTGCCACGCCGCAGCCCATGCCCACCGCCACCCGCGCCCGCTTCTTCCCTGGCGAAAACCGCACCCCGCTGTCCGCACCCCGCACCGAAGCCGGCCGCATCCTGGGCGACCTGCTGTCCGCGCCCTGACCCGGCCTCAGAGCCTCCGGCGGGGATATTTAGGCAAGAATGAAATCGCAAAGGGGCTCGCTTTTTCTTCGGCGCCCCTTTCATTCTTGTCCAAATATCCTGGGGTGAGGCCCCCTTGGGCCGAGGGGTGAAACCCCTCCTTGAATCCGGGCCCTACCTTAGCCAGTGTTCGTAGTCGCTGACCAGAAGATGAGTGGGTGCCACGTCTTCCTCGATCCGGGCAAAGCGGCCTATGGGTTCGCGGAAGACATTGTCGGTGACGTCGTCATTGACGGTGGACACTTCGCCGATCAGCACGTCGCCGCCCTCGCCCCAAAAGGCGTGCCAGTCGCCCGGCATCAGGGTGACGCTTTCGCCGGGAGCCAGTTTCAGCTTCTGGCCCGGCGCGTAGGGCACGTCGATACCGTCGCAGCGCACCATGCCGCCGTGCTTGTCCGAGCAGTTGCCGTCCGGGTCGGACCCGGTCAGTTCCACCACCAGCGTGGCCCCGCCGCGGTTGATGATGTCTTCGGCCTTGATGACGTGGGTGTGCATCGGCGACAGCTGATCCTGGCGTGAGATCAGCAGCTTTTCGGCATAGCACATGCCGCCGCCGCGTTGCAGGTCGGCCAGCGAGCCGTTGCGGAGGGTGAACAGGAACAGGCCCATCTGGTCATAACGGCCTTGGCCATAGTCGGTGATATCCCAGCCGCAGCGGCCCTCGATCACGCGGGAAGCCCGCGGGGCATTGGCCTTGAACTCGGACGGCGACCACTTGGCGAAGGGCGGCAGGACAAAGCCGTACTGGCGGATCATGTCATCTGCGGCTGCCATGATCTCGTTGACGCGAGAGCGTTTCATGTCGGTTTCCCCCAAAGATTTGGCCCAAGGATTTGGCCGGTCATTGGGGATGGACTATACCGATTGAGGCCACGCCAACAAGCCGTTGATCGTGCGAAATCAGATCACAAGGAAATCGTCGACGGCCGGCACGGGTTTGCTTGCGAGGATGGCAAAGGCAAACCGGTCAAAGCCTGTGCCCAAGCCATCGGCGTCATAAAACAGGGCGCCAAAGCTGCGGACATACAGGATATGCCGGACGGTGGTCGCAGCGGCAGCGGCAGTGTGGAACGCTTCTTCCTTGACCGCCCCAAGGTCAAGCGCATCAAACGGACCACTCCCTGTGCGGGTCAGCACGATCTTGTCGTGTTCCACATGCGAGAAATCCACGATGCGGTCCAGATTGGCCGTGCCCAAGCCTTCCGCGAAGACAAAGCTGTCAGCCCCAACCCCGCCTGTCAACGTATCATGTCCCCGGCCTCCGAGCAGGGTGTCATTGCCGAAATTGCCGTCCAGGCTGTCATTGCCGCTGCGCCCCTCAATCCGGTTGCCGTTGAAATCGGCCCGCACGGTGTCCTTGAAGTTCGAGCCCGCCAGGTTCTCGATGTTGTAGATCTGGTCGGTGCCGATACCCAGGCCCGTTGCGGTGTTGGCGGACATGTCGGCCACCAGCCTTACGCCGTTCAGCCCTTTCTGAACGCCGGAATAGTCCATCGTATCCAGCCCGCCCTGACCGTCCACCTTGTCCGGCCCATCCTGCCCCTTCAGCGTGTCGTTACCCAGCCCGTCCAGAAGCATATCAGCCCCGTCGGTTCCGAGCAGATGGTTGGCCAGATCGTTGCCGACGATATCACGCTTCGACACAGCGAAACCGGCCGAGACATTGCCACCCAGCACGCCGCCGGTGGCCGCCGTCAGGGTGAAGAGGTAGCTACCGAGACCGCCTGCAATCCCATCGCTTTTGGCAAAGACATAGACCTGATGCATCGCCTCGCCAGCGGCAAACTGGATCACATCGCCCGCATGAAGCCCGCCTTGCAGATTGCCGCCCAAGGCACCGCCAAGGCCTGCCGCAGCCAGCGTGATGCTGCCTTTCGCCGAAGCGTCGCCCATCCGGTAGATCATGAGGATGGTGGCCGGGGTATCAGGCCCGGCAAATTCGGCCATGGTGGTCCGGTTGGCCTCGATGTAGTCGGCGGTCGCCACATGCGCGCCGTTCCACCCCACCGCCGCAGCTTCGGTTCCGGCGGTTCCCAGATGGCCGCCGGACCCGGTGTTGCCGTGGATCACGACCGAGAGGGGGTCGGCGCCCTTGACGCCAGCCCCTCCGGTGCCGCCCTTGCCCGCCACCCCGCCACCCCGCCAAAGCCGCTGCCGCCCCAGATCGGTTTGGTGCCCGCGTTGTAAACCCAGCCGCCCGCCAGATTGGCCGTGCCGTGGTTCAGGACTGTCACCGCCGCATCGCCACCCGTGCCAGCGCTGGCCGCCACACCGCCATTGCCGTCAGCGCCGCCCAGCGTGCCCGTGCCACCCTTGCCACCGCTGCCGCCCGACCCTGCTGCCCCGCCACTGCCTGCATAGGCCATCAGGTGGTTCATATTGACCCGGTCCAGCACCAGCGTGTCCAGCACCAGCGTGCCAAGATTCAGCCCCCCTGACACCGCGTCCTGTCCCGTGCCGCCCTAGGTTGCCACCGACTGCCCGCCACTGGCCGATGACCCGGGCAAGCCGGTTTCCGTTCTGCTGTTCCCGTTCAATCCGTTGGTTCCCGACACGCCGTTTGACCCGGCGGCCCCCGCCACCAGATTGTTCGACACCTCCATATCCGACAGCCGCAAGACGCGGCCCACCGCAACCTTGAACCGCGCGGGTCCATAGCCAAGGGCGCTGCCCGAGATATAGCCCACGCCGCTGTTCCCGTGCAGACTGACGTCATTTCCCCCGGTTTCAACCGTTGCATCGCCCTCGATGCCGCCGTCAATCAACACCTTGGCGCCTTTCGGCACCACCAGGGTGTTCAGCAAAGTAATGTCCATCGCTTGGGCAAAGCGGATCACTGACGCTTTGCCGCTGGCGATCGAGGTCTGCACCGCCAGGTCAAAGGCCTCTTGCAACGAGTTCAGGCCGTCGTCCGCGACGGTAACGGTAACGGTAACGGTAACGGTAACGGTAACGGTAACGGTAA
>JAYSQA010000386.1:0-3803 GCA_043721775.1 Rhodobacterales bacterium
ATCGCCCATTTTTACAGTTCCGGTTGGGGGGCGGTTGCATATGCAGCGACGGAATGTTGGGAACGTTTTCCTGAGTGCATGAATGCTAAAGGCCAACAACCGAAGGTCGGTGCGGCACACTGTCGGCGCAGCCCGCGGCCAAGGGAAGGGCAAGAAGCGCTGAAGTTATTGACCTGTCCCCCGGTCGTCCCTCGTTCATGACGAGGATCTGCTGGTTTGATAGTCGTCGGTTTTGGGTGGCGCAAGCGCGGTGGGCGCTGCGCCCTCAAACGGCTCAGGCAGGCGCACAGCATGGGTAAATGGGTGGCCATCGGCCACCCACTCTGTCTTCAATCGAAGCGCTTGATCTCGCTGTACGCACCCGCAACGCGCAGCGTCACGCTGAGGGGTGCGTCGCCACGATTGCGCCAGAACCAGCCATGGTTGCCGGTAAAGGCGGCGGTCAAGTCACCCGTCGCTTCGGCCACAGAACGGCCCTTTTCATAGCTGATCTCATTGCCTGACCCATCACCGTGCAGGTCGAAGTTGACCTCACCGCCCTCGACCGCCCATTCGAACCGGGCGACAGCGCCTTCTTCCATCACCAGCTTGATCTCGATCCCCTGACCGGGTTCCAGCGTGAAGATGATTTCGTCTTTCCATACCGGCGCTGCGGCCGGGGCTTCCTGCGCATGGGCCGTGCCGACAATGGCACCAAAGATCACATCCAGCAGGCCTGGCTGCAACGACGATTGTGGCTCGACCTGGCCTTCCATCATCAGACGGTCGGCTGCTGCCTCTTCGGCAAGTTGCGACTTGATCTCGCCCATCTCGGCCAGGCCAAGAACGCCGCCGATGCCGGTCGGGTCGATCCCGTATTCCGAGGGCCAGACCACCGTGACAAGGATCAGGGCCGCCGCCCCTGCCGCGATGGCAGTTGAGCGCCAGAGCTGGCGCGCGGCTGGCAGGTCATCAAGGTTCGGTCTTTGTGCGTTGTGCATGATATATCCTTTCATGAGAGCGCGAGGCCCGTCAGTTGATAGAAAACAAGGAGGAATCCCGCCGACATCATCACGACATTGGCGGTATAGGCCTGGCCCCAGAACCGGGGCGATCTGCGCCAGAACCCCATGGCGATCAGGATGATCGACAGCGCCAGAAGCTGGCCCAGTTCGACCCCGATGTTGAAGGCGATCAGGTTGCCCAAAAGGCCATCGGGCGCGATGTCATAGTCAAGGATCTTGGTCGCAAGACCGAAGCCGTGCAGCAGGCCAAAGGCCAGCGTCGCCGCTCGGGTATCGGGTTGCACCCCGAACCAGCGCTGAAACGCGCCAAGATTGTCCAGCGCCTTGTAGACCACCGAAAAGCCGATGATGGCGTCGATGACATAGCTGTTGATCTTGATGCCGAACCACACGCCCGCCAGCATCGTCACCGAATGGCCGATGGCGAACAGGCTGACGTAAAGGCCGATATCCTTCATCCGGTACAGGAAGAAGATCACGCCAAACAGGAACAGGATGTGGTCGTATCCGGTCACCATGTGCTTGGCGCCCAGATAGATGAACGGGATGGGCAGGAAGCCGGAAACCTCCTGCACGTAACCGGCGTCGCCTTCGGTCACGTTATGGGCCAGTGCCGCACCCGCCATCAGAATGGCAAGGATCAGCGTGGCAAGGGTTATCCAGATGCGCGTTGGCATCCGGTAGGGGCATGTCATGATCAAGTCCTGTGGTGGAAAGGTCTGATTGAGGTCGCGCACCAGTGTGCTGACCGGTTCAAATCTTCAGACCGTTTCCCGCGGTGGACGCCGCGGTCCATCCCGGATCGCCCCTGACAGCACGGGCAGATCGCCGAATTCGGCGGACGTCCGCATATCGAAGATCTCAGTTTCCTGCGAGGCCAGGATGACGGACGTTGCGTGATCGTGGTCGGTGCTGTCGTGATTCTGGTGGCTGTCGGCCTGCCAGATCTCGCCGTTTTCCGCATGCCAGACAGCATGATCCGCTTCGGCGGCCAAAGTGCCGGGGCCATGCGTCAGCGCATCCGCCACCGGGGCAGACCCCAGTGACAGCAGCAGCATCAACACTGCCAGCGGCCGTATGACCCAATCAAACCTGCGCATCTGCCCCTCAGCGAAACCCTGTTTGCAGGGCCATTCTTGTTTCTTGCGTTATCCCCCGGTGGGGGATACGCCTTTCATATGTCAGAAACACATGTCCATGCAAGCCACCCCGCCATCGCCATCCGGCTGAGGCGTGCCGAGGGGCATCTGCGGCGGGTTATCGGAATGATCGACGAAGGGCGACCTTGCGTCGATCTTGCCACGCAACTGCACGCTGTTGAGCGCGCGGTGGCCGAGGCAAAGCGGGCGCTGATCCATGATCACATCGACCACTGTGTGACGGCCGGGGGCGATCACGATCTGGCCGAGATCAAATCGCTGACAAAGCTCTTGTAATGCTGATTACCCTGCGCAACCCGACCTTCCGGCATCTCTTTGCCGCGCAGATCGTGGCGCTGCTGGGCACGGGTCTGGCGACGGTGGCGCTTGGTCTGCTGGCTTGGCAGTTGGCAGGCGACAATGCCGGTGCCGTTCTGGGCACGGCGCTGGCCATCAAGATGATCGCCTATGTCACGCTGGCCCCGGTGGCTGCGGCGGTGGCCGAACGCCTGCCGCGTCGGGCGTTTCTTGTGGCGTTGGACCTGATCCGCGCAGGCGTGATCGCCGTCCTGCCGTTCGTCGATCAGGTCTGGCAGATCTATGTGCTGATCTTCTTCCTTCAGGCTGCATCCGCAGGCTTTACCCCGGCCTTTCAGGCGGTAATCCCGGATGTGCTCAAGGATGAGGACGACTACACCAACGCCCTCTCGCTGCTGCGGCTGGCCGAGGATCTGGAGCAACTCGCCTCGCCGATCATCGCGGCGCTGCTGCTGACCGTGGTCAGCTTTCCGGTGCTGTTTGTGGGCACGGTCGTGGGGTTCGTCGCCTCGGCCCTGCTGGTTGTTACCGCCCGCCTGCCGGATCGGGTGCGGCAGGAGAACAGCCATTTCTGGGCAGACGTGACCAAAGGCATCCGCATCTACACCCGGACGCCCCGCCTGCGCGGGCTTATGGTGATGGAGGCCGCTGTCGCCGCTGCGGGGGCCATGGTCTATGTCAACACGGTCGTTCTGGTGCAGGCCCGGCTGGGTCTGGGCGAGGAAGCAGTGGCACTGGCCTTTGCGGGTTTCGGCGCGGGGTCGATGCTGGCGGCGTTCCTGCTGCCGCGTATCCTTGACCGGTTGGCGGACCGCCCGGTGATGATAGGCGGGGCCGCGCTGATGGTGGCGGGCGTGGCGCTGGTGCCGCTGGTGGGCGGACTGGCCAGTCTCATCACCCTCTGGGCGCTGATCGGCTTCGGCTTTTCCCTGACCCAGACGCCCATCGGCCGCATCATCAACCGCTCGGCCCGCGAGGCCGACCGGGGCGCGGTCTTCGCCGCGCAGTTCGCGCTGAGCCACGCGTGCTGGCTCGTGACCTATCCGCTCGCCGGGTGGGTGGGCGCAGGCGCGGGGCTTTCTGTTGCAGCACTGGTCTTGGCCGGGACAGGTGCGCTTGGATTGATCGCCGTGCTGCGCATCTGGCCTGTGGAAGACACCGGGATTTTGCCCCATGACCATCCGGACCTGCCGCAAGATCATCCGCATCTTTCGCAACACGGTGCCTGTCATTCCCATGCCTTCGTGATTGATGATCTGCACCGCCGGTGGCCGAAGGCAGATGTTTCGATCCAATGAGATTGGATCGCCTGCGGCGCGCCGTCACGTCGAGACTCACCGGG
>JAYSQA010000387.1:0-3475 GCA_043721775.1 Rhodobacterales bacterium
GTTTCACACCCCCCAGACCCCCTGTGGGATATTTGGGCAAGTATGAAAGAGGGGAAGCGCGAAGTCAGATTTGGCTCAGTTTTTCCAGGCGGTTGGCGCGCAGGCGGGCGAAGTCGTCGCCGGCGTGGTAGCTGGAGCGGGTCAGGGGCGTGGCGGAGACCATGCTGAAGCCTTTGCCCCAGGCGGCGGTCTCGTAGGATTTGAACTCATCCGGTGTCACGAAGCGGTCAATGCGGTGGTGTTTCGGGCTGGGTTGCAAGTATTGGCCGACGGTCAGGAAATCGACATCGGCGGCGCGCATGTCATCCATGACTTGCAAGACAGCCGGGCGGTCCTCGCCCAGACCGACCATGATGCCGGATTTGGTGAAGAGGGTCGCATCAAGCTCCTTGACGCGTTGCAGAAGGCGCAGGCTGGCGAAGTAGCGGGCACCCGGGCGCACCTCGGGGTAGAGGCCGGGGACGGTTTCAAGGTTGTGGTTGAAGACATCGGGACGCGCGGCCACGACCGTTTCAAGGGCTGAGGGCGGGCATTTCAGGAAATCGGGGGTCAGAACCTCGATCGTGGTGCCGGGGGCGCGGTGGCGGATGGCGCGAATGGTCATGGCGAAGTGTTCGGCACCGCCATCATCAAGGTCATCACGGTCGACGCTGGTTACCACGACGTGTTTCAGGCCAAGTTCGGCCACGGCATGGGCGACGCGGCCCGGCTCGAACGCATCAAGCGCTTTGGGTTTTCCGGTGGCTATGTTGCAGAAGGAACAGCCGCGCGTGCAGATCTCGCCCATGATCATCATGGTGGCGTGGCCTTGGGACCAGCACTCACCCACATTGGGGCAGCCGGCCTCTTCGCAGACGGTGACCAGTTTCTTTTCGCGCAGGATGTCGCGGGTTTGTTTGTAGCCTTCCGAGGTCGGGGCTTTCACGCGGATCCAGCTTGGCTTTTTGGGCTGCGGGTTATCGGCACGGTGCGCCTTTTCGGGGTGGCGCTGTTCGGGCAGTGTCAGGTCGCGTTCGCTCATCAGGGCCTCCTGCCGCCAGGGGCGCGGCTTTGGCACTGACATAGCTGGTGTCGGGCCCGTTGAAAAGTTCTTCGCGCAGCGACAGGCCGCCGGATCGGGCAAGGCAGCTATGCAGCGGGGGGCAAACGGGGGGGCGCGGCGCATTTTGGCAGGAGGGGGGCAATGAACGGCGGGGCTGAAACCGCGCGTGCCGGGGGATCGGGGTGGGGCCAATGGCGCGCATTTGCACGGGGCACCAGATATCCTTTGACGAAATGCGGCAAAAGCTGTTCTCGTGCACCCATTGAACATCCATCGCGGCTTTGCGCCGCAAGCGGGGGATCTTGGCCGAGGATTGGACAAAACTGATTGCTGATGCGAAGAAATTGGATGTCAAGTTCAAGTCTTTGACGTCGGACGACGGCCACGCGCTTTGGAAGGATATGCAGACCCGCGACAAGCAGATGGAGGTGCATGAGAAAGCGCTTCAGAAGGCGGCGATTGTGGCCTACGAGGCGGGAGTCGGCTCCAGGAAGGTGGCCGAGTTCATGAAGGACAAGGGCTTTGCCGCCGCATTCAAGCTGCTGGACGGCGACCGCACCCTGCTTGGGTCCGAGTTGAAGCTGCTGGAGGCGCATTGCGACAAATGCAAAGTGGCTGCCGGTGTGGTTGAGGATTTGATCGGCGTGATGGACAAGGCGCTGATGGCCACCAAGGGCAGTGACAAAAGTGCCGAGCGGACGGCGGCCAAAAAGGTGCGCGATGCGATGCATGTCCGGTTCTTGGATTTGAATGCGGCCAACAATCTGCGGTACAAGCCCGACAAATACATGACCGGTTTTGACAAGACGTTTGACAAGATCGTCGACCACCTGATCGTTGAGGCGTTCAAGAAGGGCAAGGACCCGGCGGTTGTGGCGGAAATTCCGCAGCCGTTGTCCGACAAGAAGCTGCCGGCGGCGGTGAAGGCGGCGCAAGAGTTGCACAAGATCGTGATGACCTGCGCGGGCAAGATTGTGGCGCTGACACCCCCCGATCCGCAGATTGAGTTGCTGACCGGCAAGGCGTGGGCTGCCCACAATGACTTGCGCGACAAGGTGACCGAGTTCGAGGGCCTGGTGAGAAAGTTCAAGACCGAACTGCAGGCCGCTGATCCCAAAGGCAAAGTCGGCGACAAGATCAAAGCCGTGGCCAAGCTTTATGACGAGGCTCATGCGGCTTTGGTGAAGGCAGACAAGAAGGTTGGCAAGGTCGTTTGACCGGGCAGGATGTGTGACGGGGCGGGATCTTGACTGGTGGATCGGTTTGACGGGTTGCGGGCTTTGACGGGTGGGCGCGGCATGGGCCTAAGGCCCATCCTACCTGCAACGCTGATTGGGATCAGGTAGGATGGGCCGTCGGCCCATGCCGCGCCGCCTCAACCGATCAGCGGGCCAGAGCGGCCATAGGTCTCGTCATAGTGACGCAGCAGGCGTTGCAGGGCGATGCGCAGTACGATCTTGCCAGACCGCGCCGCCCAGCCCATCCGCCGTTCTGCCGCCTCGATGCCCTCCAGAAAGCAGCAGACCCGCAGCGCCACATCGCCCAGACCGGGGCCAAGATCACGCAGGGCGGCCGACACCCGTTCACGCGCCGCACGGGGGCCCTCGGCCTGCCCCGCATCGGCGCGAAAGCTGGCACGGTCGCCCATCGTCAGGAACCTTTCCCAGTTCTGCGCCACGCGCGCGCCCATCTGGGCCAGCTCAAAATCCTCGCGCAGACGTTCGGCGGCGTCGATCAGGTCTGGAGTCAGGAATACGCGGCCATCCTTGTCACGCCGGCGCCCCAGCACCGCCACCGGGCTTTCGGCAAAATTATAGCGCATCCGGCGCGGACCATCCCCGGTCGCTATCTCTTTCTCAGCCCAATCGCGGTGCTGTCCGGCAAAGGGTTGCCCGGCGACAGACTGTCCCGCTACTGGGTGCCCCGCAAAAGACTGCCCCGCTACTGGGTGCCCCGCAAAAGACTGCCCCGCAAAAGACTGCCCCGCAAAAGACTGCCCCCCGAAAGACTGCCCCGTGAAAGACTGCCCCGCCTCGGCCAGTCCCATGCGGGCGCTTTCGTCCGTCTCGACCATGCGCTTCAGGGCCAGCCGCCCGGTGGCCGACAACTCGTAGCTGGTCACCCGCCCCGCTTTGCGCACCGAAATCCAGTCCTTCAGCGCGAAGGCCTGCGCATAGGCGCGTTCCACCACACCGGTGCGGGCCGTCCGCCCATCGGGGAATTCCCGCATCACCACCGCCTTTTCCATATCCGGTGCTATGGCCAGAACTGATCCGGGTTCGGCCAGCCTGCGCAGGATACGTCGGCCCTCGCGCTGAAGGGTGGCTTCGTCCAAAGGCACATGCGGGGCGGTGTTGGGGTGGCGGATCGGCGCGGACATTGGTGCATCCTTTGTGTCTGGGTCAAGCGGGAAGGCCCCCTGCTGCCGCACCA
>JAYSQA010000388.1:0-4033 GCA_043721775.1 Rhodobacterales bacterium
TGGACGTTTGGGAAAGGACACTGTGAACCTTGTGACCAAGGCCCGCGATTTCGCGCGGGCAAAACATGCCGGGCAGACCCGCAAAGGCGCTGCCCGTGAACCCTATGAAGCGCATCTGGCCGCGGTTGCAGACCTGGTGACGGGTTTTGGTGGCGCGCCCGAGGTGGTGGCGGCAGCCTGGCTGCACGACACCGTGGAAGACTGCGATGTGCCGCTGGCGGCCATCGCTATCGGGTTCGGCCCCATGGTGGCGCTGATCGTGGCCGAGGTGACCGATGCCAAAGACCTCGACAAGGCCGCGCGCAAGCGGATGCAGGTGGTCAACGCGCCACTGAAATCGCCGGGCGGCGCGCTGGTGAAGATCTGCGACAAGATATCCAACATCCGCGCTGTGGCTGACAGCTCGGCTGAGGATTGGACGGTGGACCGGCAGCGCGAATATCTGCACGGGTCGACCGATGTGGTCACGGCCCTGCCTGCTGTCGCCGACGCGGCGCGCCCGACGTTTAAGGAAGAACTGGAGCGGGCAAGTCTGGCGGTTGCGGCACCGCACTAGCGCGGCCTAAAATTTTTCGTCGAAAAATTTTTGGGGCGTCAGGTGGGTTTGCCGTCGACCCCCTCGGCCCCAAGCACGTAAATGCCTGCGGCGATGATGATGGCGATGCCCGCCCAACCCAAGGCATCGGGCAACTGGTGCCAGAACAGCCAGCCCCACAGGATGCCCCAGAAGGCAAACGAGAACTCGAACGGCGCTACAATCGAGGAAAGGCCTGTCCGGTAAGCTTGGGTCAGCAGCGTCAGGCCAATGGCGGCGATCAGGCCACAGGCGCACATCAGGAACGCGTCAAAGGTGGTGGGAGTGGCCCAGCCTCTGGTGAGGAAGGCCAGACTGGGGTGCATCGCTTGGGTATGCGTGCCGCTGCCATAAATTGCCGACAGGACCAGCCCGCACAAAAGAAACGCGTTGTTGCCCCAGAAAGCCATCGCCGCCGCACTGTCCCGCGTGCCCATCGTGCGCGCCATGATCATCGACAGCGCATAGGCAAAGCCGCAGAAAATCGGCAGCAGGGCGGCCCAATCGAACAAGGCACCACCAGGGCGGACCATGATCAGCACGCCACCAAAGCCCAGTCCCACCGCCAGCCAGCGCCGGGGTGAGACAGTTTCTTTCAGCGCCACCACCGACAGGACGACGATGATCAGGGGGGCGGTGAAGTAGAGCGCCACGGTCGTCGCCATCGGCAGGGCGGCCAGCGCCAGATAATAGGCGGTATAGGCCAGAAAGTTCAGCACGCCGCGCGCCAGCATCGCAGGCCAGCTGCGGCTGACAAGGCTGGCAAGGCTGCCATCGAACCACCACACAATCGCCAGCATGCAAGGAACAGCCGTCAGCGACCGCAGCACCATCGCTTGCGACAGCGGATAGGTGCCCGACAGCAGTTTCAGGATCAGATCTTGCACGGAAAATACCGCAATCCCCGCGCAAAGGCACAGGATGGCGCGCAGATTGGCAGAGGGCTGGCTTTTGGTCATCGCCGCAAACTAGCCGAGCCTGACCCGCCTTCTGCCCCAAATGCGACCCTTGCCGGAGTGGTTTGGCCTATTCAGGTCACACGATCAGGAAGTCGGATGCGCTAAGCGTGATGTGGCCCTCGAAATACACGTAAGGTGTCGCCCCGGATGCCGGAGCGCCGGGATACCATTCCAGCAGGGTGAAATTGCCTTCCGCGAAATAGGTCGTAATGAATTGCGCCTGGCTGCCATTCAGGGTTTCGGCAGTCAAGCGGGCCGGGTCCAGCGCACCTGCCGCAAGACCTCCGGACAGGTAGGCGCCGGTGAATTTGAGGTGATCGACGCCGTGTTCGAAATCGGTGATCGTGGTCACGCCGGGCTCTGGCAGGGTGAACAGGAAGGTGTCGTGGCCAAGGCCGCCGCTGGCCACGTCGTTGCCCCGCCCAAAGCGGATACGGTCGTCGCCATCGCCGCCATAGACAACATCGGCCCCGGTGTCATTGCCGCCGCCGATGTAGTCATTCCCGGCACCGCCAAAGATCGTGTCGGCCCCACCGCCGCCGTAAAGCGTGTCGCGGCCCGCGCCGCCATCCAGGCTATCCGCCCCGCCGTCGCCATCCAGCCGGTCCCTGCCATCGTTGCCGAACGCCGTATCGGCACCACGCCCGCCGCGAAACAGGTCATTGCCCAGCCCAAGACCGGCAATATCGGCAAAGGTGCCGCCATAAGCCTCATACCGTTCAAACCCCAGGATCGTAGAGCCTTGCCCGTCGTCCACATCGCCTTCCAGTCGGTCATAAATGAAATACAGGCTTGAGGTGCCGCAACTGACCGCCAGCGTGTCGGTGCCCGCACCACCGTCCAGCGTCGCGGCGCCATGGGCAACATAGCTGACATAGTCATCGCCACCCCTGGCATCCACCACGTTGCGGCCCTTGCCCACCGCCAGACGGTCCGCATAGGCGCCGCCATAGACCGTGTCATCGCCGTCAAACGACAGCACGTTCAGCCGCTCGATCGAGGCAAACGTCACGCCGGGGAAAGACCCGTGGCCGTCAAGGCTTTGGCTCGCCAGATCGACAAACAGGGCATCATTGCTGACGGTGCCAAGAAACATCGTGTCAATGCCGTCGCCGCCATAGACCGTGCCATGGGCGGTGCCAAACAAAGACAGCAGGTCATCACCCGCCCCACCATAGCCGGTGCTTTCGCCATCGTAGCTGATGTCGTTCACAAGGATCAGGTCGTTGCCCTCGCCGCCATACAACTGGTCACTGTCGCCGCCTGACTCAAGCCTGTCATCGCCCGCCTCGCCAAAGATCAGGTCATTGCCGAACTGCCCGAACAGGCTGTCATCGCCAGCGCCACCATAAAGCGTGTCATTGCCGCCGAAGGCATAGACGGTGTCGCTGCCGCCATAAGCGGTGATCAGGTCATCAAGCGCAGTGCCGGGCAGGTCTTCGGGATTGGAAGTGCCGGGAATGACGGACATGTAAATCCCTCATAAATCAGGCGGGTCAAGGCATTGGGAGCTTTGCAGGCGGATGCGAGGATATGTAGGAAAATCATCGCACTACGGCTTGAACTTCGACAAGGGGCGTGAAAGTTCAGATAAAATCTTGACAAACCATATCAGATTTCCGGCGTTCGGGCAAATGCAGGCCGCAGGGCAGCCGAACAGGTGCGCTTGTGGTGACCCGGCCCGCAGCAACGTTCGCCTTGGAGCGGGGCCGGTTGGTGCGCAAGGGCAAGGCCCGCCTGTGGCCCCGGATGCAAGGTTTGCCCCGGTTTGTCAGCCCGTTGAACCGGCGTCCCTTACAGGAGCAGGATGTCAGACGCGGCAAGATCGACATGACCCGCAAAGATCGCACAGGTCACGACCGCGCCCGAGGGATCGTTGCCATTCCGGTCCCAGACCAGCGCGCTTTGGTTGGTGTCGGCGTCATAGGTCAGAACAAATTGCCCGGCGCTGCCCATGGCCGCGTTCTGCGAAAGCCGGGCCGGGTCCAACGGGCCAGCCGCCAGCCCGCCGGGCAGGAACGCTCCGGTAAACTGCAACTGATCAACGCCGGTTGCAAAATCTGTGATCGTGGCAAGGCCATGTCTGGCAAGGGTGAACAGGAAAACGTCCTGGCCTGCGCCGCCCGTCGCGGTGTCATGGCCGGACAGAAACCGGATGCGGTCGTCACCCTTGCCGCCGTCAATCAGGTCATCGCCCTTGCCACCACCCAGATAGTCGCTGCCCGCGCCGCCGATCAGCGTGTCATTGTCCGCGCCGCCAAACAGCCGGTCGCGGCCCGCGCCGCCATCCAGATAGTCTTGCCCGTTCATCCCGAAAAGTGCGTCACGACCGGCATAGCCAAATGCCGTGTCATTGCCCGTAAAGCCTGTGAACCGGTCATTGCCGGTGTCAAATACCGCAATAAGGCTTATCCCCCTGAGACCGGCGGTACAGGATGTGGTGATTGGGGGTTGCAGCGTAAGAGATGTTCTGCAATTGTTCTCGTATGCCCGCCCGCTG
>JAYSQA010000389.1:0-3573 GCA_043721775.1 Rhodobacterales bacterium
TGCAAAGCCTGGAACTTCTTCGCCAACGACCCCAAAGCAATCGCTTCGATAACCCAACGGCCATGGGCAAAGGTCAGTTGATGGGGCCGTTGGTATAAGCTTTTATTTGGCGAAAGAGGCCGATTGAACGAGGCAGGTGGCGCCTGTGAAACCAGCCGACCCGTTTCCACGTTGTGTTCTTGACGCAGCACAGCAAATTGCCCTGTCCAAACGGGTGGATAAGCCTGAGTTTGCCGGCTCGAAGGTCCGCGCGGCCAGTGTTTCATTGACGGCATCGCTGACGCCGGCAACTGGTCGTTGGATACCTGCTTTTGTTAAACGCCTGGCATGGTTGATTTACAGGCTTGATAGACAGCGGTTTGCGCGGCTGTTCAGGTAAATCCCCGTCGGCCAAACGCATGTCTATGCGCCGCCGGGATGTGATCCACGCCAGTCGCTGGTCCATCGCCCAGATCCGCCAGGATCGGGCAGTCTGGCCGATTATCGCCACAGCAGGCATCGGCGAGGTGTCGCAGAGTATCCTTCATGGCCTGCATTTCGGCGATCTTGCGTTCCAACCCATCTATCTGTTCTTGCGCCAGACGTTTGACATCAGCGCTGTGGCGGGAACGGTCACGCCACAGCGCCAGCAATTCCGCGATCTTTTCGACCGGAAAGCCCAGATCGCGCGACCGGCGGATAAAGCGCAGCATCTGCACTTCGGTAGCTGAATAAACGCGGTAACCTGACCCCGTCCGCCCCGCCGCCGGTATCAGCCCGGTGGCTTCGTAGTATCGGATCATTTTGGCCGACACGCCCGAGGCTTTGGCGGCGTCTCCGATGTTCATGGCGAGGCTCCTTCAAATGTGGCAGGGGAATAGCGGCGCAGCCGCAGCGCGTTGCCAAGCACAAAGACCGAAGACAGCGCCATGGCACCTGCGGCAAAGACCGGCGACATAAGGATGCCGAAAGCGGGCCACAGCACACCCGCTGCCACCGGGATCAGGGCCGCGTTGTAGACGAAGGCCCAGAACAGGTTCTGCCGGATATTGCGCATCGTGGCCTTTGACAGCGCGATGGCGTCTGGAACAGCGGTCAACCGTCCGGTCATCAGCACAACATCCGCCGCCTCGATGGCAATGTCGGTGCCGGTGCCAACGGCCAGACCCACATCCGCCTCGGCCAGTGCCGGGGCATCGTTGATGCCGTCGCCGACATAGGCAAGCGGGCCAAGCGCCTTCAGCCGTTTCACCGCCGCCACCTTGCCCCCTGGCAGAACTTCGGCCACCACCTCGTCAATGCCAAGCTGGCGGGCGATGGCTTGTGCTGTGCGGGCATTGTCGCCGGTGATCATCGCGACCGTCAGGCCAAGCGCATGCAGGGCGCGGATGGCTTGCGGGGTCGTTTCTTTGATAGGGTCGGCCACGGCAAGGATCGCGGCCAACTTGCCGTCGATGGCGGCATAAAGCGGCGACTTGCCCTGATCTGCCAGTCGGGCGGCAACGTCAGCAAAGTCTGCCACATCGAGACCAAGTTTTGTCATGTAACGGTCAGCACCGATTTCAACCCGGCTGCCGCCCGCCTGCGCCACAACGCCGAAGCCTGTCAGCGAGGCAAACCCGGTCACGTCCGGCAAGGTCAGGCCATCGTCCACCGCAGCCGCTACGATGGCGCGGGCAATGGGGTGTTCGGACTTTGCCTCGACCGCCGCAACAGCGGCCAGCACATCGGCGCGTTGAAAGCCGGGGGCAAGATGCATGTCGGTCAGGCCCGGCTTGCCCGTCGTCAGCGTGCCGGTCTTGTCAAAGGCCACCACACGCACATCCTGCAAGGCCTGCAACGCCTCGCCCTTGCGAAACAGCACGCCCAATTCCGCCCCCCGCCCGGTGCCGACCATGATCGAGGTCGGCGTGGCAAGTCCCATGGCACAGGGGCAGGCGATGATCAGCACGGCGACCGCATTCACCAGCCCGAATGTCAGTGCAGGGTCAGGGCCAAACATCAGCCACACGGCAAAAGTCAGCGCGGCCAGCGCCATCACGGCGGGCACGAACCACATGGTGATGCGGTCCACCAAAGCCTGGATCGGCAGCTTGCCGCCCTGCGCAGCCTCGACCATGCGGATGATCTGCGCCAGCATTGTCGCCTCGCCCACCGCCATGGCGCGGAAGGTGAAAGCGCCGGTCTGGTTGATCGTGCCGCCGGTGACCGCGCTGCCGATGGTCTTTTCAACTGGCAAGGGTTCGCCCGAGATCATGCTTTCGTCGACCCAGCTTGCGCCCGTCGTCACCGCGCCATCGACCGGCACCCTTGCACCGGGGCGCATGTCGACAAGATCGCCGGGCCGCACCTCGGCAATCGGCACTTCAAGGGCAGTGCCGTCTCTGACAACACGGGCGGTCTTGGCCTGCAAACCCACCAGCCGCTCGATGGCTTGTGAGGTGCGGCCCTTGGCACGCGCTTCCAGATACCGGCCAAGCAAGATCAGGGTGATGATCACCGCCGCCGCTTCATAATACACGTTGACCGTGCCGGCGGGCAGCAGACCGGGCGCAAAGGTCGCGACCAGCGAATAGCCGTAGGCGGCGGACGTGCCGACAGCGACAAGGCTGTTCATGTCGGGAGCTGCCCGTGCCAGCGCGGGAAAGCCCTTGGTATAGAACCGCCGACCGGGGCCAACCAGCGCCGCCGTGGTCAGCGCGAATTGCAGATACCAGATGTTCTGCATGCCGATGGTGGTCATCACTGCCATGTGCACCCACATGAACAGATGCGTTCCCATCTCCAGCACAAGGATCGGCAAAGACAGCACGGCTGCAATCCACAGATCACGCTTCAGCGCGGTTTCCTCTGCCACCTTTCGGGCCGCCATGTCGTCCGTCGCGACAGAGGCTGATACTGCCCGCCGCGCATCATAGCCCGCAGCCTCGATGGCGCGGATCAGAGCCGTTGCATCGGCCTGTCCGGTCACATGCGCCCGTTCGGTCGCAAGGTTGATGGTGGCCCCGGTCACGCCCGGCACTGCCTTCAGCGCACGTTCCACACGGGCGACACAGGATGCACAGGTCATCCCTTCAATCGTCAGATCAACCGGGGGCGAGGCGACATCGTAGCCGACAGCCTCGACCGCTTTCACCAGCGCTGCGCGGTCCAGATCAAGGCCTGTGACCTCGGCCCGTTCGGTCGCAAGGTTAACAGAGGCCGCCTGAACCCCCGGCAACGCCTTTAACGCGCGTTCCACCCGCCCGACACAGGACGCGCAGGTCATGCCTTCCACATCCAGGACGAACCTTGATTGCAGGCCGGGGTGCATGTCTTTGGGGCGGATGTTCATGGTGGATCACCTTTGCTGCGCTGTTCCGCTCTGTCAGATAGTCCTTCCCATGATGGTAAGGTCAAGGAGTTTCACAAAAGATGCCCGTCACGCCTTTGTGCTCTTGACCTTGCAACCGTTGGAAGCCCTACCTGATAAGGCATAAAGTGGACACGTGAAGGAGACGCTTATGCAGTTCCATATCGAGACGATGACCTGCGGCGGTTGTGTGCGCAGCGTCACCAAGGCCATCCAGTCCGTCGATCCGGTGGCTGAAGTGA
>JAYSQA010000390.1:0-13486 GCA_043721775.1 Rhodobacterales bacterium
TGCACGCCTTGGCGCAACTGGCAAGCGAGCCCCTGGGTCGCGCGCAAGTCGCGTCTGCCGATCACCTGATCCTGACCAAGACCGATGCCGCGCCCGCCGCGACGCTTGCCAGCCTGCGTGCCACTCTGGCGCTGATCAACGGCCACGCCGTTCTGTCCGCATCGGTGCTGGGTGAGCCGGTGGCCCTGCCGCCGCAACCGCCCGGTACCCGGGCGCTGCCGCTGCCATCCTTGCCGGACGAGGATGACCGTGGCCCGATCCGGCCAACACAGATCCGCGTGCCAGAAGATCTGGACTGGTCCGGCTTCGCGCTGTGGCTCTCGGCGCTGCTGCACGCGCGGGGGAATGATCTGGTGCGGGTCAAAGGGGTCATCCGCACCCCGGCGGGGCGGCTTTTGCTGCAAACCGTGCGCAAGGTGGTGCAATCGCCTGAGATATTGCCCGAACAGCCCGACACGAGTGCCGACAACTCCATCGTCTTCATCGGTCGCGGCTATCGGCCCGAGGATTTGGGCCGCTCGCTGCACCGGTTCCTTGGCCTGCCGCGCTAAGCCTTACCCCGCCACCGGCGCCTTGCGGTACGAATCCTTCAGCGCAATCAGATCGCCGTTGAACCGGAAGAGATCGCACCCCGGGACATCCAGCCGCTGACCATCCCGTCGTGTGCCGACGAAACGCCACTCCGACACGCCGATATCGCCCGGAACATGGTGCAGATCTGCTGTCCATGCCGCCTCTGGAAAGGCGTCGAACATTGCCGCATATACCGCCCGCACCGCCCCGCGTCCAATATGGCGCGTACCTGTTTGCCGCCGACCGCCGCCAGCCGGACGGATACTCGTTTCTCGGTCATGGATCAGATCCCTTGAAGTTCAGGCTGGAGTGTCTTACATTTTCGTTATCGATCAACTTAGGGTATGACCATGTCCGCGACCGCGATCCTGTCCTCAAAATTCCAGATCTCGATCCCCAAGGCGATCCGGTCGGCGCAGCACTGGGAGGCGGGGCTGACCTTTGCCTTCATCCCCAAGGGGACCGGCGTTCTGCTGGTCCCGGTGCCCAAGCGAGAGGCGCTGATGGGCATCGCACGCGGGGCATCCGCCACCGATTATCGTGACCGGTCGGACCGTTTCTGATGGTGCTGGTCGATACCTCGGCCTGGATCGAATGGCTGACCGGCTCGCCGACCGGTGAGAGTTTGAACGGGCAGATGCCTGAACAATCCGACTGGCTGGTGCCGACGATGGTGCAGCTTGAGCTGGTGAAATGGCTGACCCGTGAAGTGGGTGAGGACAAGGCGGATCAGGTGATTGCCTTCACCCACGTCTGCCAGGTCATCCCACTGGACACCGAGATTGCCTTGGCGGCGGCGGAAGCCTGCCGCGCCCACAAGCTTGCCACCGCCGATGCCATCATCTTCGCGACCGCCCGCCTGCGGGGCGCAACCTTGCTGACCTGCGATGCGCATTTCGAGGGACTGCCGGGCGTGACCCTGATCGGTAAGGGCAGCGCCTGAAAGCCATCAGTCTGACTCGGCGATTTTCTCGTTGATGCGGCGGACCATCACCGCCTCCAGTTCCGGCAACAGTTCCGCCACCACCATCGGGTTCAGGCCCAGCGCCTGCGCGAGTGCCAAAGCCGCGCCCATGTCCCAGCCGATGACGGCTTTGCCCGCCACCCGCATCTGACCGCCAAGTCGGCCGACCAGATCCCAGACCTGCCAACCGTCATGGGTTTGCGGTTGGTTCAGCCGGGCGGGGCAGTCCGGGCACTGCGTTTGACAGGCCGCGCAATAGCTGTCGCCCCTACCGAAGTGCCAGTCGGCAAGGGCGCAGAGCCGTTTTTTCGGCGTCCAGCAGCATGCCGGGGCTGACATAGTGCAGATTGAACGCCTCAAAAATCGGCCAGAGTGACAGGAGGGCGTCGATGCCTTCCGGGCTGACGGTCAGCGGGTTGCCGTCCGCATCACCCTCAGCTTGTTGTCGGCGATGCGGCAGGCCCGGCGCTCCGCCTCGTCGAGATGGCTGAGCCGGATCGCATACTTTAATCATGATTATGCGGGAACAGGACTACACAGGAACTCAAACGCCATCGGTCCGCGCAGAATGGACAGCAAATGTTAGCGCCGCGCCACGTCACAATAGCCTTCGGCAGTCTCGGAACTTGCCGCCGCTGTATGCGTTAAGCTGCGGGGTCGGATTTTGCATTGTCTAACGCAGGATTGACGGACCAGACTTTGGCCGGGCACACCCGGCGGTTTATAAAAGGGACTTTTCGTATTGGCCATTTCAGGCATTTGCATCATTTTGAACGCATGTTCAGGCAAACGCGACGATAAATCACAGCCCGATGCCATAGTTGCGGCCTTTTCTGCCTTGGGAACAGCCTGCACCATCAAACTGGTCGAGGACGGCGCTCAGATCGAAGTCCGTACGCGCGCCGCCGTCGAGGAAGGCTTCACGACCATCGTGGCCGCGGGCGGCGACGGCACCATCTGCGGCGTCGCATCGGCCCTGCGTGGCAGCAAGACTGTGATGGGTATCCTGCCCTTGGGCACCTTCAATTACTTTGCCCGCTCGCTTGACCTGCCGATGGATCTGGAACCGGCGGTCAAAGTGATTGTCGAGGCGCACTCTCGGGCCCTGCGAATTGCCACTGTGAACGGTCAGGTGTTTCTGAACAATGCCAGTCTTGGCGCCTATCCCGCCATTCTGGAAACCCGCGAAGATATCTACAAACGCTGGGGCCGCAGCCGGATCGCCGCCTACTGGGCTGTCATCAAAACGCTCAGCACGGTCCGCCCCCCCCTGCATCTGCGCATCACCGCAGATGGGGACACGCGCACATTTCGTTCGCCGCTCGTTTTCGTTGTCAACAATGCCTATCAATTAAACCAACTAGCTTTGGAAGGGTCCGATCATATCGAAAATGGCAAACTGGTCGTCTTCGTGGCGCCTGACGCGGGTCGGTTCGAAATGATCCAGTTGGCTGGACGTATCGCCTTGGGGCGTGGCCTGCCGAAATGGAAGTTCACTGTTTTGGGTGGGGCGGACATCTTGATCGAACGGCTTGGCCGCAGGGCGGGCCACCGCCAGACCATTGCTCGCGATGGCGAGCGAGCGAGGCTTGCCGGGCCCTTCCATCTTCAAGTGGTCGAAAACGCCCTGGCAGTGCTTATTCCCAAGACGGACACCGGCGCGACCCGATGAGGCGCTTGGTCCACATGTCCGATCTGCATTTCGGGCGCGACCGTCCGGAACTACTGGAACCCTTGAGGCAGGCGGTCAATGGGTTGAGGCCGGACCTGATCGTGATTTCGGGCGATCTGACGCAGCGGGCGACCGACCTGCAATTTGCTGGTGCCGCTGCCTTCATCCACGGCCTGACTTCCCCGGTGATCACCATTCCGGGCAACCATGACATCCCCTTGCACAACCTTTTCTTGCGGATTTTCCTACCATGGCGCCGCTATCGGAGGTGGATTGCAGCCGATCTGGAACCCAAGTTCAGCGATAGCGAGATCGTGGTAATCGGGGTCAACACGGTCAACCGGTTCGCCTGGCAGCAAGGTTGGCTCAGAACCCGTGCGATCCGAAAGATATGCACCGAGTTTGTCGGGGAAGGTGGGCTGCGCACCCGCGTCGTCGTCGTCCACCATCCGCTGGAGCACGTGCTTGACGATAACAAGCGCCTGATGCGCAATGCGGGGCTGGGACTGAAGGCGCTGTCGGACTGCGGCACCGACCTTGTTTTGTCAGGCCACCTGCACAGCTGGCGCGCCGGCCCTTTTGCCGTGGTCGAGGGGCGAAGGTCTGCTTTGCAGGTCCACGCGGGAACCAGCTTGTCAAACCGACTGCGCGGCGAGATCAACGATTTTAACCTGTTGGAAATCTCACCCGGCCAGATCACCGTGCGCCGCCATGCCTTTAGCGACGACGGCGCGATGTTCTCTGCCGTTGCCGCATCGACATTCGTGGCTGGACCCGCCGGATGGAGCCGCGCTGTCACAGTTTCAACCGACGCTTGATTGGTCTGGGCTTTCGATATCGGCCTGCTCTAGGCTTCCGACGTAGGTTTCGACAGTGAAATACAGTGCAATGCTGGTGCAAAAGACCACAGCGTAAACGGCCAGCCTCCGCCGGGCCTTGGTCGCGCCGGTGCTGGGTCCGCTTCCAGCTCTCAATTCGGTCAGGCAAATCCCTGGAACAACCCAAGCCGCACCGACAAGATAGCCGCTCAGGACATCACTCAAATAGTGTTCTCCGAGGACCAGCCTGCTTAATCCCACCAGGATGACGATCACTAAGCCGCCGGCAAGAACCAGAACCTTCGGTGCGGACCGTTCGCGACCTAGAACGTAGGTCAGAAAGCCGAAGAGCGCGAAACTGGCAGCGGCCTTTGAACCGCCCCGGCTTTACCGGAGGGTGATTTGTTCAACGACCAGGCGACCATATCGATTGAGTTCAGGTTTGCATGAGACACGTCTCCTCTGCTTCTGCGGGTGCCCGCGATCGCCGTCAGCGCCGCAGCTTCAGACGGATACTCATCACGGTGTTCCATCGCCAGCCGCACCGCACGTTCGCGGAACTCACCTTCTCGTGCATTTTCAATGCACTGTCAGGCAACGGGTGAATACGGCTTCGCGGTCTTCTTCTTTTGTGTCTGTTCCATAATGGGCAATTCTCCGAGAGTTTTGCCCGCCGGTAAAGCCGGGGCGGTTCAATTGGCTCCAACCGGCTGATCTCATCCTCAAGCTGCTTCAACCGTTTCACCTCGGTCGGCAACAGCCCTGACTATCGTTTCTTCCAATTGAAACAGGTCGCCGGACTGATCCCTGCCTTGCGAGATATCTCCGCGACGGCCGTGCCGTCGTCGCCCTGCTTGATGATAAACGCCTTCTGCGCGTCCGTGAATTCGCTCGCATTCATCCGATTCCACTCCCTTTCCAACCAGAAAACTTAGCGGAAAACTCCAGCTTTCAACGGTCCGGGTTGCGGGGGGCAGGTCAGAAGCCAACTCCAAATCTTTGATGTGACATCTTCAAGAGGTTTGCCTTCTGGAACGGTTCCACTGGAGTACGCGTGCCACTGGGTTATCTATAACCGTCCGGCCTGACCGCGGTTATCCGGCCCCAATACTCATCCACTTTCGCTGAATCTCAACAGGCATTAGCGCCCGCGCAACCAGTGCTGCAACTCTGCTTCCGCCTTTTCCAATGCGCCGTAGTTCAGCAGTTTGCGCAGCATTGCCACAATCACCGCCCTTGCCCGAAGGTTGAACGGACTGTCCTCGCGCTGGCTGTCGGCTGATTGATGGACGTCAAGTTTGCTGTAAATCTGCTGCAATCGGTTTTGCACCGATCGAAGGGAAAGGTGGCGCCGTTCGGAAATCACGCGGTCGGTCATGCCAAGCGCGATGTCCATCAGGATTTCATATTCGGAATCGCTGAACCCCGAGGTCTGCGCGAAGCTGCGCTGCTGCATGCCGCGCACTTCATTGTCGATCACGCATTGGTTTTCGATGAAAATGCTGCGCAGCGCCAGTTTCAGCCGCTCTTCCGAGGTGGATTTCAGCACATAGCCGTAGGCGGCACCATTCGGCACGATCCGGCTGACGCCGCGAACGTAGGCCTCGTCGGCGTAATTCGACCAGAACAGGATGCGGGTGTCGGGCCGTTCGCGCCAGATCGTGCGGGCGGCCTCGATGCCGTTGCGGGCGTTCATCTGCAAATCCATGACGATATGCGCCGCGCGATGCGCCCGCGCCAAGGTCTCGCCTTGCTGGCCATTTTCGGCCTCATAGATCGTGCTGCATTCTGGCAATGCTGCGCTGACCTGCTCGCGCAGGAAAGACCGATGCAGCGGGTCGTCCTCGACGATCAGCACTTCCATTTCTGTCCCCTTGATTCTGCGACCGCCTGCAAGCTTGGCGACAGCGGCAGCACAATGCCAACGCTGGTGCCGCCACCGCCGATCCCCGCCGCCAGAGTGCAGCGCGCCGAGATCAGCCGCGCCCGCGTCTTCATGTTGTCAACGCCACTGCCAATCCGGGTTCGCTTTTTGGTAATCCCTTTGCCATCGTCGCTGACCGCAAGCGAAATCTGCCCCGGAATCGCCGCCAAATGCACCGAAATTCTTCCGGCTTCGGCATGGCTGACGGCGTTGTTGATCGCCTCTTGCGCGATGCGATAAAGCGCGATGCTTACCGTCGGTTCCAGTGCGTCAAACGCTCCGCCGGAGTCGTCATTCAGGGTCCAGTTGATGCGTTGCCCCGAGTCGCGGATCGCCCGGTCCAGATGATGTTCGATTGCATGTGAAAAGCCGAACAACTGCAGAAGCGACGGCTTTGCCTGTTCGATGATTTGCCGCAAATCCTGCATACAAAGGTGCAGGCCACGGGTGATCGGCTCCAGCGCTTCGGCCGGCGCCGTGCCTTCATGCGGTAGCCGCTCCAGATGTCGGGTCAGCCGGGTCAGATCGGCCAGCGTCTGGTCGTGCAGGTCCATGCCGATGCGTTGGCGCTCGCCTTCCAAAGCCTCGGTCAGCTTCAGCGCCCCCAGCCGCAAGCCTTCCTCGCGCGCCCGCGCCTCGGCTTCGATGATCGCGGACTGTTGCGCCTGTTCGGCCGCGCGCAGAGCAAAGAAGTAGGGCGACAGCAGATCGGCAATATAGCGAGCATTGCGCACATCTTCCGCGGCATAAGCCCCGGCGCGCTGCAACGAGGCGCTGAACGCCCCGATTACCTTGCCATGCACCATTATCGGCACATGGATGCGGGCGCGCAGGCCGTGGTCGTGGATCGGTTTGTAGAACCCGCCTGCGAATTGAAAGCGCGGGTCGGTGCAGGCGTCTTCGGTCAGGATATGATCTACCGCACCTTGCAGCAGCGCCCGGATCGGGCTGTTGGCAATAGGCGCGTGCGGTTGCTTGCCCCAGTCGGTTTCGATCCCGCTTTCATAGGCGGTGTGAAACTGCCCGTCAGGGCGCAGAATGCAGACGTCCAGATGATCATGCGGCAAAATTTGCGCGATTTCCGTCGAGATAGCCTGGATCGCAGATTGAAAGTCGAGTTGCCCTGCCAATAGGCGCGAGATGCTGAACAGATGGTTCAACAAAGCCACTGGGGACGTTTCAACCATGTTGCGATCCTCCGCCAAGGCGACCACCGCCGCACGGCCAGCATGGCAGAGAAGCCGCGCCAGACCTACAGCATCCCGCGCAAAGCACTTGCGGGAACCCGCAGGTTTTTGGGGAAACCCCGCAAACGTGCTGCCTGAAAAACCCTATACAGAGTTGGCATTCTCACCCATCCTGACCGTGTTGAGTGGAGGAACCTCAGCAGGAATACAAGCGGAATTCGGTCGCCCGGGTGGGCGCCATCAAGGCTGCCATGCGTGCAGCACACTTAGGGAGAGAGACATGAATACCAGAACGATGTTGCTGGCCTCGGCCACGATCCTTGCCGTGGCTATGCCTGCTTTGGCAGAGACCTCAGCGAAAAAGATAGCACTTTCAAACAACTATGCTGGCAACTCGTGGCGTCAGGCCATGCTGACCAGCTGGGAAAAGATCACTGGCCCGGCTGTGGCCGATGGCACGGTCGCTGCCGCCGACACCTTTACCACCGCTGAAAATCAGGCCACCGAGCAGGCCGCCCAAATCCAGAACATGATTCTTCAAGGGTATGACGCCATCGTCATCAACGCAGCCTCGCCCACCGCGCTGAACGGTGCGGTGAAAGAGGCATGTGATGCGGGCATTACCGTTGTGTCGTTTGACGGCATTGTGACCGAACCCTGCGCCTGGCGCATCGCGGTGAACTTCAAAGAGATGGGCCGCAGCCAGGTTGAGTATCTGGCAGGCGTCATGCCCGCCGGTGGCAACCTGCTGGAAATCCGCGGCCTCGCCGGGGTGTTTGTCGATGACGAAATCTCGGCCGGCATCCATGAAGGCGTGGCGCAGTTCCCGCAGTTCAAGATCGCGGGCTCGGTCCATGGTGACTGGGCGCAGGACGTGGCGCAAAAGGCTGTTGCCGGTATCTTGCCGTCGTTGCCCGAAATTGTCGCGGTCGTGACCCAGGGCGGTGACGGCTATGGCGCGGCGCAGGCGATTGCGGCCACGGACCGGCCAATGCCGACAATCGTGATGGGCAACCGCGAGGACGAGCTGAAATGGTGGAAAGAGCAGAAGGACGCCAACGGCTACACCACGATGTCGGTGTCGATTGCCCCCGGCGTCTCGACGCTGGCGTTCTGGGTTGCCCAGCAGATCCTTGATGGCAAGGATGTGCCGAAAGACCTGACAGTGCCGTTCCTGCGCATTGATCAGGACAATCTGGAAGCCAACCTGGCCAACACCCAGGCCGGCGGCGTTGCCAACGTCGAATACAGCCAGGCCGACGCGATTGCCGTGATCGACGGCGCCAAGTAACCTCGACACCGCCAGCGCGCCTTGTCGCGCTGGCCCAAGACCTGCCCCTTGCTTGCCCTTGGGGCAGGTCACTGTTTTATTGAGCCGGAACACCTGCATGACTCTGCCGATGCCGCCCGCCGTGCTGGAAGTCGTCAACGCCGCCGTGCGTTTTGGCGAATTGCATGCACTTGACGGTGTGTCGCTGTCCATCCACCTGGGGGAGTGCATCGGCCTTGTCGGGCATAATGGTGCGGGGAAATCCACCATCGTTTCGGTGATCAACGGTGGCCTTCCCCCCCAGCAGGGCGAGGTCTTCAGCGATGGCACGCGGCTGCATCCCTTTGGTATCGGTGTGGCACGCAGCCGGGGTGTAAGATGCGTGTTTCAGGAGCTTTCGCTGTGCCCAAACCTGAGCATCATCGAGAACACCCGCATCATGCACCGCAATCTGGGTGGCTTTGGTTGGCGCAAACGCGCTGCGGCCATCATCGCTGCCAGCCTTGACGCCATCTTTCCCGATCATGGCATTGACGTGGGTGGCCCGGTTGGCGCGCTGTCGATCGCACAGCGCCAGATGGTTGAAATCGCGATGGCGTTTTCCGACGCAGGCCAGCCACCCCGTCTGGTCATTCTGGATGAACCGACCTCGTCGCTGGACGCAGGACTTGCAGCGCAGCTTCTGGCGCATGTCCGTCGCTTTGTCGCCGGCGGCGGTGCGGTGATCCTGATTTCCCACATGCTGAACGAAATCCTTGAAACTGCCAGCCGGATCGTTGTGATGAAGGACGGCAAGATCGTCGCTGAAAGGGGCGCTGGCGGTTTTGATCATGCCAGTCTGGTCGAAGCCATGGGGAGTGCGACCGCGCATCAGACCGCAGCCCGCCGCACCTCCGCTGCCAACCAGCCGGTGCTTGAACTGACCCTGCCCAAAGGCCAGCCCTTCCGTGCCTGCAAGGGCGAGGTCGTGGGACTGGCAGGGCTCGGCGGCCATGGCCAGACCCGGCTGTTGCTGGCGCTGTTTGATCACCACAGCCCGCAATGGTGGCCACTCCGCAATCCCGCCGTGACCTTCGTGGCCGGGGACCGGCGCGAGAACGGCATTTTCGATCTGTGGAGCATCCTCAAGAACATGACTGTGGCCTCGCTGGGGGATCTGTCTCGACGCGGCTTTGTTCAGGACAAGGCAGAAATCGCCAAGGGGGACGAGTGGAAAGCCCGCATCGAGATCCGCACGCCCGACATGAACAACAAGGTCCTGTCGCTGTCGGGGGGCAACCAGCAAAAGGTGTTGTTCGCCCGCGCCCTGTCCACCCGCGCGCCGGTCGTGTTGATGGACGATCCGATGCGCGGCGTCGATGTCGGCACCAAGCACGAGGTTTACGGCATGATCCGCGCCGAGGCCGAAGCGGGCCGCACTTTTGTATGGTATTCGACCGAGATGGAAGAAATGCAGCTTTGTGACCGCGTCTATGTCTTTCGCAACGAGGCCATCGTCGTGGAACTTGTGGGGGATGCGATCTCTGAGCAAAACATCCTGCGCGCCTCGTTCGAAGGAGCGGCGGCATGAAGATTTCCACCGACACCCTGCGCCTTGCCGTCCCGGTAGCGTCGCTCCTGCTGCTGCTGGCGGGCGTGTTCTACCTGCAACCCCGCGCGATGAGCTATACCGGGCTGAACCTGTTGTTCAACCTTGCCGTGCCGATTGCGCTGGCGACAATCGCGCAGATGCTGATCATGGCGGTCAATGATCTGGACCTGTCGATGGGGACTTTTGTCAGCTTTGTTGCCTGCGTCGCCGCGACATACCTGCATGACACGCCGTTGCTGGGGGCCGTGATCTTGTTGGCTGCCGTCGCAGTCTATGCGGTGATGGGTGTCATCATCTATCTGCGCGATCTGCCTTCCATCGTGGTTACGCTGGGGATGAGCTTTGTCTGGGCCGGTCTTGCCGTGCTGATCCTGCCCGCGCCTGGTGGCACAGCGCCTGAATGGGCACGCGCCGTTATGATCTCAAAACCGCCGCTGGTGCCGATGGCCATCATCGCCAGCGCCCTGATCGCAGTCTTTGCACATCTTTTGATCATGCGATCGTCTTTCGGGGTGCTGATCCGGGGGGTGGGGGGCAATCAACGTTCCGTGCGGCGCGCGGGATGGTCGATTGTTGCCGCGCGGGCCGGGGCCTATGCCCTTGCCGCCGCTTTTGCCGTTGCTGCGGGCATCTGCCTTGTCGGACTGACCACCAGTGCCGACGCCAATATCGCGCTGCGCTACACGCTGTTGTCGATTGCCGGTGTCATCCTTGGCGGGGGCGAATTCACCGGTGGCCGCATCTCGCCCATCGGGGCAGTGATTGGCGCGCTGACATTAACGCTCGCGGGGTCTTTCCTGTCTTTCCTGCGCATCTCGCCCGATTGGCAGATCGGCGCGCAAGGTGCGATCCTGATCATCGTGCTGGCGTTGCGCCTGTTGTTGAACCGGCTGGAGAGCAAAGGCGGCAATCCATGAAAACGCTGTTTGCAAAGCCCTGGATCTGGTCTTTCATCGCCGCAGTGTCGGTATGGCTGGCAACCATCGCCTTCACCGGCGGGGCTTCCACTGTTGGCCTGTCACAGGCCGCGCTGACCTTTGCCGCCTTTTCCGTTCTGGTCGGTATCGGCCAGATGTTCGTGATCACGCTTGGTCCCGGCAACATCGACCTGTCGGTTCCGGCAACGATGACGCTGGCGGGAACCGTGTCGCTGAAATACATGGACGGCCAGAACGGCCTGGTCTTGCAGGGCTTGGCGATTGCCATCGCTGTCGGCGCCGGAGTAGGTGTGCTGAACTACGCACTGATCAAGGCGCTGCGCATTCCGCCGATCATCGCCACCTTGTCGATGAGTTTCATCGTGCAATCCGCGGCGATCTGGACCAATCGCGGCCTGCGCATCAAACCGCCGGAAGCGATGGCCGATTTTACCACCTCGACCAGTTTCGGCATCCCAAACATCGCCCTTCTGGCGCTGCTGATTTCCATCGTGGCTTGGGTTTTACTGCACCGCACCCCTTACGGGCGCTGGATCGCCGCCATTGGCCAAAGCCTGCCTGCCGCGCGGATGGCAGGCATCGCGGTTGATGGCTGCCGCTTTGTCACCTACCTGCTTTGCGCCATCCTCGCCGCCATCTGCGGTTACCTGCTCGCCTGTTTCTCGGGCGGGGCAGCGCTGAACATGGGGACCGAATACCTGCTGATGTCGATTGCCGTCGTGGTGATCGGCGGAACCGCCGTTGCGGGGGGCGACAGCAACGTGCCGGGCATTTGGGGGGCTTCGCTGTTCATGTTTCTGGTCGTGTCAATGCTGAACACCTACGGCCTTGGGGCCGGGGTGCGGCTGATCATGACCGGAGTTATCATCATCACTGTGATCCTGCTGGCCAGTGGCCGCAAAGCCGGCGCACGCTAGGACAAGGTATTGCCATGACCGCCCCGCTGTATCAGATCGACGACCCGGCCTTTTGCCAATTGATCGTGGGGTCTGCGGCACTGGATGTGCTGTATACGGGGTGCCGTTGGGCCGAGGGTCCGGTGTGGTTTGATGATATGCAATGCCTGCTGTTCAGCGATATTCCCAACCAACGCATCCTGCGCTGGGCCGCCGATGCGGCTGGGGGTGGCGCGGTTTCCACTTTCCGCCAGCCATCCAATTTCTCGAACGGTCATACCCGTGACCGGCAAGGCCGCCTTGTCACCTGTGAACATGGGCTGCGCCGAGTCAGCCGCACCGAGGCCTGCGGCAGCGTCACGGTGCTGGCTGACAGCTTTCAGGGCAAGCGGTTGAATTCGCCCAATGATGTGGTGGTGCAGTCGGATGGCAGCATCTGGTTCACCGATCCGACCTATGGCATTCTGTCTGACTACGAAGGCTATCGCGCCGCGCCCGACCAGCCGGTACATGGCGTCTACCGGGTTGACGGCACCAGCGGCGACATCAGCCTAGTGGCCGATGATTTTTGCCAACCCAACGGGCTGGCATTTTCGCCGGACGAGCGCAGGCTGTATATCGCAGACTCCGGTGCCAGCCATGATGGCAGCAAACCCCGCCACATCCGCGCCTTTGATGTGCAGGACGGCAAACTGTCCCATGACCGCGTGTTCGCCGTGATCGATGCAGGCATCCCTGATGGTATCCGCACCGATCTTGCCGGCAATCTGTGGTCGTCGGCGGCGGATGGCGTGCATTGCTTTGCGCCCGACGGCCACCGCCTTGGCAAAATTCTGGTGCCAGAGGCCGTCGCCAACCTGACTTTCGGCGGACCGCGCCGCAACCGGCTGTTCATCACCGCCACGACATCGCTTTACGCGATTTACGTCACCACAACCGGCGCGCAGCAGCCCTAGGTGTTTAGTCCCGGCCTCTGGTGGATCGGGTCGAGGATGAATCGATCCGGCTCTGATGCCCGGATTTTGCAGATGTATTCGTCGGGCGTGAGGCCGTTCAGCGGCTTGAGCCTTCGTGCGAAGCTGTCGGCGGCCAGAAAGTCTTCGAGATGCGTGCGCAACTGGTCGTGGCTGTCGCAGTAGTGAACCGCCCCGGCTTTACCAGAGCGCGCTCCAACTCCTTGATACGCGCCTTCTCGGCACTGGTCTGACCCGGCCGTTCGCCGCCATCACGTTGGCCCTGGCGCATCCAAACCGGATCGGCTGTCCGGCGAACAACCTAATTTGCCCGCGATCGCCGTCAGCGCCGCAGCCTCAGACGGATACTCATCGCGGGGTTCCATCACCAGCCGCACCGCACGTTCGCGGAACTCAGGTGAATACGGCTTCGCGGTCTTCTTCTGTTGTGTCTGTTCCATAATGGGCAATTCTCCGAGAGTTTTGCCCGCCGGTAAACCCGGGGCGGTTCAGTACGTTCATGGAAGGGTCTCCGGGATACCGGGCCTTCAGCCAATCTGCGATCTGCTGTGGCGACCATTGCCCCGACAGCTTTCCGGCGACCAGTTTGCACAGGGCCGGGTTGAATGCCAACTGGCAAGGCTTGGGCCGCCGGGCGCGATCCAATGCCCGTTCATCAGCCTTGGCGGCGCGACAGGCC
>JAYSQA010000391.1:0-5413 GCA_043721775.1 Rhodobacterales bacterium
TTCCGTCTGTATCTGATGCTGCCGGACCAGCTGGCGCTGCGCTATACCGTCGGCGTCGGGACTCCCGGTTTGTATCATGCCGGGGAGTTCACCGTCGGAGCCAAGCGTGAATGGCCCGAATGGCGCCCGACACCCGACATGATAAAGCGCGATCCGGACGCTTATGCGCAGTATGCCGGCGGAATGCCGGGCGGCGTCGACAACCCGCTTGGTGCGCGCGCGCTGTATCTGTTCGACGCGGCGGGGCACGACACCTATCTGCGCATTCACGGAACCAACAAGCCCCGGACAATCGGCACCGCCGTGTCAAATGGCTGCGCTCGATTGACCAATGACCATGCCATCGATCTTTATGACCGGGTGGACATTGGAACAGCGGTCTATCTGCACCGGCAGGCAGCCATCTGAACCGGGCAGGTTGCGCGGACATGCCGCTTTTTGATGTCTGCCCGTGCTTGATGTCTGCCCGTGTTTGATGTCTGCCCGTGGCCGGAGCCCGTATCATCTGCAAAACAACCCGAGGTCAGCGATGCCGTTAGCCAACTTGCCCACCCGCCGCCTGATGCTCGTCAGCATGGGAATCCTTACCATCGCGCCGGGGTTTGCCGCGTCTGCACCGGCGATCCACATTGTCAAAGTCACGGGGTGCGATTGCTGCACCGCGTGGGGTGAAACTCTTGCAAGCGCCGGATATTCCGTCACCGTCGAGGACCGTGACAGTGATGCGGTCACGGCGTTCCGGGCGGAAAAAGGCATCCCAGAGGCTGTGGCTGGCTGTCACACGGCGCTTGTCGGGGGCTATGTCATCGAAGGCCATGTGCCCGCCGCCGATATCGACCGGCTGCTGTCCGAACGCCCCGATGCCGTGGGACTTGCCGTGCCGGGAATGCCTATGGGGTCGCCCGGAATGGAGTTTGGCCAAGACCGCGACGCGTTCGACGTTGTTCTTGTGGGGCGGGACGGAACAGTATCGGTTTTTTCGTCCTACGCTGCCATCTGACTGGCGCTCAGCCGGGCATGCTTTGGTGTGGCGAGGGCCGCAAACGGCCCTCGCCTCCGGACTGGTTATTGAAGTTTCGTCACCGTCAGTTTGCCTTCGACACGGGCAACAACGAACTCGATCTCTTCGCCTTCGCTCAGCGTCTCCAGCATGGCCGCGTCGGCCACGCGGAACACCATGGTCATGGCAGGCATTTTGAGATCGACCAATTCCTCGTGGATGATGGTCACTTTGCCTGCCTTGGCGTCGATCTTCTTGACGATGCCTTTGGTAAAGGTTTCGACAGATGCTATCGACTGACTGGCGGCGGAAACGCTGAGCGCGCCATGCATCCCGGCCTCGTAATGGCCGGGGATCAGGCAGGCGAACTGAAAGCTGCCTGCATTGGCGAAGGTCCAGATAATTTCGCCTTTCTCGCCCGGTACAAGACGAACCGCATTCGGATCATCATGTTCCATATCGGGGAATTCAGTCATCACCTCTTTGTGTTCGGCGACCGCAGCAACCGTATCCATGACGAATTCATGCTCCAGCTCACCGATGTTTTCGATGGCCAGGCGGACGGTTTCACCGGCCTTGAAATCCAGAACATTGGGTTCGAATATCATATCGCCGTCCTCGGTCTCCATCAGCTTCACCTGAATGGTCCGGGATTCGGCTCCGGCTTCGGCGGCTTGGCCAATCTCCATCATGCCGTCATGGCCGGGACCTGCAAACGCCATCGGTGTTGCTGCAAGGATCAGTGTCATCGCAAGTAGGGTAGATTTCATCTGTCGTTCCTCAATTTTCCGGGTTTTTCCGGGTGGGTTAACCTTCAATGCTGCGCGCCGGACGGGGTGTCAGGTGGGTTTCAGCATCGTCTTTCGTCACAACGTCCGGCACAGCGCCGGTCCATTCGTAGGCTTGCGTACCGGGCGGGTTTTCGTACCAGCCCGGATCGGCGTAATCGTCGGCGGCGATACCTTGACGGACCTTGACCACCGAAAACATGCCGCCCATTTCAATCGGCCCGTGCGGACCCCAGCCGTTCATCATCGGGATGGTGTTGTCAGGCAGCGGCATTTCCATTTCGCCCATGTCGGCCATTCCGGCAGTGCCCATCGGCATGTATTCCGGTTGGTGTTCACGGATCATGCCTGTCAGCTTGCGCTTGTCGACGCCAATGAATGTCGGCACATCGTGACCCATGGCGTTCATGGTGTGGTGCGATTTGTGGCAATGGATGGCCCAGTCCCCCAGATGCACCGCATCAAACTCGTACGCCCGCATCGCGCCGACCGGGATGTCGATCGACACCTCGGGCCACTGCGCCGAGGGCGGAACCCAGCCGCCATCGGTGCAGGTGACCTTGAAATCATAGCCATGCATGTGGATCGGGTGGTTGGTCATCGTCAGATTGCCGACGCGGACCCGGACCCGGTCCCCCTGGTTGACGACAAGCGGGTCGATGCCTGGGAACACGCGGCTGTTCCACGTCCACAAATTCATGTCCGTCATGGTCATGACGCGCGGCACATAGGTGCCCGGATCAATGTCGTAGGCGTTCAGGAGAAAGATAAAATCCCTATCAACCGGCATAAACGCGGGATCTCGCGGATGGACGATAAACATCCCCATCATTCCCATCGCCATCTGCACCATCTCATCGGCGTGCGGGTGGTACATGAAGGTGCCGCTTTTCACGAGATCGAACTCGTAAACAAAGGTTTTTCCGGGTGGGATGCCAGGATGGCTAAGACCGCTGACCCCATCCATGCCCGACGGCAGGATAAGCCCGTGCCAGTGCACTGATGTATGTTCCGGCAAGCGGTTGGTGACGAAAATCCGAACCCGGTCGCCTTCGACGGCTTCGATGGTTGGCCCGATAGACTGGCCGTTGTAGCCCCACAGATAGGCGGTCATTCCTTCTGCCAGCTCGCGCTCGACGGGTTCTGCGACAAGGTGGAATTCCTTGACGTTACCGTTCATCCGCCAGGGTAGCGTCCAGCCGTTCAGGGTGACCACCGGATTATAGTCCGGCCCGGATGACGGGCGCAGCGGTGGCTGGGTTTTGGCCGTGTCCATCAACGGGGCCTCGGGAAGCCCCATGTTCGTGGTCTGGGCCCAAGCCCCTGTCGAGACAAGCGCGGCACCGGCGCCGAGTAGTTGACGTCTGTTCATTGCATTTGCTCCTGTGATCAATGTCCGGCGCCGCCTTCGTCGGCGACACCTCCGCCGCTGTCGCCACCGCCCCCGGCGGAAGCCCCGCCACCATAGACGGCGGCCACCATGTTCGCATCGGCGAGCCAGAAATCCCGCCGCGCGCTGGCCTCAAGAAGGTTGCTGTTCAACCGCGCCCGTGTGTCGGCCAGCAATTCAAACGTATTGGTGATCATCCCGTTGTAGCTGAGCAAACCTTCCTCCTCGATCGTGCGCCGGAGCGGCAGTACGGCATCGCGGTAATGCCGGGCGATCTGATGGCTTGCCGTGTAGGCAAGGTAGGCAGACCTCGCTTCGGATCGAACGTTCACAGCCATTTGCGCCAGTTGATTGGCGGCACGCATATAGGCCGTCTCGGCCTTGCGCTTGCGGGCCTTGCCACTGTCGAAAATCGGGATGTCGAATTCGACTTCGACTTGCGGCGTGGTTTTGGTGGATACCTCACCATGCTCGGCCTCACGCTCTGCCTCGAAACCTGCGATGATCTCCAGATCGGTGACATAGCGGGTGGCATCGGTCAGGCCATTTTCCTGTGCTGCGGCCTCCAACTCCAGCTTGGCGATTGACAGATCGACCCTGCGGCCAAGGGCTTCGGCTTCGATCTTGGGACGCGCGCCAACACCGCGTGGCAGTTGCGGCAAGGCATTGGGCACAGAATACACCGCATCGGCCCCCCATAATCCCATTTGCCGGGTCAATGCTTCCTTGGCGAGTTCCGCCGTCAGTTTGGCCTGCGCGCGTTGCCCGGTGAGTTCGGCGTAAAACGCGTGTTCGCGGGCCTGCTCGGCCTTGTTGAGCGACCCCGCGTCGCCAAGACGCGCGGCAAGTTCCGATGCCGCGTTCGCAGTGCCCTGCACCTGTGCGATCAAGCCAGCCGCTTCAAAGGCCGCAACGGCTTCTACCCACGCCCGTCGGGTTTCCGTAGCCACCTGCAGCGTTTCTTCGGCAGCAACCAGTTGTGCTTGCCGGAAGTGAATGTCGGCGATCCCGCGCCGCTTGTTGCGCGTCACCAGCGACAGGATGTTGTTGGCGATCATGCCTTCGATAGCCCGGTAGCCACCAAGCCCCGTCGCACCAATGCCCAGCACCCCGACGGAAACCGTCGGGTTCGGCTGCAAGGTTTGCTGCCAGACATCCGCAGAGGAAAGCCCAAGCTCGGCATAAGCCGCCTGCAAGCCCTTGTTGTTCAGAAGGGCAACCTGCACGGACGTATCGGCGTTGATCGTTTTTTGATACACGAGCGCCTGAACGCGCTTTGCGTTCGCAGCAGCCTCGGCTCCGCTCTGTATCCAGACGGTTTCCTTGCCTGTGGCGGCGGTAGTCGCGGTTGCTACAGTGTCGAAACCCGCGCGCGGATTGCTGAGTTTCGCCATCTGATCTGGTGACACGCAAGCTGAAAGCAGCAATGCGCCCGTCAGGCTGATTGTTGTGATGAATGTGCCCCGCATCAGTTTGTGCCCTCAGCATCGGGCGCCTGCGCATCGTTTGAACCGCGCCAAGGTGCCGGGCCTGTCGCGACCCGCGGCTCAAAGCCTGTGATGAAAGAGCGTGCGGGAATCGCGCTGATGATTGCCGCAGGGTCTGCAACTGCAAAATTTACGACCGACTCGGTCGGAAGTGTCTGCGCGCAACCAGCAATAGCCAGCGGCAACGCCGCCGCGAAGGTGAGGTTTTTCATGTATGTTCCTGATCTTGGCCGTAAAACGACGCTGACCTTGCACGCATGTGCAGTTCAGGTCAGACGTGGCGACGTCTTGGCGGGATCAGAGACTCGGGGGCCGATACAGCCCGAGGATGCGCGACAATGCGCGCAAATTTTCCGGTTCAGGCACGACCATCAGCATTGCGATGTGGCTAGCCGCGCCACAACCAACCGGCCCGGTCAAAACAGCGGAGCAAAAGTGAGGCTGGCAATCCGTGGTGGCGACATCCGCAGCTTCGATTGCGACGTGGCTATGGTTGTCATGACCGTTTTGATTATCAGACACCGCATGCCCAGCATCTGCTTGTTCCGTCGTCGGCACACAATGCGATGTATGATTGGCAGACGCAGATGCCAGCCCCGCCAGCCCGACCGACACGGCCAAGACCAAAGCAAGGGTTCTGAAAAGCATGATACGGATGCTGCGCATGCATAGACCGCTACCAGATGACCCTGAATCGCACAACCCGAAAAAGCTGACCTGTTACTTCCGTCGCAGGTCAAGTCTTCGT
>JAYSQA010000392.1:0-3779 GCA_043721775.1 Rhodobacterales bacterium
GGTGGTCATGCTTTTGCACGATTTTTCGTTCAAAACGCCCGAAGAGGTCATGGCCCAGATCACAGGTGGTGCCGCGATGGGCGGCATGGCGATGGGTGACGCCAGCAAGACGGATGGCGCAATGTCGGGCATGAAGATGGGCAACGACACAGGTGCTGTCATGGATATGACTGGCATGAAGGGCATGTCCGGCATGACGATGGACCTCAACGACTATGACTTTGACGCCTATCTGACCAACGACCGCACGCTGTCCGACCCAGAAGTGGTGCAGGTCGAAGCCAAAGGGCGCGTTCGCCTGCGCGTCATCAATGGCTCTGCCGCCACGGTTTACTGGATTGACACAGGCTCGGCTGCTGCCCGCCTGATTGCCGTCGATGGCCACGACGTGCAGCCCGTGGCTGGTACCCGGTTTGGTCTGGCGATGGGCCAGAGGCTGGATATCGCGGTTGATCTGCCGGGTGACGGCGCCTTCCCGATCCTCGCCCTGCGCGAGGGGGCGCGGGAACAGACCGGCCTGATCCTCGCCACACCGGGTGCCAAGGTGCCCAGACTTGCGGCACTGGCGGACGCAGCATCGCCTGCCTTCGACACCGATCTGGCGCAGGAGTCCGCCCTGCACGCGGTTGCGCCGCTGTCCGAAAGGCCCGCGACCAACACGCCGATGCTGGTGCTGGCAGGTGCGATGCAGCCCTATGTCTGGACGATCAACGGCCAGACCTGGGCCACGCACCAGCCCGTTACCGCGAAATCCGGCGAACGGGTCGAGATCATGTTCCGCAACATGTCGATGATGGGCCACCCGATGCACCTGCACGGCCATTCGTTTCAGGTGGTGGATACCGGGGCAGGGCGCTTTGCCGGTGCGCTGCGCGACACCGTCTTTGTCCCGCCGATGGGGGTGGTGACGGTGGCGCTTGATGCCGGTGAGGCCGCAAGCTGGATGCTGCACTGCCACCACATGCCGCATCTGGCGACCGGCATGATGACACAGCTTGTCGTTTCAGCGTAAGCGCCTAGACTACCCGCGCCCTATGCGGCACCGATTGCGGCGCGGCCACCAGAACATTTGAAACTGACAGATGATGCGATCTGATGGTTTCCGGGCGACGGGAGAATATCCCTATGGATCAGAGCAGGACGGACAAAAACTGCCCTAAACATAGCCCTCGGCGTTTGGCCGCTGGCCGGTTGTCTTGGGCCACAGCAACACAGATCAGGAGGACGTGATGATGAACGGTTATGGTATGGGTTGGGGGATGGGCTTCGGCTGGCTTTGGATGGGTGTCGGTCTGCTTGTGGTCGTTCTGGCCATCGCCGCCCTGATCAAATATCTGCAAAAATGACGCAAAAAGGAGAAACTGCGATGGAATACACATTCAACCGCCTGCTGGCGGGGGCCAGCTTCGACGAGGTTGACACCCGCACCCGCAAGGCATTGGCCGACAAAGGTTTTGGCATTCTGACCGAAATCGACGTGGCTGCGACCATGAAGAAAAAACTGGATGTCGATATGCCGGCCTACCGCATCCTTGGTGCCTGCAATCCGAAAATGGCGCATCAGGCGATCGGGCTGGAGCCGCGGGTTGGCGCGATGCTGCCGTGCAACGTGATCCTGCGGGCGGTTGATGGCGGTGTGGAGGTCAGCGCCATCGACCCGGTTGCCTCGATGGCCGCAATCGACAATCCGGCGCTGCATGCAGTGGCAGGGCAAGTCCGCGATTTGCTGGCCGGGGCGGTCGCTGCCATCTGACTTGGGATGCCGCTGCCGCTGCTCGGATGCCACGACTGGCCACGAAAGTTTGCTAAGCTGCATGGCACCCGTCCTGAACCGATCTTCGAAGCAAGGTTGCCACAGCATGACCGACCAAAGACTTGATTTCGCCGCAGCATCAGAAGGCGCCCCGCCGCTGCTATTATTGCCAGTGGCAATGCTGGCGGTATTGACCGTTTCGCTGGGATTCGGGATCTTGCTGCCGCAATTGCCCGCGCTGATCGAACGCTTGCTGGGCGACGCCAGCACAACCGTCCAGGTTTCACGCGCCACCGGGCTGCTGACGGCACTTTATATGGTTGCGCTGTTTGTGTTCGCGCCGTTCTGGGGGCGGTTGTCGGATCATTGGGGGCGGCGGCCGGTGCTGCTGATCGGGCTGGCGGGCTTTGGTGCCACCATGATCGCCTTTGCATTTTTCGAAACGCTGACGGCGGTGTATATCGAGCGTGCGTTAAGCGGGGTGTTCGCGGCTGCGGTGATACCGGTTGCCCTTGCGTCAGTTACTGATTCCACGGCGGCCAAGGCGGCGCTGGGGCGCAGGTTGACCTTTGTCAGTCTGGCCGGGATCACCGGATTTCTGCTGGGGCCGACGCTGGGGCCGACGCTGGGGGTTGCGTTGACGCGCAGCTTGGGCGGAATCGGCGGTGCTGCGGGGGCATTGACGGTACCGCTGGTGGCGGCGGGTAGCCTGGCACTGATCGCAGCGCTGGCGGTGGCGTTCACCTTGCCCGCAACCGGATCAACGCCCCGCACTGCCCGTGAGGCGGCCATTGTCACACAGCCGGGGCTGGTGCGGCGGCTGCTGGCGCTGGGGTTTGTGGTCTCTGCCGGGGTAGCCGTGTTCGAGGTCGGGCTGGCTTTGCGCGGCAAACAGGAACTGGGCCTGACGCCGGTGCAGATTGCCCTGATGTTCACCCTGTGCGCTGGCGTGATGATCGTGGTGCAGGCGGTGGTTTTTTCACCGCTGGTCAAGCCGGACGCCACTCGCTGGCTTATAGCTCCGGCCTTTGCGATAATGGGGGTTAGTCTCTTTGCGGTGCCACTAGCCGGAGACTTTCGCGCCATGCTGGCAGTGGTCGGTGCGGTGGCGGCGAGTGCCGGGATACTGTCGCCGATCCTGACCTACTGGATTGCCAGTCACGCGGGCCACAAATCCGGCGCTGACCTTGGCAAGCAGACCTCGGCGGCCAGTCTGGGTGCAGCGGTCGGATCAGCGGCTGGCGGACTGCTCTATGACGTGACATGGCCGCCCAACGCTGCCTTCGTCCTGACGGCGGCAGTGGTGGTGCTGGCAGTCTGGCCCAGCTTGATCCTTCCAAGTTGGCTGGTGCCCCCGAAGGGGGCGAACCAGTAACGGCGGGACCGAGGTACGGATTTATTTCCTCTGATCGTGAGTACAAGCGATGCAGGCAGACCCGCCGAAGCTGTTGACGTTTCCGGAACTCACCGGGCATTCTGGCGCTATCCCGGGTCACTTGAACGCCTTGATCAGCGCCTCGATCTGCACCTTCACCGATTTGTCATGCGGGGTGATGGCGGGCACCGGGCGGGTGATGCCCAGCAGTTGATAGACCGCCATCTGCGCCGCCCGAACCGAGTATTCCACAGTAAACACCACGTCGTCGGCAATCTCGACGAATTGGCTGACAAAAGCGAAGTTGCGGGAGTTGGGTGGCACTGGCAATGGGCGGTCGCTGTGTCTGCGCGGCATGAACCTCGAGGTGATGTAGGGCATCCGGCACGGGATGCAGATGGCGGTGGCCAGCGTTGCGGGGGCCAGCCGCAGATGGCCCGCCTGTTCGTGCAGGATCTCGGCCCCGGTGCAATCTTCCAGCGGTTTGGCTACGAAATCGCCGATCCGGTCGGGCAGCAGCGCATAGCGCCAGAACACCTGCACATCGGCAGGCTGGTTCGCGAAATGGAGCTATCGCTGAAAGTTGGTGACGGGGGGATTGGGTGGCATATCAAGGCGTTGTTGACGCGCCGCAGGTCTCGCAGAGAAAAG
>JAYSQA010000393.1:0-2403 GCA_043721775.1 Rhodobacterales bacterium
ATCCTTGCGAAATTCATCCGTCCTGACTGTGCCCATAGCTCATCTCCTTTGCTGCACATTACGCTATCAATGGAGCGGCACCAAACCGCGACAAGACCACTCTTCGGGTTGCAGCCCCGAGGATCAGATACGGCGTCATCTCGACATCCAGCTTTTTCTTCATCGTCGCGGCAACGTCGATCTCGGTCAAAATGCCGAAAACGCTATCGCCCAACGCCTTGCGGGTGCGGGCATCGGCCTCGGCAAAGGTGACCCCGGTCAGCAGGCGGTTGAAGGTATAAGTCATGGCGGAAATCCCTTTTGGTTTACTTGCGCAGATATTTGACCAGCGCTGCGATGACGAGCCCCACCACAACAAGCATGACCGCCATCCAAATCCAGCCAAAGCCCATGCCCCAACCCAAATCGAATCCGTTCATCATCGCAGTCTCCTGTTCTGGATCCGAATTGTAGTCGGTTCATCGATCAGGCGCAGACCGGCGCACTGCCGAGCACGCCGGATTTCTCCAAACCGACCCACGCCCGGTTCCGCGCCAAGCTGGCGCAGATCGTGGCATTGGCGGAGGCGGGCGACATCGTCGGTTTGCAGGCTTTCGAGATCAACCCGGTTTCGTCCAGCCCGAAGGCGATGGCGCGCTACCGTGACCTCTGCGTGATCTCCATCACCGCCCGCGCGCAGGTGGCTGCATGAAGATCACCCGCGAATTCTGCCCCAGTGATCGGTATGTCTATGATTTCGGGCTTTGCAGCTACGAGAACGGTTGGGCGCAGGTCGATACGGCGCAGGACGCGTCATACTTCGGCACGTGGGCCAACCCGACCCGGCTGATGATCTTCAGCTATTGCGAGGGCGACACGACGTTGAAGGGGGCCGGGTCACCCGAGGAGTTCGCCGCTGAACTGCGCGAGATTGACGGTTGGAACCGGGCGCATGGATATGGCCCGGCGCGGATCGATCCGGGGTTTGATCCGGCGATGAAGGCGGCGTTCGAGACGTTGGGGCTGGCGAATATGCTGCACTGAGCACGAAGCGCCATTATCTTGCACTACTGCAGCAGGCGCCCTTCGTCGTCGATCAGCACCAGTTTGGCGGGAAGCGTGCTGCCCCAGACCCAGAGCACCATGTTCAAGTCCTCACCACTCACCCCCTTGGCAAAGCTCGGCACCCGCAGCCCGGCATAGCCATCCGCGATCAGCCGCTTGGCGAGGATCTGCGTCGGCGCTTTGCCATGTACCCGCATCTGCAACCGCCAGTCTTCGGCGGCGAGATCGGCGGACGTCATTTCGTACGCGCCCAGAGCATCGGCATCGGTCGCATCAAAGACCGGGGTGATGTCGGCCTCGTAGCTGACCAGCGTCGTTGGCTGCAGCGTCCCGATCTGATTGGCCTCGCGGATCGCCGTCATCACCGACATTGCGGTGTAAAGCGCCGGTACGCCCTTGGCGTTGAAGCGCCCGCCGTGCAGCCGGGCCCCGATCCCCGACAGGGGCTCGCGGGCGCGGATCGGGTTGAGCGCGCGGTATAGAAGGCCCTTGTAGTGCATCGGTCAGGCGTGGATGCCAACGTCGACCGCGTCGATGTAATCCAGAACGTCGGCAGCGTGACCCTCGCGGACAAGCTGCATCGCGGTCAACCCGCCGAAACCAGCCAGCGGTTCCGACCGATACCAGGCATAGGCGATCAGCGCGGAGCCAAAGCGCGGCTCGACCCGGTTCAGGATCTCGACCATTTCGCGCAGCCGCTTCTGCGTCTTGGGGCTGGCGATCCGGTCCTGCCGCATGACGGCATCGCGGCCAAGGCCGACGGTGCGGGCGACCTCGTCCAGCGTGGTGCGCAGGGCGGTGGCAATCCGGCTGGGGGCGAACCGGCCATCTTCAGCGAAGGACTCAAGACTCATGTACGGCTCCATCTGTGATGACTTAAGATAGCGTCAGTCTGAGTGGCAATCAAGCTGCCTTGGTCAAGCCCCCCCCGATCAATGCCCCCCCGCGCCCGCAACCGCTCGGGCGTGACGAGGCAGCGTGACAGCATCGCATCGCGGATTGTGTTGCTGATCGTGTTGGCGGGCAGGAACCCGTCCGAATTGACCATGTCGGCGTAGAAGGCCGCGAGTTCATCAGCGCTGGGTCGGGCGCCCTCTGTGCGCTTGGGTTGGCGTTTGCCGGTTGCGGTCTTCGGGGAAGCTGCCGCGAGTTGAGCATCGCACCTGGCGGCGCGTTCCATCGCCCGGTCCAGCGCCTTGGGTCCGTCCGGTGGGGCAGGGTGGTCCCTCCGGGTTTCGGTGGCGGTCTCGATGATCCGATTGAATAGCCCCTGGTTTCCTAGACGCCTTGCATCTTCAGTTTCTGCTGCTGCTCGAAATCGATCGGTGACAGCATGCCATTCCTAACGTGTTTGCGTTG
>JAYSQA010000394.1:0-12197 GCA_043721775.1 Rhodobacterales bacterium
GCACCGCCTGGAACCGCTTCGCCAACGACCCAAATACCGTAACCTCAATCACAACCAGAAGCTGGGCACAGGTCAATTGAACGGGCCGTTGGTATCAGAGTCTGAAAATGCCATCAACCTCGCTGCCAATGCGGTCGACTTTGGGCCAGGCAATGTGTGCCGTTACGCTTGCCTCGGTCTTGGCGGCGGCGGTTGGTCGGGCGTGACCAGGACAAGCGGGGAAATCAACAATTCCGGTTTGGTCACCGACATCACTTGTGCAGTGCTGCATCTTGAAGGGGGCCGCAACACCTTGATGACCAACACAGGCGTTTTGCGTGGGGTCGCGGGCACCGAGATGATCGCCTCTATGCCGCAAATTTTCAATGTCGGCCAGATTCTGTACGGGCCGGACTCTGTCTGCCGCAAAAGACCAGGCGGGGAATGGCGCGCAACGGTGGCGATGCTGTGGTGCTGGACTTCAGCACGGCATCGACAAGCTGAACCTCCGGGCGTTCCATTTCGCGATTTTCCGCTGTAGCGGTCAGTCCCCCGCCAGTCGTGGCGCGTCCTTGACGCCAGCGGTGCCCCTGCCCGACAGCGAGGGGTTCTCCATGAAGAACCGGTGGCAGTTGAAAAGCGACTTGCCATCCGACGCAAGGTCGCGCTGATAGCCGCCATCGGGCTTCAGCATCCAGCTTTGCGACTCGTCTGCCATGTTGGCGGCCATGATCTGGCCCATGATCTGGGCGCGGACGGTGGGGTTGTTAATCTCTACCAGCGTTTCTACCCGGCGCGACAGGTTGCGGTCCATCCAGTCGGCCGAGGACAGGAAGACATGCGCCTGTTTCGACGGCAACCCGTGGCCCGCGCCAAAACACATGATCCGGCTGTGTTCCAGAAAGCGCCCGACGATGGACTTGACGCGGATGTTGTCGGACAGGCCCTTGATGCCGGGGCGCAGGCCGCAGATGCCGCGGATGATCAGGTTGATCTTCACGCCCGCCTGGGAGGCGGCGTAGAGGGCGTCGATCACGTCAGGTTCGAACAGCGAGTTCAGCTTGATCCAGATTTCGCCCGGACGGCCTGCCTTGGCATGTTCAGCCTCGGCCCCGATCAGCGACAGAAGGCGCGGTTTCAGCGTGATCGGGGCGATGGCGAGGTTTTCCAGACCCTCGGGCTGCACATAGCCGGAAAGGTAGTTGAAGACCTTGGTGGCATCGCGGCCAAGGGGGGCGTCGCAGGTGAAGAACGACAGGTCGGTGTAGATGCGGGCGGTGATCGGGTGGTAATTGCCGGTGCCATAATGGGTGTAGGTGACCAGATTGTCGCCCTCGCGCCGCACCACGGTTGAGATTTTCGCGTGGGTTTTCAGGTGCATGAAGCCGTAGACCACATGCGCACCGGCGCGTTCAAGGCGGCGCGATTGCAGGATGTTGGCGGCTTCGTCAAAGCGGGCTTTCAGTTCCACCAAAGCGGTGACGGACTTGCCGTTTTCGGCAGCCTCGCACAGGGCCGAGACGATGGGGCTGTCGTGGCTGGTACGGTAGAGGGTTTGCTTGATGGCCAGAACGTTGGGGTCGCGCGCCGCCTGTTCCAGAAAGCGGATGACCATGTCGAAGGTTTCATACGGGTGATGCAGCAGCATGTCTTTCTGCTTTATGGCGGCAAACATGTCGCCACCGTGGTCCTGCACCCGTTCCGGCACGCGGGGGGTGAAAGTGGGCCACAAAAGATCGGGGCGCGACGACAGGACGAGTTGTTTGAGGTCAGCGACACCAAGCAGACCACGGGTTTCCACGACCTCATCACGGGTGACGGCCAGTTCTTCCATGATCAGGGCACGCAGGTCGGCGGGGGCACCGGCGGACAGCTTCAGGCGGATCACCTCACCCCGGCGGCGGCGTTTCAGGGCGGTTTCGAATTCCCGGACGAGGTCTTCGGATTCCTCCTCGACGTCAAGGTCGCTGTCGCGCAGCACGCGGAACATGCAGTGGCCGCGGTCGGTATAGCCGGGGAACAGCATGTTGAGGTGGAGGAGGAGCAGTTCCTCTAGCGGCAGAAACCGTGCTTCACCGGGTTTGCCGGGCAGGGGGATGAAGCGGGCAATCTGCTGGGGGATCGGCAACAGGGCTTTGAGGGTGCGGTGATCGGTGACGCGTTCCAGTTCCAGCGCCAGCGAGAAGCCGGTGTTGGGGATGAAGGGGAAAGGGTGCGCCGGGTCGATGGCGAGGGGGGAAAGGACGGGAAAGACCTTGGTGAGGAAGTTCTCCTCCAGCAGTTTCAGATCGCGGGCGGTCAGTTTGGAGCGGGTGAGGATCACGATCCCCTCAACCTCCATCTCTTTCTTGAGGCGGTTGAAGACGGTCTGCTGCATCTGCATCAGGCGGCGGGCGTCGGCGTGGATCAGGGTCAGTTGTTCGGCAGGCGTCCGGCCATCGTCAGACAGCGGCGCATTGCCGTTGCGGACCTGAGCGCGCAGGCCAGCCACGCGGACGGTGTAGAATTCATCCAGGTTGGCGGCGGAAATTGACAGGAAGCGCAGGCGCTCCAACAGGGGGACGCCGGGGTTTGATGCCTCTTCCAGCACACGCCAGTTGAAGGCCAGCCATGACAGTTCGCGGTTGAAGAAGCGGCGCGGGCCGGCGATTTCGGCGGAAGGGTAGGCAACCGGCGTGGGGAATGGGGCTTTGAGGAAGTCGGCTTGGGTCATGGGGCGGCGTGTCGCTGCGAATTGTGGATTTGAACCGATTGTTTCACTCGTCCGTGCCCAAGTCCAGCACCTCTGCCGCAAGTTGGCGTGACACAGGGCGTTGGCTGGCCAATGAGCGGGCGTCGAGTGCTGCAATCAGGGCGCGGGCGGCAGCGATGGAGCGTTCCATCCGGGGCAGAACATAAGGGATCAGCGTGGCGGGCGGGGTGATCTGGCGATCAGCCAGCAGCTTGGCCAGAACGGCGGCCAGCAGCGCGTCATCGGGTGCATGAAGCCGGGCGATGGGCATGGCTTGCAGGCGCGACAAAAGGTCAGGCAGCGTCAGGCCCCAGTCACGCGGGGCGGCGGGGGCGGTCAGCAGCAGGCGGCCATGCGGGATCAGGCGGTTGTACAGGTAGAACAGGGCGGTTTCCGCATGACCCGCCACGCGCTGCGCGCCGTCGATGATGATGCTGGCATCGGCGGGCAGATCGGGCAGGCGATGGGCAAGGTCATCGGGTGACAGCCACAGGGCTTGCGTCCCGGCAGCCCAGATATGCGCCAGATGGGTCTTGCCGGACCCTGGGGGGCCTTGCAGCAACAGCCGCCCGCCGGGCCAGTTCCGCCAATCCTCGACCGCCAGCAGGGCAGCATCGCTGGCGGGCGAAGAGACGAAATCCTGCCGGCTCCAGGCCTCACGCGCGGGCAGGTCAAAGGCAAGTTGGCCCGTAAGTTGGCCCGTCAGTTGGCCAGTCAAATGGGGCCACCTTCGCTGTCGTGACCTGCGGCTTTGCCAAGGTAGAGCAAGCTTTGCTTGTAATGCGCCAGACTGAAGCGGGCAAGCACCCCGATGGCGGCGGAAATTGGCACCGCAACCAGCATTCCGACAATTCCGAAGATGCCGCCAAAGATCGACAGGGCGAAGATCAGCCAGACCGGATGCACGCCGATCGACCTGCCAACCAGACGCGGGGTCAGAACGTTGCCCTCCATGAACTGACCGAAGGCGAAGATGGCGCCGATGATGCCGATGGAAACCCAATCCCCCCAGAACTGGTAGAAGGCAAGGGCCATCGCCAGCGCTCCCCCGCTCATCGCGCCGATGAAGGGGATCACGGTGATCGCCCCGGCAAAGGCACCGACGATCAGGCCGAACTGTAGCCCCGCCATCATCAACGCCGAGGCGTAATAGACGGCAAGCATGACGCAGACCGTCACCTGACCGCGCACGAAACCGGCAAGCGCCAGATCAATCTCATGCGCCAGTTTGCGGATCACCGGGGCGTGGTCACGCGGCAGCAGTTCATCGACGCGGGCCATCATCTTGTCCCAGTCCAAGAGCAGGTAAAACGCCACGACCGGCACCACGACGATGAACAAAAGCCAGCCTACCACGCCGAAGACCGAGTTGATCAGCCCCTGCGCCACCGCCCCGCCGCGCGCCTGAATGGCTTGCGCAATCTGGGCCAGCGTGGTGCGCATCACGGATGTGCTGTCGGTCAGGTCAGGAAAGCGCGAGACCAGAAATTTCTCTAGCCCGGCAGAGATTTGCGGAGCGGCGTTGATCAGGGCGGTCAATTGCTGGACCAGCACCGGAATGACTGCCAGAACCAGCAGCACGACCAGCAGAAACGCGCCAAGCGTGATCACCGTGGTTGCCAGAATGCGCGACAGCCCAAGGCGTTGCAGGCGGTCGGCGATCGGGTCAAGGAAATAGGCCGCCGCCCCGCCGACAAGGAATGGCAGCATGACCGACCCCAGATACCACAGCGCCACAAAGAACAGGACCCCGGCAATCGTCCAGTAGCGCCCTTGCAGTTGAATTGGCACGGAAGTTCTCCCCGACGTTGCAGGGCTGATATTGCCCCTGATGCGTCTGGATGCAAGGCCAAGGGGCAAAGCGGAGGAAGGGTTGGCAGAGAAGCTGCAAGAAGGCGCGATTTTGGTCCGTTGGGCGACCTGCCATGATCTGGGCAAGACGCCCGGCCTCCGCGTTCCAAAACGGCTTCGGCGGCTCATGTCCGCACAGCGCACCGCTGCAACCAACCGCGATTGATACGGGCCATACCGCTTTGAACCCGACGGTCATCCACCGCTGGACGCCCACGGCACTTCAGCCCACGGCACTTCAGGACGAACAGTCGAAGCCGGTTCAGTTGCGGCGTGGCCGCTTTAACACATTACCAGCTTTTCGGGTCCTCTCGACGAGGATTGCTTGCGAAGGGTGCATCAAATCACGGCGTCCTGGCCCAGGGCGCCCGGTGTTTTGGCGAAGGTGAAGATCGGGCCTGCGGTTAAAGAACGGTTCCTTAGAATGATTGGCCAACCGCCCGCAAACGTGGTGCGGCTTGGGATCCGGCGTCATTGGCCAGATCGGATCTGGTCTTGAATTGGGTGACCAGCCCGTCCAGCCTGATCGCCTCTTCGCGCAGCGATTGGGTCGCCAGCATGGATTGTTCCACCATCGCCGCATTCTTCTGCGCGACCTGATCCAACTGGTTTACGCCCAGGTTGACCTCTCCCAGCCCCACCGATTGTTCCTGCGCACCCACGGCAATGGCCGAGACAAGGTTGGAGATATTGGCCACACGCTCTACCATCGTGGTGAGAGCCTTTCCGGCGCTGCCCACAGCTTGCACCCCGCGCCCCACCAGTTGCGACGAAGTGCTGATCAACGTCTTGATTTCCTTGGAGGCATCCGACGATCGTTGCGCCAGTGCCCGCACCTCTGAGGCGACCACCGCAAAACCGCGGCCTGCGTCGCCCGCCCGCGCCGCCTCGACCCCGGCGTTCAGGGCCAGAAGGTTGGTCTGGAAGGCAATGTCGTCAATCACCCCGATGATCTGCGAAATCTGATCCGAGGATTTCTCGATCCCGTTCATCGCATCGACAGCCCCCAGCACGACCTTGCCGCTGTCTTCCGCCTCACGGCGGGCGGCTTGCACGATGGTTTCGACCTCGCGCGCGGAATTGGCGGCGGATTTGACCGAGGCTGTCAGTTCATCCAGTGCGGCGGCGGTTTCCTCCAGCGTGGCGGCCTGATTTTCGGTGCGTCGGGCCAGATCTTCCGAGGCGCGGCTGATCTCATCCGATTGGCCACGGATCGAGCGCGAGGCGTGCACGACTTGCGTGATTGTCCGGTTCAGCCGTTCGACGCTGATATTGTAATTGTTGCGCAGGGTTTCGTATTCTGCGGGAAAAGGCTCGTGGATGTTCTGGCTCAGATTGCCAGCCGAAAGGTTGCCAAGCCCAACGCTCAAGGCTGCCACGACCGCCTCTTGTTCGGCTTGGGTGCGCTTTATCGCAGTTTCCATTTCGAACGCTTCTCGCAGGCGCAGACGCAGCAATTCCAGATATTCCGAAATTTCGGCCACATCGTCGCGCAGACTGGCAATCTGGTCAAAGACCGCATTGCGGCCCCCAAGATTGCCCACGACCACCCCTTTGATCGCATCGCGCACCCGGGTCAGCGGCTTGGTGATCGAGCGCGAAATCAATAGGTTGGAGACAATAATGATCCCACCTGCCAGACTGGATGCGATCATTATGATGTTCAAGAGCCCGGCGATGTTGGTGCTTGCCGTTTTTCCGGCCGCCTCGTTCATCTTCTGGACAGCGTCATCCAGCGTGGCCATCTTCTGTTCAAGTTCCCGGTAAAGATCCAGAAAGCCTGGCGTCGCCGCCAGACCAGCATCATGGTCATGCAAGGCCGTCGCCGAAGTTTGCCGGGCGGCGTCGAAATATTTCTGGATAAGGGGCATGGCCGCCGTGATTTCGCCTTTCACGCCGGTATCAATGGGCATGGCCTGAATCTTCTTGATGTCCTCCAGAAAGCGCTGCCCATGCTCTTCGACATCGGCGGTGATCTGGTCTTTCGCCGGCTGGTCGTTCCCCTGCCCGGTCACCATGGAATTGAGCACATCCGCCCGCAAGGCGTCATGCATCATGTCGCCGTCCAATATGGACACGATGGCTGCTGTCGTCGTGATCGAGTAGGCAAGCCCTGCGTCGCTTTGCTTCAGACCGCTGTAGCCAGCGTAGAACGTGGCGAAAATGCCTGCGATGGCCAAGGCTGCGGCAATTCGCAGTTTTGCCGGTATCGAGATGTTCGTAATCAGGCCAATTCCGCGTTTTGACATTTTGACACTCAGCTCCATCCTGTTCGCCCCCAAACCATCGCCGGAAAGGATTGAAATTGGCTTAAGCGCCTCTGGCTTGCCTGCCCCTCCGCAACCCGCTAGGAACATCAAAACCGTTATTATGAGGCCCAAAATGCGTCTGTCGCGCTACTTCATGCCCGTCCTGAAGGAAAACCCCGCCGAGGCGCAGATCGTCTCGCACCGTTACATGCTGCGCGCTGGCATGATCAAGCAGCAAGCGGCTGGCATCTATTCCTGGCTGCCGCTGGGTCTGCGGGTGCTGAACCGCATCCAGGCCATCGTGCATGAAGAGCAGGTTCGCGCGGGCCACATTCCCCTGCTGATGCCGACGCTGCAACCGGCCGACCTGTGGCGCGAGTCGGGCCGCTATGACGACTACGGCCAGGAGATGCTGCGCATCAAGGACCGGCAGGGTCGAGAGATGCTGTACGGGCCAACGAATGAAGAGATGATCACCGACATTTTCCGCGCCCATGTCAATTCTTACAAGGACTTGCCGCTGACCCTGTACCACATCCAGTGGAAGTTCCGCGATGAGATGCGGCCCCGGTTTGGCGTGATGCGCGGGCGTGAGTTCCTGATGAAGGACGGTTACACCTTCGACATCGACAAGGCAGCCGCACTGCATGCCTACAACCGCCATCTGGTCAGCTATCTGCGCACCTATGAGCGGATGGGGCTGACGGCCATTCCGATGCGCGCGGCATCTGGCCCGATTGGCGGCGACAACACGCACGAATTCCTGGTGCTGGCGTCAACAGGTGAGTCGGAGGTGTTCTATGATGCCGCTGTCGTTGATCTGAAGCTGGGCCAGCGCGACGTTGACTATGATAACCGTTCCGAAGTGGCTAAAGTTTGTGAGGAATTCACCACACTTTACGCCCGCACCGACGAAACCCATGACGCCGCGCTGTTCGATGCGGTCCCCGAAGCGCGCCGCAAGGTGGGCCGGGGCATTGAAGTGGGCCAGATTTTCTACTTTGGCACCAAGTATTCTGAAGCGATGGGCGCCAGTGTCGTCAACGACAAGGGCGAGAAGGTTCCGGTTGAAATGGGCAGCCACGGGATCGGGGTTTCCCGCCTGCTGGGTGCCATCATCGAAGCCAGCCATGACGACAAGGGCATCATCTGGCCCGAGGGGGTGACGCCGTTCCCGGTTGGCATCGTGAACCTGAAACAGGGCGATGCGGCTGCGGATGCGGCTTGCGCCAGCCTTGAGAAAGCATTTCTGACCAATGGGTTGGAGCCTTTGTATGATGATCGGGACGAGCGGGCCGGGGCGAAGTTCGCCACGATGGACCTGATAGGCCTGCCGTGGCGGATTACGGTGGGTCCGCGCGGTCTGGCCAATGGGGTGGTTGAACTGACCTCGCGCCGCACGGGTGTGTCGGAAGAGTTGACCCCCGATGCTGCGGTGGCACGGGTAGTCCAGATTTACGCCGGGATCTGATGGAGAAGGTTGCTGCGGCTCTTTACGTCGCGGACCTTGTCTTTTTGATTGCATTTCAGGTTCTCAGCGGAGATTTCGCTTCGGTGGCCCGCGCCGTCAGCGACTACGGTGTGGGCAAGACCGCCCGGCTGTTCAAGGTTTATGTAGTCTTGGGCAGTATCGCTGCGCCTGTGCTGGCGGTGCAATTCTGGTTGGCCCGCGATCCGGGCTATCTGGCGATGATCCCGGTCTATCTTCTGCTGGTAACGGTCGGGCGGCTGGGCTTGGGTCTTTATCCCAACGATTTTCGTGGCGTGCCACGCACCACCTCGGGCCAGATCCACCATGCGGCGACGCTTCTGGCCTCGACCTGCGCGTTCATGACGGTGGCGGAGGCGACTCCTTTGCTTGCAGCCCGGCCAGCGGGCCGCTGTCCCTGACGCTGGCCGGGCTGCATCATCTGATCAGTGCGGCTTTCATCGTGGTCGTGCTGACGATCTCGCCGCCGCTGCGGCGCTTCTTCGGTCTGACAGAGCGCGTCTTTCTTTATGCCGCGGCGTCGTGGTGCCTGACCGCCTCGCTGACGCTGCCGCCTCGCTGCCGCCTCGCTGCCGCCAATCTGACGCTGCCGCCAATCTGACGGGCCGAAACTCTTGCATGCGTTGCCGCTGGCGAAAGGTGGTTCGCTACCCTAAGTCTGTGGCAACCATATGAGGGAGACAGACATGGAATATCGTCGCTTGGGCAAATCGGGGCTGAAGGTCTCAGAGTTTTCTTATGGGTCGTGGGTGACCTTCGCCAAACAGGTGGACGTGGCCCCCGCCAAGGAAATGATGACCGCCGCCTATGATGCCGGGATCAACTTCTTTGACAATGCGGAAGGCTATGAACAGGGCCGGTCCGAGCTTGTGATGGGGCAGGCGATCGAGGAACTGGGGTGGAGCAGAGACAGCTACATCGTCTCATCCAAGGTCTTTTGGGGTGGTGCCAAGCCGACGCAAAAAGGCTTGTCGGCCAAGCATGTGACGGAAGCCGCCCATGCCGCGCTGAAGCGCTTGCGGGTGGATCATCTGGACCTGTACTTCTGCCACCGCCCCGACATTGACACGCCGATTGAGGAAACCGTGCGGGCGATGCACAATCTGGTGGTGCAGGGCAAGGTTTTGTACTGGGGCACTTCTGAATGGTCGGGCCAGCAGATCACTGAGGCCCATGCAGTGGCCCGCGCCAATGGTCTGACCCCGCCGACGATGGAACAGCCGCAGTACAACCTGTTCGAACGTCACAAGGTCGAAGCCGATTTCGCGCCGATCTACGACACCTATGGCTTGGGCACCACGATCTGGTCGCCGCTGGCCTCGGGGTTGCTGACGGGCAAGTATAACAACGGCATTCCGAACGATGCCCGTGCCAACCTGTCGGGCTATGAATGGCTGCGCGACGCGTTCACCTCGGATGAAGGGCGGGACAAGATCGAGAAGGCCAGGGCCTTGGCCAAGGTGGCTGACGCGGCAGGGTTGAGCCTGACCAACCTGTCGCTGCTGTGGTGCTTGCGCAACCCGCGCGTCTCGACGGTGATCCTTGGCGCCTCACGCATCAGCCAGTTGACCGATAACCTTGGCGCGCTGACCCAGAAAGCCAGGCTGACCGACGACGTGGTGACCGAGATCGAGGCGATCGTGGCCAACAAACCGGCAGCACCGCAACGCTTCTGACCGCGCTCTGCGGACCCGGCTGGGGGGTTTCACACCCCCCAGACCCCCTATGGAGTATTTGTGCCTCGGTGAAGGGCAAGGGGTTTTCCTTGCCGCGACGGCGCGTTAGGCTCCGGACCGGGGCTTTCCAGGGGGGACCAGATGGCGAAGCGGGCATTGATCACTTGGGGTGGTTGGGATGGGCATCAGCCGGACAAGGTGGCGGCCTTGTTTGCCAGGGACCTGCGCGCGGCGGGCTTTGAGGTTGAGGTGACGGATACGCTGGCTTGTTTTGACGATGCCGAAGCGCTGAAAGCCCTTAGCCTGATCGTGCCTGTCTGGACAATGAGCACGATTGAGAAGGAACGTAGCCAGGCCGTGGCCGATGCCGTGGAAACGGGTGTGGGGTTGGCGGGGTGTCATGGCGGCATGTGTGACGCGTTCCGCAACGACGTGGTCTGGCAGTTCATGACCGGCGCCCAGTGGGTTGCGCATCCGGGCAATGACGGGGTGGAGTACCGGGTGCGGATCACCGATCCGGACAACCCGCTGGTCAAGGGCATCGGTGATTTTGATGTGAAGACCGAACAATATTATCTGCACGTCGATCCGGCGGTGAAAGTTCACGCGGTGTGCGATTTTCCGGTGATGGATGGTCCTCATGCGGCGAACGGTCCGGTGGCGATGCCGGTGGGCTTTACCAAGATGTGGGGCAAGGGCCGGGTTTATTACAACGCTTTGGGGCACCATGCCGATGTGATCGACCGCGGCGCCCCGCGCGAGATGATCCAACGCGGTATGCTTTGGGCGGCGCGGTAACCCTTTGGCGGCTTGCCTGACCACGGGTGGCGTGTGAGGCGGGTCTTGCCTGACCTGCTGGCACTTGGGAACGGTGGTCTGATCGGGGCCCCCAGTGATGTCAACGGGGTATTGGCTGGTCTGCCACGCGGCTTGGCGGTGGCATTGTTTGGTTGCAGCGTAGCTGTCTGACGCCACTTGCCTTGCGGGCGGGCCTTGGCGAGTTGAGCGGCCAAGGGGCTGCGGCGGATCGGCAGGATCGGATGAGCCAATCGCAGGCAAAGCTTGGCCCACACCCCTTGCCGCAGATGATATGGCCCGATCATTGGGCCCGGCGCGCAGCCGACGGCCACCTTGCGCAGGCTGAAGGCCCAGTCCCTTCGGGCCGGGGCGCTTGACCTGGCCCTTTTGCATCCGATGACAGGGACCATCTTTCTGGTACTGGGGTGCATCATTGTGGCCCGTCGCATGATTGGCCCGGATGCACCGCTCGACAACGCCCTGCAAGCCGTGCAAGCCTTGACCGCCAGCTATCGGGGGTGTCATGCGGTACAAGGTCAACTTCGACACCCTTCAGGTCAAGGCCGGGCAGACCCCGGCTGACGTCACAGCAGCGCCCGCCGAAGGGAAGCCCGAGGAGGGTACCGCCGGTGTCATGGCCACCCTGATCTCCGCAGGGTGCAAGGCGGTTTTTGGCTTGCACCAAAGCGACGCCCTGACAAGTGTAGCGCTGTTCAAGTTGAGGATGACCTGACCATGTGGCGTTTGGTGGCCATTCTGGGGGGCGTGTCGGGTGCGGTGGCGCTGTCGCAGTTCCCGGAGTTCTCGCAACAATATCTGCAACGCCTGGCAGGAAAGGTGGACGCTTTGTCCGTCGTTGTTGCTGATTTCGACGCGAGTGCTGCCAATAATGGCATGAACCGGGAAGCCGCGCTGGCGCAGATGACCGGCTCGCAGTTTGACATTGATCATCAGGCGGATCTGCGGGGGACCTTCGCGCAGGCGGCCTTGCTGACCAGCAACCTTGCCACCTTGCGCAGCGCCTCGCCCTTGGCACGACTGACCATGCCGCAACGTCTGGCTGATCCTGACACCCTGCAAGCAACCTGGGCCGACTTCAAGCCGGCCATCCCCACCACGCCGGATGGGGCGATGACCGCCGGGATCGGCTATGTGGCGGGTTGGGGTGTGGCAGGGCTTTTGGCGCGGTTGGTCGCCCGGCCGTTTCGCCGCCGCCGCAGCACCTAGGTGTTCAGTCCCGGCATTTGATGGATCGAGTTTAGGGTGAACCTTTCGGGTTCAATTGTCCATTGTTTGCATATGAACTCGTATGGCGTGAGGCCTTGGAGCGTCTTCAGTCTTCGCCCGAAGTTGTAGGCGCTGATGAAGTTGGCGAGGTGTTGGCGTAACTGGTCGTGGTCGTCGTAGTGGAAGCGCTTGACAGT
>JAYSQA010000395.1:0-6223 GCA_043721775.1 Rhodobacterales bacterium
CGGATCGGCAAGCGACCGGCGCGCTTCGGCTGCGACGTATGGCGGCACTTCTTCGGCATATTCCTCGACCAGCGCCGCCATGAAATCTTGCGCGATTTCAGGGTGATACTGCGTGCTAAAGACTTTGGACCCAAGCCGCAGAAAGCCCACGGAGCAATCGGCATTGCCGCCGAAAGCCTCTGCGCCGGGCGGCAAGGTCGTCACCTGTTCGAAGTGGGCGGCGTTCAGGCGGATTGGGCCAGCTTGCATCCACGCCGGGGGCCTGATGACCTGCGTCTCAGTCACGCCAAACACCCAGCCGCCCGGATTGCGCGTGACCTTGCCACCCAGCGCCGCCGCTATGGCCTGATGGCCGAAACAGGCGCCGAACAGCGGCTTGTCCCGCACCACGATTTGCGGGATCACCTCCATCAGCCGGGCAATCCACGGCGCATCGTCATTGACCGAAGCCGGACTGCCGCCGATGATGAAGCCGTCATAGGCGGAAAGGTCAGCCGGAAACTGTCCCCCCGGCAGGTCAAAAGGGGTCAACTGCCAATCAGGGCGCAGCACGCGGATCAGGTCAGCGAACTTCTGCCCGTCGCTTGGGTGGCGGGCTGCGAAGCCGCTGGTGTCGGTGTTGGTCACCAGAACTGCGATATGCATGAAGAAGCCTCTTTACATATTTATAGCTTCCATCATTATACACATGTTAACGATCGGGCAAGGGAGTCGTGCATGACCATCTGGAATCCAACCGACGACGGCTTTGCGGACCTGGGCAGCCATGACACCTTTGTGAATGGCCCACCCCTGAACACCTTCGCACGGCTGCGCCGCGAAGACCCCCTGCATTGGTCCGACTGGTCGGGCGGTCAGGGCTACTGGTCGCTGACCCGCCATGGCGACATCTTCTCGTTGAACGGCAAGCCGGACCTGTTGTCCTCGGCCCGTGGCATCAGGATGGAAGATCAGACCTACGAGGAATACCTCGCCCGCCGCACCTTTCAGGAGACTGACCCGCCAGAGCATATGCAGACCCGCGTGAAAGTCGCCCGCGCGTTTTCAAAGGGTGTGGTGGCGGAATTTGAGGCGACGATCCGCGACTTGTGCATCTCGATTCTGGATGAGGCGCTGGCGAAGGGCACCTTCGACGCCACCAAGGAAATCGCCCGCGAACTGCCGATGCGGATGCTGGGCCGCATCGTCGGCCTGCCAGAAAAGGATCTGCCGTGGCTGGTGGCCAAGGGCGACACGCTGATCGCCAACACCGACCCGGATTTCACCAGCCATGTCCTCGACAAGATGACGACTGAAGAATTCCGCATGATGCCCTTCAACTCCCCCGCCGGGGCAGAGTTGTTCGTCTATGCCAAAGACCTGATGCAGCGCAAAGCCGCGTCCGGCGATACCTCGGGCGTGCTGAACCTGATCCTTGCCCCCGGCCCGGATGGCTCTGTCATGCCGGAACATGAATTCCGCAATTTCTTCTGCCTGCTGGTCGCCGCAGGCAATGACACCACGCGCTATTCGCTTGCGGCGGGCATCCATGCCCTGCTGCACCAACCCGAATTGCTTGCCCAAATCCAGTCCGGCAAAGTCGATGACACCATGGCGGATGAGATCATCCGCTGGGCCACCCCCGCCACCTACTTCCGCCGCACCGCGACGCGGGATTTTGACATGCACGGCAAGACCGTCCGCCAAGGCGACAAGGTCCTTTACTGGTTCATCTCGGGCAACCGCGATGAGGCGGCCTTTGACGACCCCTTGCGGGTAAACCTTGCAAGGACGCCCAACAAGCATCTCGCCTTCGGACAGGGCGGCCCGCATCTGTGCCTGGGCATGTGGCTGGCAAGGTTGGAAGTCCGCGTGCTGTTTCAGGAACTGGCCAAGCGCATCCGCAGTATCGAACCAGCGGGCAACCACAAATTCCTTCGGTCCAATTTCGTCGGCGGGATCAAGTCCCTGCCTGTCACCGTCACCCTGCAATAGGATAGCGCCATGCCAGATCGCCTGCGGGCCATGTTCTGCGACCATCTAAGCCTGATGCGGGGCAAATACCTGCCCGCCTCGAAGATGAAATCTGACAGCACGCGGCTGGCACGGCCGAACTTCGCGGTGCATTGGGACAAGGACCTGCTGCTGGACGCACCCTATGCACAAACGCGCCAAGGCATCCCCGACATGGAACTGCGCTGGGACGAAGCCAACATCCGCGCGGGATGGGAGCCCGGCACCAAGGTTGTCACAGGCGATCTTTACAGCGCCGATGGGTCGCCCCTGCCGCTGTGCCCGCGTGGGGCATTGAAGCGTGCGGTGGCGGACTGGGGCAAGTTGGGGCTGGCACCGAAGGTTGGCATCGAACTGGAAGCCTACGCCTTCGTGCGGGCCGGGGATGGCACCCTCAAGCCCCTCGATACGCCCGGCGGCATCGTTTATGGCACCGGGCCATTCACCGACCCTTCCGGCATGATCGACGCCATCTGGTGGCAGGCCGAGGCTTCCGGCTTCAAGCTGGACCTGATCACCGCCGAATATGACACGCCGCAGTTCGAATTCACCCTGACCTATGACACGGCCGTCAAGGCGGTGGACGAGATTGTCCTGTTCCGCCAGATGGCCCGCGAAGTGGCGCTGAAGCATGGCGTGATCCTGACCTTCCTGCCCAAGCCGATTGTCGGCAAGGGCGGTTCCGGCATGCATATCAACCTGTCCTTCGCCGATGCCGCAGGCGGCAACGCCCTGTCGAACGGCCCCAAGGGCGGCCCTTCCGCGCTGAACGACCTTGGCCGGGGCTGCATTGCGGGCTGGATGCAGCACCACAAAGGGCTGGCAGCGTTGGTCGCCCCCACAGTCGGGTCTTACGCACGGCTGCAACCCGCCTCGCTTTCAGGCTATTGGTGCAACTGGGGTGGCGACCATCGCGGCGTCACGGTGCGCGTGTCCGAAGAAGGCGGTGCGAAGGCGCGGCTGGAACATCGGATGCCAGACGCCTCTGCCAACCCCTACACTGCCGTAGCAGCAGTCTTGCAGGCGGCGCGTTTGGGGCTGGCCAATGGCTATGCCCTGCCGGAACCCGAAGCGGGCGATTGTTTTGACAGGATCGACGCCGGGCACGGCGTGGCGGCGTCCTTGGGCGAAGCGGTCAACGATCTGGAAGCCGACACGGCGCTGTGTGGCGCAGTAGGCCGCGAACTGTGCGAGCATCACATTTTCATGAAACGGACCGAGGTGGAAAAGACCACGGACCTGACCGGCGACGCTTTGCGCGACTACTACATCTGGTATGTGTAAACGATGAAAGCGACCTGGATTCAACCGGACGGCACGGCAACGACCCTTGACGTGGCGGCGGGCAACAGCCTGATGGCCACCGCCCGCGCCATTCCCGGCATCATCGGGGAAATGGCGCGGGTCAATGTCTTGCGCCACCTGCCATGTCGTGGTTGGCCCCGAGTGGTTCACCAGAACCGGCACGGTCGGGACTTTCAAGGACCAGATGCTTGACGTGACCGAAGCGGCGCGTCAGCCGACCTCTCGGCTGGCTTGTCAGATCAGGATGACTGCGGAACTGGATGGCATCGTGCTGCGGGTGCCCGCAGTCTGACTGGCCGGGCCTAATCGGCATCCTCGACGAAATCGCCACCATGGGCGATCAACTCGCGCAAGGCGGCGTCCAGCTTCAGCGCGATCTCGGCCCCAAGGCTTTGCCGCAGCGCGCGGTCATAGTCGATGGCCCGCTGGCCAAGCTGGTGAAAGACGGCCGCGCCCTGCGGGGTCAGCGACAGAAACTCGGCCCGGCGGTCTGTCGGGCTGGTGCTGCGGGTCAAAAGACCATCCGCCGCCAAGGCTGCCACGGCACGGCTGACCTTGGTTTTCTCGATGTGCGAAATGGTGCAGATGTCACGCGCCGTCATGGCCCCGAACTTGCCAAGGTTGGCCAACACGCGCCATTGCGTGCGGGTCATGCCGTAAGCGGCCTTGTAGCTGGCCTGAAACGACTTCGACGTCGCCTCGGCGGCCTGGTTCAGCAGGTAGGGCAGGAAAGTTTCAAGGTCGAACTCGCCAGAGGCGGGGTGGTCAGCCATGGGTGCCTCGCTCAGGCGGGTTTCACGCGGTCAGGATGGGCGGCGGCAATGGCGGGCACGGCCTCCAACCGCGCCGCAATGGCCAGGATGCGGGGGAAATCTGCCATTTCCACCCCCCAGCGGCGTGCGTTGTAGACCTGCGGCACAAGGCAGATGTCGGCCATGGTGATGTGATCGCCATGGCAACAGGGGCCAGTTGCGGTCAGCATCCCCTCCAACCCGGTCAGGCCGAGGGCGATGAAATGCCCCATCCAGCCCTCCATCGTCACAGCCCCGCCCGATTGGGCCATGGCATGGCGCGCGACGCGCAGGTTGCAGACGGGATGGATCTCCATCGCCACGGCATAAGACAGGCTGCGGACTTTGGCGCGGCCCAAGGGGTCTTTCGGCAGAAAGCCCGCAGCGTGTGTCTCATCCAGATACTCAAGGATCGCAAGGGATTGCGTCAGGCTGTGCCCGTCAATCTTCAGCGTTGGAACCAACCCTTGCGGATTGCGCGCCAGATTGTCAGGGGCGGTCTGTGCGCCAGAGGTCAGATCAACCGGCACGCTGTCATACGCCAACCCAAGCAGGTTCAGCGCAATTCGCACCCGATAGGCCGCCGAGGACCGCCAGTAGTCATAAAGTGTGATCATCCTGTGTCCTCTGCGCTGATCCCCGAAGTTTAGCTTGACATAGTTGCGATTGCAACCAATAACACCACCATACCGATCTTTCCAGCGAACGTGGAGCACTTCATGAACAGCTTTACCCTGCCCGCCGGGATGATCCGTGCGATGTCCAACATCGGCACGACTGAAGGCTACATGCCCGGTTTTGGCAATGATTTTGAGACGGAGGCTTTGCCGGGTGCCTTGCCGCAGGGGCAGAATTCTCCGCAGAAGTGCAACTACGGGCTTTATGCTGAACAGTTGTCGGGGTCAGCCTTTACCAAGCCGCATCCGGAACGGACGTGGTGTTACCGCATCCGGCCTTCGGTCAAGCACACCACCCGGTTTAAGAAGATCGACATGCCGCTTTGGAAATCGGCGCCGCATGTGCTGCCGGATGTGATCTCGCTTGGCCAGTATCGCTGGGACCCGGTGCCGCATGGGGCAGAGCCCCTGACCTGGGTGACGGGCATGCGCACGGTGACGACGGCGGGGGATGTGAACACGCAAGCCGGAATGGCAAGCCACGTCTATCTGGTAACGCAGTCCATGCAGGACGAATACTTCTACTCCGCCGATGGCGAGTTGCTGGTGGTGCCGCAAGAGGGCCGGTTGCGGTTTTGTACGGAACTGGGGATCATAGATCTGGAACCCAAGGAAATCGCTGTGCTGCCGCGTGGGCTGGTCTACCGGGTGGAAGTGCTGGAAGGCCCGGCGCGCGGCTTTGTCTGTGAGAATTACGGCCCGCCCTTCACACCTCCGGCGCGGGGACCGATCGGGGCGAACTGCCTGGCCAACCCAAGGGATTTCAAAACTCCGGTGGCGGCGTTTGAAGACCGCGACGCGCCGTCCGCAGTGGTGTTGAAGTGGTGCGGGCAGTTCCACCGCACGCGGATCGGGCATTCACCGCTGGATGTGGTGGCGTGGCATGGCAATTACGGGCCGTACAAGTACGATTTGCGGACCTATTCTCCGGTGGGGGCGATCTTGTTCGACCATCCCGACCCGTCGATCTTTACCGTGCTGACGGCGCCATCTGGCCTGGAGGGCACTGCGAACATCGACTTCGTGCTGTTCCGCGAGCGCTGGCTGGTGGCGGAACATTCCTTCCGCCCGCCGTGGTACCACAAGAACGTCATGTCCGAACTGATGGGCAACATATACGGCATTTATGATGCCAAGCCCAAGGGCTTCATCCCCGGCGGGATGAGCCTGCACAACTGTATGCTGCCACATGGGCCGGACCGGAACGCGTTCGAAGGCGCCTCGAATGCAGCACTGGAGGCAGAGAAGCTGGACGAGACGATGAGTTTCATGTTTGAGACCCGCTTCCCGCAGCATTTGACGGAATGGGCGGCGAAAACGGCGCCCTTGCAGGACGATTACATTGACTGCTGGGCGAGCCTGGAGAAGAAGTTCGACGGCACTCCCGGGGTCAAGTAAGCCCAAGCCGAGAAGCGGGGGGGGGGGGGGGGGGGGGGGGGGGGGGGGGGGGGGGGGGGG
>JAYSQA010000396.1:0-19898 GCA_043721775.1 Rhodobacterales bacterium
TGATCTGCTCTTCGGTGAATCGGGATTGCTTCATCTCTGATCCTTTCGGTTGGGCCAGAGCCTATCTCAAACTGGAGTAAATCCAGGGCGCAACGTCAAGTGTTGGAAACAAACGCCGAAAGTAGGCGAGGCGCAATTGATGCGAGTTGGATACTGGGGCGGTTCAAATCACGTCGTGCAGGTGGGTCAGTCGATAGCGCTCAGCAACTTTGACCCGGGGACCGTTGCCCCATGGCACCACAAAGAACGGAACGTCGGCTGCCCGTACTGTGGCCTGATCTATGCCACTATCGCCGGTGTAGGCCCATGTTCCAGGTTGCAACCCCATTTTTGTCGCGACGGCTAAAAGATGGCCGGGATCGGGTTTGCAGGCCGGAACAGCATCTGCGCCAAGAACCGCGCAGAATATTGGCGCAATGGCCAGTTGGTCAAGAATCCGCAAGGTAAGGGCCTGCGGTTTGTTGGTGCAAAGCCCAAGGGTGACGCCCGCCGCATGCAGGCTGTGCAGGTCGGCTTTCACATCGGGGTAGAATTCGGTCAGTCGTGTTGGCGACGCCCAATACTGCGCCATGAACGCCGTGTGTGCCGCATCAATACTTAGTGCATCAGTTGGTGGTTGCAGGTCGGTAAACATATCAAGCAGGGACCAGCGCGGACCGTGGCCGATGAAACGCGCGACATAACCTGTCTTTCGGGCCGGACAGCCTTGCGCCGCCAGATGCAGATTGACCGCACAAGCCATGTCGGGGGCGCTGTCGATCAGCGTCCCGTCAAGATCAAAGATCAGTGCAGTAAAGGCCTGAAAGGTTTCGGTTATCGGGTCGTCCCGCCTGTTACTGTGATTGGTGAGCCGGGCAAACGGAGATCTAGGGCGCTTCTTACGCACAGTCCAAACCAGAGTCTTGTCGCGGACATCACCGGACCAACCACGGCTGAGATGCGTTTACCTGCCAGCCGCTGCGGTGCAACAACGGTGTATCATCGGAAAATTCGGCATATCCGAGGCACAGATACCCCACGAATTGCTACCAGGGGGGCGGATCAAGCGCCGCTGCCGCCGCCTGCGGGTCCAGTATTGACCCCAACCAAGGCCAAGGTTTTCCGCCCGCGCCGTCAGACATAGCGCATGCATCGCCATGACGGTGGAATAGACCACGGATCCGGGTATAGTTTGTCGCCCGGGGCCGCGCCCTTCTGCAGGGTCAGGCACAGAGAACACCGCCAAATGTTCGGGTGCCTCGTTCCGACCTGTCAGTTTCAACCCAAGGTAGGCATCGCGGTTTGCATCGGCATAGGCCGCTGCCGCTGCGGCGTTGCTTTGGGCAAACAGTTCGGCGATCGGCCGCCGTCGATCCGGGTCTTGCACCCGGTTCAGCCGCCACGGGCGGCTATTGCCAACCTATGGGGCCATTTCCATCGACGCGGCCAGCTTCTTGATCAGGTCCGGAGCTACGGGATCAGAGCGCAAAATTCCGCACATCGCGGCGCCATTGCATAATCTGGTGCAGTGTTTCGGCATCGTCCGACGTGAATATCCTTTGATCTCCGATACCGGCATGGTCCCCGACTATTGTCGGTCGCAGGACCATTCAATCGGCGCTGGCGGGGCCTCACTTGAGGTGGTTCACCGCAGGCAAACCATAGACAGGTGTGGCAAGGCCTGCCTGCCGCGCCTTCAGTTGCAATGACAGATACTGCGAATAGTGCCGCGACTGGTGCAGGTTGCCGCCGTGAAACCATAATGCGTCTTGCTGTGTCGGCTTCCACATATTGCGCAACTCGCCCTCCCACGGACCGGGATCCTTGGTGGTGCCGGACCCAAGCCCCCAGCATTTGCCCACCGTGTCGGCGACGTCCTGACTGATCAGATCGGCCGCCCAGCCGTTCATCGAGCCATAGCCGGTGGCGTAAATCACCAGATCGGCGGCGAGTTCCGTGCCATCCTGCAATACCACCCCAGTTTGCGTCAGGTGGCTGACATCGCGGCCGGAGCTCAGCTTGATCTTGCCGTCGATGATCAATTGGCTGGCACCCACGTCGATGTAATAGCCCGATCCGCGCCGCAGGTATTTCATGAACAACCCAGTCTCGTCGTCACCGTAATCCAGCTGGAACCCTGCCGCGGCCAAGGCTGCATAAAACGCGGCATCTTCAGCGCGGATCTTATCATAGGTGGGTTTCTGGAATCCGGCCAGCAGCGCGTAGGGGATAGAGGCAAAGGTCATGTCGGCCTTGGTGGTGGTCATGCCCGCAGCCACGGCTTCTTCGGAATACAATGCGCCCAGCCCGTGTTTCATCAGCAGATCGGACCGCACGATATGGGTGGATGACCGCTGCACCATGGTCACATCTGCGCCGCCCTCCCACAGAGCCGCGCAGATGTCGTGGGCCGAGTTATTGGCCCCGATCACAACCACCTTCTTGCCGCAATACGCATCCGGGCCGGGGTGCTGACTGGAGTGTTGTTGATCACCGGCGAAAATATCCTGACCCGGAAACACCGGGATATTGGCCTTGCCCGACATGCCGGTCGCCAACACCAACTGTTTGGGCCGCAACACCACATCCTTGCCATCGCGGGTGACATGGATCAGCCATTCGCCCGCCGCCGCGTCAAATTTGGCGCTGGTTGCGGTGGTCGTGGACCAGTAATTCAGCTCCATCACCCGTGTATACATCTCAAGCCAGTCGCCCAGCTTGTCCTTGGGCGTGAAGATCGGCCAGTTTGCCGGGAATGGCAGATAGGGCAGATGGTCGTACCAGACCGGGTCATGCAGGCACAAAGACTTGTAACGGTTACGCCAGCTATCCCCGGCGCGGGCGTTCTTTTCGATCACGATTGTAGGCACATCCAGCTGGCGCAGCCGCGCCGCCAAAGCAATGCCACCCTGTCCGCCGCCGATGATCACCACATCAGGTTGGGTGGTGGTGCCAAGGTTGGCCGCCTCAGCCTCGCGTTTCTCGGCCCAGGACTTGCGATCAGAACTGGCCCCGTGGTCTGCACCCTTTGGGCGGGTTGTGCCGAACGGCTCCTCATGGCCCTTCAGCGCAGTGAGAGTGGTGAGCAGGGTCCAGATCCTGCCATTCCGGATGCGGATATGGCCCTGCCCGCGCCCGGTCAAGGTTTCAAATGTGATCCACGCCTGCTGAAAATCATCGGAATTCTCGACGGCCTCACCCGCCGCAATCTGAAAACCGGTCGGTTTGACCAGTGTCAACTGTGCATTCAACATGGCAAGGATCGCGCGTGCGCCTTCCAGTGTGGCGATGTTCCAGGTGAAACTGACCAGATCGCGCCAATAGCCATCCGGTTCAAAACAGGCCACGGCAGCAGCACTGTCGCCGCGTTCAAGGGCTGCGCCAAACTGGTGCAACACGGCCTCCGGTCTCATGGCCCCGGTTGAACTCACAGCATCAGCCATCGAACTCTCCTCGCGGGTGTTTGGTTATCCAACCGAACGTATGGTTTCGGCAATCAGCCGCCCGACCAGTGCTGTCGCCTCGACTTGTGGCAGATGACCGACGCCGGCCAAGCGATGGACCCCGATCATCCCCGGCAGCCCGTCGGCATCCGAAGGCCTGAAGATCGCGTCCTGTGCCCCGAAAATCATCCGGCAGGTGCAGGTAAGGCGCTGAAGCGCGGGCTTGATTGAAAACAACTGGGTGTTGCCTTCAAACAGCGACCGCGCCAGTGCGTCCAAGGCCCCCGGCGTGGCCGATCCAGCGCGGGCCGCAAAGGCCGCGCGCACCATTGCCTCGCCCAACCGGTCGGGCGCGTGAACCAGGCTTTGCATCCAGACCCGCAAGGCGGCCTCTGTTTTTGCCCCGACAAAGCCTGCGACGAAATCGCCGTTGATCGACGGCCCAAGCCCGGCAGGCGCAATCAATGTCAGCGACCTTATATCCAGATCGCCCCGGTCCGCCAGCGCCACGGCGACCGCAGCGCCTAACGAATGCCCGACCAGATGCGCGCTGCTGATCCCGGCGTCGCCCAAACGCTGCGCCATGTCATCGACCAGCGCGTCAAAGCCTGCGACCGCGCGGGCAGCGGCGGCCCCATGCCCGGCCAGATCGACACCTATCATCGGATTTTGCACCGCGATCCGCGCCACCAGCGGCAGCCATGCCGCCAGTTCAGCCCCAAAGCCATGCAGGAACACAACCGGCGTGCCGGTCCCGGCCTGCAACGGTTTCAGTCCAGCGCCACTGCGCAGGGCAAACGGTGCGGAGGCCGCCGCGGGTTGCGCCTCCAAGGCCGCTGTCACGTCGCGCATCACCACAGCGCCGCGCGGCCCAGTGCCTGCGATCCGGTCAAGGTGCAGCCCGTTTTGTGCCGCCACCCGCCGCGCCAACGGCGAGGATCGCCCGGTGCCAGTTGTCACAGCCGGTGCAACACTGGGCTGGGGACTTTCTGCCTGCGGGATTTGGACCGGGACAGGGGATGAGGCAGGAGCAGGGGCAACCGCCGCCGCGCCAATCGTCTCGCCTGCCAGCCCCAGATGCATCAGGGGTTCCAGCACCGGGGCCAGATCGCCCACCCCGTAGGGTAGCGAAATCACAATGCCCGACACGAAAGCCTCAACTTCAAACGTCGCTTTCTCGCTTTCAACTTCGGCGACGATATCGCCTTTGGCAACGGTATCGCCCAGTTTCACGTTAAGCGCGACGATCTTGGCTTCGGTCAGATCCTGCCCGACCTGCGGCACCAGAATTGCATCAGCCATGGGCGGCTCCTTTGTGTCGGTTGGTCCTGCGCGTCACCGTTCAGGCTGTGGGTTCAAGATGCAGACAACGGCGCACAGCCGCCAGCACATCTTCTTTCTGCGGCACGCTGGCCTTTTCCAGCGCCAGGTTGAACGGGATCGGCACGTTCAGCCCGGCGACGATCTGGATCGGCGCATCCAGTTCATAGAACGCCTCTTCCTGAATGATTGACGCGATGTCCGACGCCACACCGCCGCGCCGCACCGCTTCCTGCACGATCACCACGCGTTTGGTCTTGGCGACCGAGGCCAGAATCGCGGCCTTGTCCAGTGGCACAAGGCTGCGCGGGTCCAGCACTTCGCAATCAATGCCCTGCGCTGCCAGTTCCTCGGCGGCCTCAAGCGCGCGGGGCACCATGTTGGACCACGCGATGATGGTTACATCTTTGCCTGCGCGCTTGATATCGGCCACGCCAAATTCAACCACATGCTCGCCATCGGGCACCATGCCCTTGGTCATGTAAAGGTGCTTGTGTTCGATGAAAATAACCGGGTCCATCTGGCGCAAGGCATGTTTCAGCAGGCCTTTGGCGTCGGCGGGGGTGGAGGGCATCACCACCTTCAACCCCGGAATGTGATAGAACAACGCCTCAAGGCTTTGTGAATGCTGGGCCGCGACGCCGCCGCCCGCGCCACCCTGGGTGCGCAACACGAACGGCACCCGGCCCTCGCCGCCGGTCATCAGCCGGAATTTTGCCGCCTGATTGACGATCATATCCATGCCCAGCATGGTAAAATCGACGTACAGGATTTCCACAATCGGACGCGCTCCGGCAATCGCCGCACCAACTCCGACGCCGATCATCCCGGCCTCGGCAATCGGCGTGTCGCGCACCCGCTTGGGGCCATATTTCGCCAGCAAGCCTTCGGTGACCTTGTACGACCCGCCGCGTTCCGCAATGCCTTCTCCGATGATGAACACCATGGGATCGCGGGCCATTTCTTCGTCAATCGCCTCGCGCAGGGCTTCGCGGTACATTAGCTCTCGTGCCACAGCGGGCTCCTTTCGCAGGTTGGATCAATAGTCGGCGGCAAATGCGGCAAACTGGGCGGCGGTTATTTCACCGCTGGCCTGCGAGAAGGCCACCGCATCGGCAAACTCGGCGGCGACCTCGGCCTCGATCTCGGCGATCAGACTGGCAGGGACACCGGCCATCTCGACAAGATCGGCGCGGGCGCGGTCAACCGGGTCGCGGGCCTTGTAATAGGCCAGCTTTTCCTCGGGCATGTATTTGCCGGGGTCGTTCACATGGTGACCCATGTGGCGGAAAGTCTTGGCTTCAATCAGAACCGGGCCTTTGCCCGCCCGGCAGGTCTTGGCTGCCGCCAGCGTCAGTTCATAAACGGCCAGCGGGTTGTTGCCATCGACCTGATGGCTTTCGACGCCAATCGCTAGACCGCGCTTGTACAGATCGGTGTCGCGGGTGGATTCCTCGATCGTGGTCGACACCGCATAGCCGTTGTTCTCGATCACCAGAATGAAGTTCAGATTCCAGATTGCTGCAAGGTTCAGCGATTCAAGAAATGTGCCGTTGTTTGACCCGCCATCGGTGGTAAACGTCACCGTCACCGAATCCGAGCCCTTGACCTGTTCCGCCAACGCCGCCCCGACGCCCAGCGGCGTTCCGGCCCCGACGATGCCGTTGGCCCCCAGATTGCCCGACTTGATGTCGGCGATATGCATCGAGCCGCCGTAGCCCTTGCAATAGCCGGTGTCCTTCTGCAGCAGTTCCGCCACCATCCGCTTCACATCCGCGCCCCAGGCGATGCAGTGGCCGTGGCCCCGATGGGTGGAGGAAATGTAATCCCCCTCTTCCAAAGCCGTGCAAACGCCGGTGGCGATGCCTTCCTGCCCCAGATAGGGGTGGAAATAGCCGCGGATCAGACCTTGGCGGTACAGTTTGATGCCTTCGGTCTCGAACACCCGAATTTTATAGGCTGTCCGGAAAATCTTTTCCAAAATCTCGCGCGACGGGGCGTTGCGTGCTGAGTCTATTTCAGGTGTCGCCAAGGTCATTTCCCCCGATATGCTGCCAAACAGTCAAAAAAGGCAGGCTCACTGCCTGATTTGCTACAGTGCCAGCCGAGTCTTGTCGAGAAAATAATTTTCATGTGTCATGGAAAAAGTGTGCAAGCGTGCGTCAAGCGGTTCAGAGCAACAGCGCAAGGCTTCGAATGTGCCCCTGTTAAGTCGCTACAATGCTTGGCTTAATCGGGATAAACGGCAAAAAGAGCCGTTTCGCAGGCGTTCTAAACTTGAGAAAACTTATTTCCGTGCTAACTTAACAAAGTTGTTAATGACCGATGGCAGGCGTATGAGAGATCAGACCCGGATCAGCGACCGTCCCCATGGAAGTTTGCTGAACCGCATCGACGCGTGTTACGTGTCGTTGCGAAAGTCGGAACAGATTGTCGCCGACCATCTGCGTCAGGTGTCAGGGGCGCGGATGAGCCTGTCGATTACCGAACTTGGTAGCACATTGGGCGTCAGCGAGGCGACCATAAGCCGCGTCAGCCGGGCATTGGGCTATGCCGGTTTTCAGGACATGAAACTGTCGATGGCCGAATGGGCCGGATCGCGCAGCAGCTTTACCAATATTCCTGTCGAACTTGATGAAAGTGACAGTCTGATCCAGACCAGCAGCAACTTGGCCATGCTGTTATCGGTCTGCCTGCAAGGTACCCAGCGCCTGCTGGATGGCGATCAGTTGGAAACCGTGGTGTCGGCTTTGCTCGCAGCGCGAAAGATCGTGTTTGTCGGCGTCGGCGGTGCGGCCGCAATCTGTCAGGAAGCAGCGCATTTGTTCAGCAAGGCGGGCCTCGATGCCATCGCCTATAATGATGGCTATTCGCAGATCATCGCTGCGGCCAACCTGGACAGCACCGGCGTCTTGGTTGGCGTATCGCACACCGGCACCACCGAAACCGTCGCCAACGCATTGACCGTGGCGCGTGAGAACAAATGTGTCACCATCGCCATCACCTCGGATCCGGCCTCGGCCGTTGGACAGGCGGCGGAGATCACGTTGGCGACTTGGAATTCCGCCACGCCTTCGGTGCCGCTTTACGGTGATTTCATCGAAGGCCGGATCAGCCAGTTGTTTCTGATTGATCTGCTGTATTTAGGCTTGTTGTTCAATGCGGGACCAAAAACTTCACGTCAGCTGACCGCAACAGCGACGGCATTGGAGCGCTACTTCCGCCGGTTGGAAGATCGAAATCCTCCCGCTCCGTAAAGGGTTAGCCCAAAAACTCCATGACCGACAGGCCTGCGTTGAAATCGGTGCAATAGACGATGCCATTGACGTCAACATGAACATCTGCGGAATGTAGCACAGGTACCCGGTTCGGGCGCGGGTCCACCATGCGCGTGGGGGCGGGCGGCACGCAGGCTGCCACCTCCTCAGGGCGGAACGGATCGCGGATGTCATAGGCCCGGACACCTGCGTTCTGGTAGGTGGCAAAGATCAGATATTCGCTGATGAACGTGCCGGGGCGGTTTTCATGGATATTATGCGGCCCAAAATGCCCGCCGACGGCATGATAATCGCGGTCGCGCGGGGCGGGGCAGGTGGCAATGCTGATCGGGTTGGATTTGATTTGATTGTCGAAAATCCAGATCGGTTTGAAGCCGTCCTCACCATGGTCCAGCACAGTTTCATCGACCACCACCAGCAAATTGCGTTCAGGCAGGGGTAGCGCATTGTGCGTGCCGCCGCCAAACGGTGGCGACCAGACCTTGTGGGTGATCAGTTTCGGCGCGGTGCGGTCAGACACATCGACGATCGCAAGGCAGGCATCGCGCCAACTGCACCAAGCGATATCGCCCTGTACGATGGGGTGATGCAGACCAAAGCGGCCCTGTGGCATCGGCCAGTCCGGCACTTCGCCCGCGCCGGCGTTCATGCCGGGCAGCCAGAACTCGCCCGCAATCTGCGGCTTTGTCGGGTCGGCCATGTCGATAGTGATCAGGATATAATCAGTGAAGCCGTCTAGCAGGGCGGACGCATAGGCCCACCGCCCGCCGGTGTACCAGATGCGGTGCAGCCCCGTGCCTTGGATGGGCATAAATCCGATCTGGCGGGGTTGGTCGGGGCGCGAGATGTCATAGACCGCCATCCCCGCCGACCAGTCCCGCGCGCCGCCTGCATGATGGCTGACGCCGCCTTTGTAATAGGCTTTTTCATCCGCCATGTCGGGTTGCGCGAACATGTCCTTGTTATGGATCACCAGCAGCAGGTCATCATGGGTTTGCAGGTGCAGGCACCAGGTGTTGGGCGGGGCCGGGATATAGGCGACGGGTGTGGGATTGCGCGGATCGCGCAAGTCGATGATGCTGAAGCCGCGCGAAAAGATATGGCCGATATAGCCGTAGCCCCTGTGCACCATCAGTTGCACCCCGTCAGGCCGCCCGCCCTGATCGCACTGCGCCAACAGCCGCATGTTGTGCTGATAGGTGGCGGGCGGGGGATTGGTCATGTCAGCGCGACTGGTCCAGCACCCAGATATGCGGCGGCTGCCCCACGGCGGGCAACATGTCGGGGGTCAGGTCCATGCTGGTTTGGCCGACTTTCGTGATCCGCTCGGGCGGCAGACGGTTCAGGAACGTCTCCACCGGCTCAATCTTCAGCACGCCCTTGGGGCTGAAATAATGCATCGGGATCACCGCGCGGGGGCCGATCTGGGCGATGGCGTCATCCAGATCATCCAGCGCAATGGTCGCGTGTTCGCCGGTCAACGCCAGCAGCACATCAACCTGGCCTTTCAACACATCAATATGCCCCTGCGGGATCGCTGTGCCGATATCGCCCATATGCAGAAACCGCAGCCCGCCAAGGGCGAAATGATAAAGCGCGTTGGCATCTGGATCGCGGCCATATTCGGACTGGTAATCAAAGGTCAGGCTTTCGGTCGCGGGAAAGGATTTGACCTTTAACCCCTTTACCGTCACGCCCCCGGGCGGCAGGACGAGCGTATTGACCACCTCAGGGTTGCCGGTGACGTGGCTTGCGTCACAGTGGAAATCATCGGTCGCCGAACTCATCAACACGATGTCGGCGGGTTCATTGATCGGGTCGAAGTGCGAGATTGCGGGAGTAAACGGGTCGGTGATGACGATCAGGCCGTCGCCTTCCAGCCGGAAACTTGCATGGGCATAGAATGTGATCTTCATGCTGCTTTCTCTCCCGAGAACAATTCCCACGACTCGACCAGCCCATCCTGTTTCGCGCTAAACGCCACCAGATGCGGGGTGGCCATATGTGCATCCCACAACGGGCGGTTTTCCCACAACTCGTTAAAGATGAACCAACCGGGGTTTTCGTGGCTGCGGTGCATCTCATACAGGATGCAGCCCGCCTCAGCACGGGTGGGCGCGACCAGCGCGTTGAGTTCGGCGAACAGCGCGGCTTCTTGGCCGGGTTTGGCTTTGAGTGAGGCTATGACGGTCAAGGGCATTGGATTCTCCGGTGATATCAGGGATTTGCAAAGGGTCAGGTCGATGCCTGCATCTAGATCGGGCACTATTCGGTCGGCACCGGCAAAGTTTTCATCCACCGTGTAGGCGGATTTTGTAACAATGCAGCGCATGCCGGCAGAGCGGGCTGCGCTCAGGCCGATATGGCTGTCCTCGATCACCACGCAGGCGGCGGGGTCGAGGTTCAAGGTTGTGGCGGCAAGAGCGTAGATCGCGGGATCAGGTTTCTTCTTGGCCACGGCATCGCCCGCAAAAATGCGGATGCGCGCCGCGCGGTCGGGGCCAAGCAACACCCGCACCACCGCAGCAACGGCGCGTTCGTTTGATGTGGAACAGACCGCCACCTGCATCCCCGCAGCCAGCGCCGCATCGACCATCCGCGCAACACCGGGGCGCAGGGGCAGGGCACCGCCGTCGATGATCTGCATGAACAGGTCGGTCTTGGCATGGTGCAGTTGCAGGATCAGCGCGTCGCGGTCGCCTACGCCAACGCCTGACGGCCACCCCGCCTCATCAAAATGCCGCCGCATCCGTTCTTTGCCGCCACCCGTGGACAGCAAATCACCATAGCGGTCTTCCGACCATTCTGCCGTCAACCCCGCCGCACGGAACGCCTGATTGAACGCCACCCGGTGCCCATCGCGTTCGGTATCGACCAGCACGCCGTCACAATCAAAAATCAGTGCCTGCATGTCCATGCTCATGCCGCCTGTGCCGCCTCGGGCGCGCGTCCCGCTGATCCGAACGTGGTGATGCAGGTCATCACATCGGCTTTCATCGCGTCATATTGGGCGACAATGAACGGCAACGGCTCCGCCAGCTTTGGCTTTGCGGTTTTGAGGTTCACGAACCCCTCGATAAACAGGCGCTTGTGCATGGTCGAGATATTGACCTTGCCGCAACCCAACGCGATGCAGCGGTGAAACTGATCATCGGTCAGCCCGGTGCCACCATGCAGCGCGATCGGGATCGGGATGACATCGGTAATGCGTTTCAGCAGGTCATAGGCAATCTTCGGCTCGCCCGCGTAAAACCCGTGCGCGGTGCCAATTGCAGGGGCAAAAACCGCAAGGTTCGGCATGTCTTTCACAAAGGCGATGCATTCGTCGTAATTCGCCAGAATGGACGCATCTTCGGCGACGAACTTGTCATCCTCGACCCCTCCGATGGCACCGATTTCAGCCTCCAGCCCGACGCCCGCCGCCTCGGTCAGGGCATAGACCTGCAAGGACTTCGACAGGTTTTCGGCATAGGGCAGGGCGGAGCCATCAAACATCACTGAGGTCCAGCCCGCGCCGATGCAGCGCTTGATCACTTCGATATCGGTGCAATGGTCCAGATGCAGGGCCACCGGTACCGGGGCGTCATTGGCCAGCATCCGGACGAAACCGGCCACCGTCGCATAGCCCCAATGTTTGACCGTCTTGACCGAAACCTGCACAATGACCGGGGCTTGCATTGCGGTGGCACCGTCAATGATGGCGCGGGCGCTGTTGTAGTCAATCATATTGTAGGCGGCGATCCCGTAGCGGTTGGCGCGGGCGTGACGTAGCATCGGGGCCATGGAGACGAGTGTCATGGGGGTATCCTTTGGGTCAGACGCCCGCCGGGTGGTCCGGCGGGCATGGTGTCAAATCAAGGTTTCCGCCGGGCGCGACGGGTCGAACAGGCGGCGGCGACCAGCAGCTTTGGCCTCGTTGTCAAAGGTGGTGCCTTTGGGTGCGGACACGATTTCCAGCTGCAACCCCCAGGGGGCCATGAAATAGCACCAGGTCAGGCCAAGGTTCGGCCCGTCGGTATAGGACGTCGGTTCGCCCAGCACCTTGACCCCGTTATCCTTCAGGAACTGGATCGCCGCCGCCATGTCATCGACATAAAACGCCATATGATGGCCGCCGATATCGCTGTTTTTCAGCGGGCCATCGGTGTTCTGGTCGGGGGCGGTGAACTGGAACACTTCAAGGTTGGTGCCGTTGCCCAGCCGGACATAGCGGAATTCCTTGATCTCCGCCCTTGGATGCACGTTCAGGTGTTCATGCATCCAGTCGCCTTCGCCCTTGAAATCAGTGGCGGCGGTAAACAGGACTTCGGCCCCCAGAATGCGGGTAAAGAAATCGCAGGCCTGATTGATGTCGGGCACGGTGATGCCGACATGCTCCATTCCGCGAATACCGGGTATCGGCATGGTGATCCTCCCTTTCAGTAATGCTTGGCCGCAAACGCGGCGAGGTGTTTGTAGGCCCCGGCATTTGCCATCGCCTCATAGAATTCGCGGTAAATCTGGTGTTGTTCGCCGTAAAGATCGGTAAGGGCGGGGTTCGGTTCGAACGTGCCTTCAACCTTGACCATCGCATCTACCGCCTCTTCGATGCTGGCAAACGCGCCCGAGCCGTAAGCCCCCAGAATAGCTGCGCCCAGCACGGTGCATTCGCGTTCACGTGTCACGCGGGTGGGTTTGCCGATGATATCGGTCATGATCTGCACGAAACCGTCGGATTTTGTCCCACCCCCGGTCAGCCGGAAATCGGTGATGCCGCCGTCGATATCTGAATCGAACGCGCCCACGACCATTCGCATCTCATGCGCGCAGCCTTCCAGCAGGGCGCGGATCAGATCTGACCGGTCGTGATAAAGCCCCAACCCCAGAAACCCACCGCGCGAGGCGGCGTCATAATAAGGCGTCACCTGACTGGCCATGAACGAATGAAACAGCACGCCGTTCGCGCCGGGTTTCGATGTGGCGGCGGCTTCGACCATCACGGTGTAGGGGCTGACGTTGCGCCGCGCGCTTTCGTCGGTTTCATTGCGCCCCAGATGGTTGCGCCACCATTTCAGGCAGGCCCCAAGGCTGAATGCGCCGCCCTCGATATCCCAGGCACCCGGCACCGCATGGCCGCCCCACCACAGGTTGCGCCCCTTGATCCGCTTGACGCTGTCCAGATGCGCCACCATCACGCCCGAAGTGCCCACGGTAAACTCGGCCATGCCCTGCTTGATCACACCTGCTCCGATGGCCGCGCATTGCTGGTCGCCCGCGCCGCGACACAGCACCGTGCCTGCGGGCAAGCCGGTGTCCATCGCAGCCTGTGGCGACAAGCGCCCGGCAATCCCCGACGGAATGCCAACCGGTGGCAAACGGTCACGCCCGATGCCGATGATCGACAGGATGCGGTCGCTCCAATCCAGCTTGGCGATATCCATCATTCCGTTCAGCGTCAAAGACGCCGGGTCGGTCACCCACTCCTCCGCGCCCAGACGGTGCAGGAAATACTCCTGGCCATTGGCGAACCAGCGGGCTTGTCCGAACAACGCAGGCTCGTTGTCGCGCAGCCAGGCGATTTTGGCAGCGGTCCACAACGGGCTTAATTGCATGCCGGTGTGGGTCTGATAGTCTTCGGCCGAGATTTGTTCGGCAATGATCGCCTGATAGGCAATCGCCCGCCCGCAATTCCACACTATCGAATTGGCCAGCGGTTTCTTGTCATCGTCCAGCAGCGCGAAGGTGCCGCGCTGACTGGAAAAGCCGATCGAGGCATAGGCGTCGGCGGGCAGGGCGGCCTCTTTGACCGCCTGCTGCGATGCAGCACAAATGCCTGCCCAAACCGCCTCCAGATCCTGCTCGTTCCAGCCCGGACGCGGCGCAATGCAGGGGTATTCTTGATACCCTTTGCCCAAAGCGACCCCGGTTTCGTCAAAGATCATCACGGCACAACCGGTGGTTCCGGCATCAATCCCGACAAAGGCGCGTGTTTTGGCCATCTTTGGTCTTTCCTCCCTCAGGAAACAGTCGCGATCCAGTCTGACAGCAGTTTCAGAAACCGGCGTCGTTGGTCGGTCTGATCGGCCGTCAGGCCCGACAAAAGCCGGGCCTTGGCCTTGATCACATCCTCGGCCCGCTCGGCGATCCCGCTGGGCGCGATGGCAAGGTTTGTATCGCCGCTGCCAGTCCATCCGGCATTCACCGGAAAGCCGTGAACGGCCAGCGCATCGGGCCATGTGGCATCCAGCCGGACCGCGTGCCCCGCGTCTTGCCAGACGACATAGCAGTGAAAATCGGTAATGCCTGCCGCGCCGATCATGTCGCGAAGCGGCAAGGGCATCGCCGCTGTCTGCGGCATGTCGGCGGCGAAATCGCCCGCCACGATCTCGACCGCCGCTACTTCGCCATGCCGCCGCAACAGGTCGCGCAACAGGATGTGCTTGGCGGTGCAAGCCCCGCGCCCGGTAAGCATCACCGCTTCGGCGGACCGCTCACCACTGGAGAAATATCCCAGTTTGCGCACGGCATGATAAATGCCCGGCACGTCCGACACGGCCTGGTCGGCGATGAACCCGTCAAGCGCCGCGTCATAGGCCATGGCAGGCTCAGAAATAGGCATGGCCATCGTCGATGTCGAACAGATGCCACTTGTCGCGGTTGACCGTCATGTAACACGGATCATCGGCCACGCCCGCGAACTCGGTGCTGGTCTTGACCCTGATCCGGGCGTCGGCAAGCTGCACATCCACCAGCATATCGCCGCCGAGAAGTTCGGTCACGTAGATCCGCCCTTCGATCACCGGACCATCGGGGCGCACCGTCGAAATGCTGAGCGCGTCGGGGCGCACGCCCATCCGCATCTCGCGTTTGTTCGAGGCGCTGACCAGTGCCGCCTGATGCGGCAGCAGCGGAATGCTGAAGTTCGGATGGGTCAGCACCACGTTGTCGCCCTCGCCGCGCAGCTCTGCCGACAGGAAGTTCATCGCAGGTTCGCCCACGAACCCCGCAACCCACGCATTGACCGGGCGGTTGAAAATCTCGCTGGGCGTGCCCCACTGCTGCAATTCGCCGTCATGCATCACCGCGATCATGTCGGCCATCGACAGCGCCTCAAGCTGATCATGCGTCACATAGATCATTGTGGTGCCAAGGCTGCGCTGCAGGTGCTTGATCTCGCCGCGCATGTGGGCGCGCAGTTTGGCGTCCAGGTGGGCAATCGGCTCGTCGAACAAGAACAGCTTCGGCTCACGCACGATGGCCCGCCCGATGGCGACCCGCTGCTTTTGCCCGCCCGACAGTTCTGATGGACGGCGATTCAGCAGATGGTCGATCTCCAGCAGTTTGGTGGCGGATGTCACCCGTTCCTTGATCTTGTCCGCAGCAAACCCGCGCAGGCGCAGCGGATTGGCGATGTTGTCGAACACGGATTTGTGCGGATACAGCGCATAGTTTTCGAACACCATCGCCACGTCGCGGTCCTTGGGCGGCAAATCGTTGATCCGCACGCCGTCAAACAGGATATCGCCCGCGCTGATATGTTCCAGCCCAGCAATCATCCGCATCGTCGAGGATTTGCCACAACCGGACGGGCCCAGAATGCTGACAAAGCTGCCGTCGTCGCATTCAAGGTTCAGTTCGCGCACCGCCGGACTTGTCCCGTAATATTTCCACACTTTGTTGATCGAGATACGCGCCATCAGGCCCTCCGCTTCATGCTCAGTTCTGCCCAGCCACGTGCCAACACGTGACAGCTGGGCGCTATTCCTTGACGGCACCCATCGTCATGCCGGTTACCAGATATTTGCGTATCACCAGCCCCAGCAGCATCATTGGCAAGGTTGTCACCACACCTGCCGCCATGATCGCGCCCCACTGGATATTCTGCGGCTGGACCAAGTCGCGCGTGGCGACCGGCAGCGTCTTGGCGCCACCCGATCCGATGATTGCCGCAAACAGAAAGTCATTCCAGGCGAACAGAATGCACAATACGATAAAGGCGGCGATCCCCGGTGCCACCAGCGGCAGGATCGATATGAACGCCTGAAAGCGCGTCGCACCGTCTACCATCTGTGCCTCTTCGATCGAATAGGACACATTGTCGAAAAAGCCCTTCAGGATCCAGATCGCGAACGGCAGGTTGAAGGTGGTATAGGCCAGGATCAGCCCGGGCAGAGTGCCCACCAGATCAAGTGACCGGAAGATCGCGTAAAGCGGCACCATCACCGCGACCACCGGAGCCATCCGTGTCGAGATGATCCAGAAAAACAGGTCTCCCTTGCCACGAAACTCGACCCGCGACAGGCTGTAGGCCGCCATGGATCCGAATGTCACCGCAATTAGCGCCGATCCGCCCGCCGCAATCAGGCTGTTGGCCAGGTAGACACCAAAATTATCCTCGAAGAACAGGCTTTGGTAATGCTTCAGCGTCGGGGTGAAATCGAAGAACACCATGACACCGGCCCAGTCGCCGACCTTAGGGATATTGAACGCCTCCAGCAGGTCCTTGAACGACGAGACAAACATCACGAAGATCGGCAGCAGCGTCCAGATCAGGTACAAGGTGAGAAAGATCACCGAGAACACCTTGAACGCAATGGCGACCGGCGATTTGTATTGAACCACATCCCGCGATGCCATGATTTACACCCTTTCCGATTTCGGTTTTTCGAAGATGCGCACAAGGATCTTGCCCAGAATGATGGTCACCACCAACAGGGTCAGCGCAATCGCCGCGCCGCGCCCCAGCTTGAAGAACTTGAACGCCACCTCGAACAGATAGATCGGCAGGATCTTGGTCGAATCTGCCGGACCGCCGCCGGTCAGCACCAGTGCCGCGTCGATGAAGCGGAAGTTGTCCATGAAGCGCAGCATGATCGCAATCAGCAGCACCGGGTAAAGGTTCGGCAGCGTGATGGCAAAGAAGTTGCGCAGGGGCGAGGCTCCATCCACCATGTTCGCCTCCAGTTGGTCCTGTGGCACCCGTTTCAGCCCGGCCAGCGCGATCAGCGTGATCAGCGGCGTCCACTGCCAGACATCCACCAGCACAATCGCCAGCATCGCCGTATCCGTGCTGGACAGGATCGAGCCCCCCCCCAGCCAGCCAAGGCTTTCAAACAGCCAGTGATACCAGCCAAAGGTGCCGTTGTACAAAAACAGCCAGACCAGACCTGCAACTGCCGGCGCCATCATCATCGGCATCAGCAGCGCTGTCACCAGAAACTTTTCCCAGCGCGCGCCGTTCACGATCACCGCCAGCAGCAATCCAATACTCAATTGCAGCGCCAGACACATTGCACTGTATTGGAACAGCAAGACCCACCCTTGAAGAAATCGCTCGTCGCTGAACAGCCGGGTGTAATTGCGCAAACCCACCCATTCGCCTGCGCCTACCCCGACATTCTGCAACGACATCACGATCAGCCAGACAAACGGATACAGCGAGATAAAGGCCAGAACCGAAATCGCTGGCGCCATGAGGTAAAGGTAATACCGTCGCGGTGCCGCGGGATTCAAATGGCCGGGCAGCGGCAGAGCAGCAGTTACCGGTCGTGCCTCAATGTCGGACGACACGCCCCGGGCGCGGAACAGCCCGGCCCCGCGCGGCCCCGGTGCCACGCCTTTGTCTGCCACGCCATCGGTCATCTTACACGGCTCCTGTTCAGCAATATCAGATCATCTTGATCTGTGATCAAAGGCTTGGCACGCCGGATCAGCATCCGCCGTGCCAAGCCTCGTTTTGGGATCAGGCGTCGTTCAGATTGTCCAGCAGCTTTTGCACGCTGCTGGCGGTCTCTGCCGGGGTCTGCTTATTCGACAGCATCTTCTGGGTCTCCGACGCGATGATCGAATGATATTCGTTCGCCTCGGGGATTTTCGGACCGATCACATAATTCGGGTCCTTGATGCCAAAGTCGTAAACCGCATCGAAGGTCAGCGCGTTGGGCATTTTAGTGGGCCGCACGCGTGCCGCAATGACATCAGGCAATGCCAGCACGGATTTGCGTGTCGGTGTGCCGCCAAGTCCGGACAGAACCTCGTATTGGCCCTGCTTCGATGTCGACCAGATCGCAAACAGATAGGACGCTCGTTTGATCGCCTCGGACGCATTGCCGCTGATCCCGATGCCGCCGATGCCGCTGTTGGTACCATTCACCGCCGGGCCACCGTTCAGGATCCATTCTGGCGCACCCTTTGGGCAAGGTGCATAGGCCGTGCGCCCGCCGCTGGCGACCGAGAGTTTCTCGTCCTCGATCGAGGCTGCGAATTCGTGGTATTGCACCTGCATCGCGATTTTGCCGGATTGATAAAGCGTGTTCAGTTCCAGCGTGCCGTTTGCCAGGTTGTCGGGGTGCGACGCGTCGGCTAGCGCCTTGAACTTTTCCAACATCAGAATCGATTGATCGTCGCCCCACTTGGTCTTGCCCGGCGTCTTGCTGCCGATCTTGTCGTCGATATCGAAATCGGTCCAGCGACCATGGGCAAACATCATGCGCTGAATATCAAGCTGAGTGGTCCAGGCAAATGTGCCCTGATGCTGGGCATAGCCATAGGGCCCTTCGGCCCCCGCAGTCTTGCGCGCCTTGAAATAGGTCGCGAAATCAAGGACATTCTTCCATGTCGTTTCTTTGGTGTATTCCATCGGATAGCCATATTCGGCCTCGAACGCCTTGGAATTGGCCTCGAACACATCACGACGGTAAAAGGTACAGGCGACGGCGGCATCGTATGGCAAGGCAATGATGCGCTTGCCATCGTAATACCGTCCGCAAGTGGTCAGGAAGTTTTCGAACCAGACGTCATCGCCGTAACCCTCGGGATCTTGCGGCAGCGTCTCATCGGTCAACATCGGTGTCAGATCAGTGTAGAAATCTGCGAAGGGCGCACCAATCGGCTTATCCTGCACATATTGCAGCGGGTAATCCGCATTACCACTGCGCAGGTCGATCCCGACCTTTTGCTGCACCACCGGCAGGTCATCGGTCAGAATTTCGACCTCGATCCCGGTCAGGTCATAGAACGATTTGATCTTGTCGCGGATCGCAAAAGACGGCGGTGTGTTCTCGGACAAAAACTTAAGTTTCGAGCCTGCAAACTGCTTCCATTTTGCATCATCGGACGATGCAGCCTGCACCGGCGTGCTCATCATCACAGAATTCAGCCCAACCCCCAGCGCACCAGTCCCAAGCATGGTCACCGCACCGCCGCCAAGTTCCATGAACTTGCGTCTGCTGATGCTTGTGTAAAGTGCGTTCTTCGGCCGATAAAACATGTGGTTCCCCCCATTTGTGTTGTCCGGCCGAAACGTCGGTCCGGTCGTTCTGGTATTGATTATATGTCTTTAAGCGCGGGACGCCTCCTCCCAGAGACCAAGAGCCGACAGGCTCTCTCGCGTTCACCGCACATTCCGCATGCCACATTGCCACCTTCCTTGAGGCTAGCCGCATTTCGTAGCAGTTGTAAATTATTTTTTCAAAATTTCGACCAGAATGCTTGAAATAGTCGCAGAAGGCCGTGAATCCGTCGAAAATGCTGAAAAAGGCTTTGCGTAAGACCCAATAAGTACCAAAGCGTAGGGTCGGGACGGTGTAAAGGTCGGGTTCAGGAAAAAGTTTTTCAGCACGGCAATAGAGTTTTGGCTACAGTATTCGTGATTCTGGACCAGAACGGTCTGTGGGCGAGAGTCCTCCCGGGAACGGCTGACGCTGATCCGCATCTTCGATGAGTTGTGGGGGCTGGGGTATGGGGTCGGCTACGATGCCGTGCGACGCTTTGCCAAGACTTTGGTCAGAGAAGCGCGGGGCTGCCGCAGAAGAGGTGGTTCCGGAAATCCGAACAGCCGGGATAGGTGGATTTTCCGCGCAACAGCAGGAAGATGCTGCGAGCGAGGAGATGACCATGA
>JAYSQA010000397.1:0-16785 GCA_043721775.1 Rhodobacterales bacterium
TTGAAGGATTGGCGAAGGATAGCCATGCGGCTTGACCGGCGCGCCGACATCTTCCTGTCCGCCTGCGCCCTCGCCGCGATCATGCTGTTCTGGCTATGAATCCTGAGCCTGGGTCACTTCGCGGTCTTCCTGCTATTTGCGTAGATATTTTACCAAAGCGAAAATGCCCAGAACCACCAGAACGACGATCAGAATCATCCAAAGACCGCCAAATCCCATCCCATAGCCGCCCATCATGCCCTGTTGGGCAGAAACTGGCCCTGAAAGGCCAAATGTTGCCAATATAGCCAGCCACAAACGTGTTGTGCGTTTCATCGGGTTTCTCCTGTTTGCGCACTGATCGAAGCAGCTTTGTTGGCCGCCGTCGCTGATCTGTGTCAACCAGTTTCACTTCAACGCCTGAATACCTGATGTGCAGAACTGCGGTTCTGGCTTTTGTGGCTCAGCTGATGGTTTTGCATCTGCCGCCGGCGGCGGTGCGCAACTTTTGTGGCATCCAGTTCACCGCGATCAGCTGCGGTGTTTCAGAAATTACAATGCCGAGGCCTGACGGAGGCCCATCCTCGCGTCAGACCCAATCGCCTTGTTGCCGGGCGACGACGATCAGGGATTAGCGCAGCACCTTGCCGATCATCACAAGCAGCAAAAACTGCCCGAACGTCACGCGAAGCATCCCTGCCACGACAGTCAGCGGATCATCAATGACCGGAGCCCAAGAAAACAGCAGCGACCACACCCCGTAGTGGGCAAACCATGCCTCAGCACGGCTGTTGTTTGCGTCCGTCAACGGAAACCACGCATAGTTCTTAAAGTGCTGGAAAGACCTGCCCATGCCCCGGCTGACCACTGCTCTCTCCAATATTCCCCAGCGATGCGACCGCAACGAGCGCCGGGGGCGTTCCGGTCGCCGACGACAGCAAAGCCGCCAATGCCGTTTCCGAAGATCCAGGCAGCAAGGTCGCCGAAAGAAAAGCAGACAGAAAAAGTAGGGTATAGGCGGTAAGAATATTCACGGCCCCGTTTGTGCCAATGCACTGACGACCTGCCGCCCATCAGCCCGCCATTCGGGCAAGCCACCCTCCATCCGGCGGGCCTTCAGACCCAGTTGGCGCAAGCGGGCGACGGCTTGGTGGGCATAAACGCAATACGGGCCACGGCAATAGGCGATTATCTCGGCTGCGAAATGCATCTGTTCGACAAGGGCATCTAGCGCGTTCAGGTCAATCCGGACAGCACCGGGGATATGGCCGAAGTTGAACTCATCCTCTGGCCGAATGTCCAGGAGGGTCACTGAGCCATCTTCCAACCGAGCCGCCAGTTCGGCACGTGTGATGGGCTCGGGCAAAGTGCCGCCCGAAAGGCTTCGCAGAATCTCATCCACCGCAGACAGGTTCCGCTGGGCGATCTGGCGCACAAGGTCCATCAGCACCAACGTATTGTCATCAGTTAGCCGGTAGATCACCGCCTTTCCGGCCCTGCGGCTGGTGACCAATCCTGCCCGGCGAAGTTGTTGCAGGTGCTGCGATCCATTGGCCACCGTCAGGCCAACCTTCCGTGCCAAGGCCTCAACCCCCCGTTCGCCTTGAGCCAGCTGTTCCAGCAACATCATGCGATGCGGCGCGCCCAAAGCGCGGGCGATCAAGGCGTACTCTTCCAGAAGGGCAAGTTTTGGCGTCATTGACAGGGCTGATCCTTCAGGTTTAGGTCACTCAAGCGTTCTCTTGAATGTAGAGAGTCGCAACGGTGCGGGCAAGCTCGACCTTGGCCGAAGTTTTGAGGAGACCAAAGATGATCCTGCGCCAATTTCTACATTCCGATCCGGTTACCGTCTCTTATCTGTTTGGCTGCGGCAGCAAGGCATCCCGGGCTATAGTTGATCCGGTGGGTAATATTGCGCCCTACCTTCAGGCCGCAGAAGCCACGGGGGTGCGTACCCTGTTCGTGATCGACACCCATTTCCACGCCGATCATGTGTTGTCCGGGCGGGAGCTGGCTGCGGCCTCGGGCGCCGAATACGTGCTCTTTGAAAGCGCCGCCGCAAGCTCCCCATTCACGGCGGTGCAGGACGGAGAGGCACTGGAGCTTGGCAATGTCGTGGCACAGGTGCTGCATACTCCGGGCCACACGCCCGGGCATAGCTGTCTGGTCGTGACAGACGGCACCCGCACCGCCGATCCGTGGTTCGTGATAGCGGGGCATACGCTGCCGGTGGGCGACCTTGGCCGGACCGAGCTTGCCTCCAGCGCCAAGGACGGCGCGAAGGTCTTGTTCAAATCGGTGCAGGCATTGAAGGCCTTGCCGGACTATCCGGAGGTGCTGCCCGGTGCTTATTCCGGCTCGGTCTGCGGCCGCAAGCGGAGCGGCACGCCCAGTTCCGCCATCGGCTTTGAAAAGCGCAACAGCACCGCCTTCCGCATTCAGGACAAGGCGGAGTTTGTCCGCGCCATGACCGCCGGCATTTCGCCACCGCCACCTGAGGCCGCGAAAAACCGCGCCATCAATTCTGGGGACATGGTTGCAACATGACCGAAAGCAGGGAACTGATCCTCGGCATCCGCGAGAACGGGATCCAATTCGTGCACCAGTTGATCCAGGTCCTGCTGGTTGGCTTCACCATCGGCATGATGCGCACAGTGATTCCGGCGTTGGCGGAAAGCGAGTTTGGCGTGGCCAAGGGGTCGTTCCTGCTGCTTTCGGCCTTCGTCGTGGCGTTCGGCGTGGTTAAGGGTGCCCTCAACTTCGTGGCGGGGCGGCTGTCGGAACGGATCGGACGCAAGCGCGTCTTGCTGCTGGGCTGGATCGCCGCCATTCCGATCCCGCTTATGATCTACTTCGCCCCCAGTTGGAGTTGGATCGTCGCCGCCACCGTGCTTCTGGGCGTCAATCAGGGGCTGTGCTGGTCGATGACCCAGACCTCGAAACTGGATTTCACACGTGCAGATCAGCGCGGGCTGACCCTGGGGCTGAATGAGTTCTGTGGCTATGTCGGCGTGGCTTTGGCCGGGATCATCACCGCCTATGCGGCGAGCGCTATGGGGCCTCGGCTGGGACTGTTGATCTTTGGCGGGGTGGTGGTCGGCTTGGGGCTGATCCTGACGGTGGTTTGGGTGCGCGACACCCTGCCTTGGGCCAAAGCCGAGGCAGCGCGGCACCGCTCGAAAGCGACGACCGCATTTCGCCCGCGCTATCCACAGGGTGTGTCCGAAACCCCCACCACCTGGGAGGTTTTCGCGCTGATGTCATGGCGTGACCGGCGGCTGGCGGCTGTTTCGCAGGCCGGATTGGTCGAGAAGTTTGTCGACGCGCTGGTCTGGGTGATGTTCCCGGTGTTCTTGCGCGACCACGGCGTCAGCCTGCCCGATATTGGCTGGATCGTCGGCACCTATGGCTTCGCGTGGGGCGGCTCGCAACTGTTCACCGGCAGGCTGTCGGACCGCATAGGACGGTTCTGGCCTAACGTGCTGGGCATGTGGATTTGTGGCGCAGGTATTGCGCTGGTGGTGCTGGGCAACGGTTTTCTGTGGTGGTCAGTTTCGGCCGCGATAGCGGGTTTTGGCATGGCGCTTCTTTATCCAAACCTTTCGGCAGCCGTGGCCGACATCACGCCGCCGACATGGCGCGGCTCGGCCATCGGCATCTACCGGTTCTGGCGCGATCTGGGCTATGGCATCGGCGCGCTGAGCCTTGGATTGGCCGCGCATTTCAGCGGCTCAACTGTGGCGGCGTTCTGGTTCGTGGCGATCTCGATGGGCTTTTCGGGTGCCGTGCTGTGGCTTTTCGGCGAGGAAACCCATCCCCGCCTGAACCCTGCGTCACCCTGAGGCGTCATATGCCACGGCCATCGGTCAACGTCGCGGCGCGGAATTGCAATTGCGGTGCTGGCTTTTCGGCTTCACCCCAGCAGTTCGTCAAGCGTGATCAGCAGCAGAAAGCCCACGAAAAACATGGCGGCGACCCAAGGCTTGTCAGGCTTCTCGTGCGCATCGGCGAGTAGTTCCCTGGTCACAAGATACAAAAGCGCCATCAGGCCGAACGAAAAGCACCCTGTCAGGACAGGCCCCGGCAGTGTGGAAACTGATGCGGCCAAGGTCGTCACCAGCGGCAAGGTCAGCAAGATCGGCGCGACAATGCCGACACTTTGCAATTGCGCCGCGATGGTTTCCATCAATTCGGTCGCCACCGTCATACCCAGAAACAAGACCTCGATCGTCAAGGCGATGGTCCGCAATATCGCGGCGCCCGCGCCCGCTGCAAAGGCAATCCAAAGCAGCAGACCGTTGACCAGAACATCGACACCGACGGTCAGGATCAGACCAAGCGGTTCGCGCACCATGCCGTCCAGCTACTTGATCAACAGCATCAATCCGACACCCAGCACCCGGCCGATCACAGTGGCCAGCGGCGATTGGGGCGCCACCTTGCCCTGCGGGGCGTCCAGCCGTCGCCGTGCCTGATGCAAGTTGGCGGTGTCTTCGGTGACCTTCAAGGCATTTCCGGATGACCGTATAAGGTCACGCGAGGTCGCTATATTTGTGGCGGTTGCCGTTCGGATCATCCACAAGATATGCCGTCGATTGTGGGGTAAGGTAGTTCGGGCCAATCGGCACTTTCCCGTATCCACCTGGAATATCAATCACATAAGTCGGAAGACAGATACCAGATAGCCCCCCGCGAAGGGTTGCCATCAGGCTCTGACCTTCGGCAATTGTCGTGCGAAAGTGGCTGGTCCCTTTGGCAAGGTCGGCGTGGTGCAGGTAGTACGGTTTCACGCGGTTGCGGACCAAGGTGCGGAACAGGGCTTCAAGGACGGCGGCATCATCGTTCACACCCTTCAGCAGAACCGATTGCGACAAAAGGGGAATCCCTGCGTTGGCAAGGCGGGCGAGTGCGGCGCAGGCGGCTTGGGTCAATTCTGCCGGATGGTTGGAGTGGACGACGACATAGACCGCCGGGCGGGTCTTCAGCGCCTCGATCAGCGTGTCGGTGATGCGGTCTGGGGCGACCACGGGGACGCGGGTGTGAAACCGGATCACCTCGACATGGGGGATGGCAGCCAGACGGTCGATCAGCGATTTCAGACGGCGCGGCGAAAGCGTCATCGGGTCGCCGCCGGTCAGGATAACCTCCCAGACGGCGGGGGTGGCGGCAATATAGTCGATGGCCTTTTGCAAAGCCTCTTCAGGCAGATGGCCGCTCGCTCCAACGCTTTCGCGGCGAAAGCAGAATCGGCAATAAACCTCGCAGGTCTGGGTCGCGTGCAGAATGACCCTGTCAGGATAGCGGTGCGTCAACCCCTCAGTCGGCTCATGGGCGCGGTCGCCGATCGGATCGACCAACTCCTCCGCCCGGATCAGAAGCTCATTTAGCGTGGGCACAAATTGGCGGGCCACGCCTTCAGTGCTTTGCGCCATCTCTTCGGTGATGCGCAGGCGGAATTGGTCGGTAACCGGAGACAGCGCAGCCGCACTGTCCGAGGTGAGCCCGGCATTGATCAGGTCGGTGAGGGTGGTGATTGCCATTGGCGTCCATTTCGTCGGGCGAACGCTATCGCCGTTCGGGTAAAGATTGGCAAGTGCGACCGTCTGTGCCCGGAGCCTTCGGCTGGCGGCCGACGTTGAGATACCGAAACGGGTCTGGCTGCCATTTTGGCCCGCGCCGCGTTTGCAGGTGATCGCGCGCCCGCGTCGAATGCCTGCTGCGCTGCGTGAAGGCGCGGACGGGGGCCGATGCTTGGAAAGGCGGTGGCTTATGTCGCGCTGACATCATACGGCCCGTGCTGCACATCCGCCGACTGTATTGGGGTTCAGATGGACCTGCGGTACCTTCTTGCAATCCAACGACAAAGGCCTATGTTGCGTCTGTTCTCAGGGCGGGGTGCAATTCCCCACCGGCGGTGATGGCGCAAGCCTCAGCCCGCGAGCGCCTTCCATCCAAGTTCACCTTGGCGGGAAGGGTCAGCAGACCCGGTGTGATTCCGGGGCCGACGGTATAGTCCGGATGAAAGAGAACAAACCGCCAGCGCCTCTCCCGATGGGAGGGGTCCCTGTTGGTTTGTACGCCCTTGCACGAACGTGGATGTGGGGTGTTCGGCATGGAAATGGCACAGCAAGGTGACAAGGCAGGTGCGAGCGCGAGCAGTATTGCCGCAGCGTTTGCGCAGGCACTGGACGCTGCCCAAGCGACCGTTGGCACCACCGCCCCCAACCCAAGCGTGGGTTGCGTGTTGTTGGATGCGGCGGGTGATATCTTGACCTGCGCGGCTCACCCCGGCGCAGGCCAGCCTCATGCCGAGGCGCTCGCCATCGCTTTGGCGCGGCAGGCGGGGGTCGTGGACCAGATTGCCACCATCGTCGTCACCCTTGAACCCTGCCACCACCATGGCCGCACCGGTCCCTGTACCGCCGCTATCCTGACCACACCGGCGCGGGAGGTCTGGTATGCGCTGGCGGACCCCAATCCTGTGGCCTCTGGCGGGGCGGCTGCGCTGAAACTTGCGGGCTTGCGGGTGAGTAGGCTCTCCGATCTGTCCCACCCCGCTGCGCCTGGGCTGCTGGCTGAAGCCACGCGGTTGCTCGCCCCCTTCGCCACCCGTGTGCAGAAGGGGCGGCCTTTCGTGACAGTCAAACAAGCCGTCGATGCCTCCGGCAGCATGATACCGCCGCCGGGGCAAAAGACCTTTACGGGGCCCGCGGCTTTGACTCTCGCGCATCAACTCCGCCGCCGCGCTGATGCGATCCTGACCGGGTCCGGCACCGTGCTGGCCGACCGCCCCCTTTTCACCGTGCGCCATGTGCCCGACATTCCCGGCAAATCGCGGCATCTCTGCATCCTCGACCGGCGGGGCCGGGTGGATGCGGGCTATCTTGCCGAGACTACAAAACGCGGCTTTCGCCCCTTTATCGCCACCGACCTTGGCTTCGCTTTGACCAAACTCGCCGCCCAAGGCTGCAACGAGGTGCTGGTGGAGGCTGGCCCGGCCATCACTGAAGCCACCCGCGTCTTGGGCCTGTGGGACGAATGGGTGCTGATCGAACAAGGCAACCCCGACCGCATCACCGTTTCAAGCCGTTCTGACTGAGAGGAAATCCCATGTTCTCTGGCATCATCGAGAGCCTTGGCACCGTCCGCTCCGCCACCTTCGCTGAGGGCAATCTGACGCTGGACCTTGCCACTGGCTTTGCCGATCTGGCGCTTGGCGAAAGTGTGGCGGTCAATGGCACCTGCCTGACCGTGGTGCAGTTTGACACCGCTGGCCTCGCACAGTTCTACGCCAGCCCGGAGACGCTGGACCGGACCAACCTAGGCACGCTGCGCGCCGGAGCCAAGGTCAATCTGGAACGCGCGGTGTCGATGGCGACCCGGCTGTCCGGCCATCTGGTGCAAGGCCATGTCGACGGACTGGCTACTTTGGACAGCATCACGCCCGAAGCCGGTGCTTACAAAATCGCCCTGACGCTGCCGAATACCCTCGCCAAATATTGCGTCGAAAAGGGCTCTATCGCCTTGGACGGCATCAGCCTGACCCTGAACGCCGTGCGCGACCTGACCAGCGGCATCTGCACCATCCACCTGACCATCATCCCGCACACCTGGGCCCATACCAACCTGCAAACCCGCCAGCCCGGTGACCTGCTGAATGTCGAATCCGATGTCATCGCCAAATATGTGGAGCGTCTATGCAAGCCGTCCCAGTAGCCTTCGCCCGCCCCTCGACGGTGGAGTTCATCGCCGTGGCCGACCTGCCAACGGTCTATTCCGCTACCCCGTTTGGCGCCCATTCCTTCCGTAGCCGCGTGGACGGGGTCGAACATCTGGCGCTGGTCGCCCCCGGTGTGGCCGAGGGTGCGCCCTTGGTGCGGGTGCATTCGGAATGCCTGACGGGGGATGCCTTTGGGTCCTTGCGCTGCGATTGCGGGCCACAGTTGCAGGAAAGTCTGCGGCGGCTGGCTGAGTCTCCCGGTGGCATCCTGATCTATCTGCGCGGACATGAGGGCAGGGGTATAGGCCTTGCCAACAAGATGCGCGCCTATGCCTTGCAGGATAAGGGGATGGACACGGTCGAGGCCAATCGTGCCCTTGGCCTGCCCGAAGACGCACGCAACTATGCCGCTGCAGCCCATATGCTGCACGCGTTGGGTCACCATCAGGTGCGCCTGCTCAGCAATAACCCTGCCAAGGTCACCGCCCTGTGCCACTACGGGATAGAGGTTGTGACGGTGGAGCCATTGGTGATCGCCGCCAACCCGTTCAACGCCCATTATCTTGACACCAAGGCCCGCAAGTTCGGCCACGCCTTGCCCTTGCTCTAAGGATCAGGCCAGCCGTTCAAGCTGGCCTGACTTTCAACGTTCAGGCGGCTTTGGTCTGGCCCTCCGCCACCAGCCGCAGGTTAAGCGCCAGCACTTGGGCGACGGCATTCGCGGCTTCCTCGCCCTTCTTGACGAAATGCTCCTGGAAGAAGGCGTTCAGCACCGGAACTGGTTGGTAATGGTGCGGCGTGAGGGACACCGAAAACACCGGCACCCCGGTTTCCATCTGTGCGGCCATCAACCCATCGACCACGGCAGCGGCCACAAAGTCGTGCCGGTAAATCCCGCCATCCACCACGAATGCACAGGCCACCACCGCATCAAACCGCCCGGTCTGCGCCAACCGTTTGGCCAGAAGCGGCATTTCAAACGCGCCGGGGACGTCGAAGGCCACAACCTCCGCCTCTGATAGCATCTGTGTGGCGGCGGCGGTGAAGCCTTCGTAGGCGCGGTCAACGATATCGGCATGCCAGCGCGCTTTGATGAAGGCGATGCGGGCGGTCTTGCCGGTCTTGGTGTTTGAGATCGTGTCTGTCATTTTGGAACCTCTGCAAAGTTGCTTCAGTCCCAGAGCAAGCGCCAAGCCCGGCCTTCCCTTTCAGGACTGACGCGCCTGGTTCTCTTCCATCCGGACTATACCGTCGGCATCGGAATTTCACCGAATCTGCTGTTCCTTTCTACCCAGAAAGATCGGGACAGAAAGGCGCTTGCGGGCTGTCACCGCCGGTGGGGAATTGCACCCCGCCCTGAGAACGAGGGTTTCCTAGCACGGCGCGCAGGGACAGCCAAGACAACCCCAAAGTGAACCCAATGGTTGACGCGCCGCATCCAAATGTTTAAACGAAAAGCACTGTCAGGGGAGTCCCGCCCAAGGGACTGAGAGGCTGATAGCAGGCGAAAGCCTGCGGTGAAGCGACCCTTTGAACCTGACCCAGTTGATACTGGCGTAGGAAGCACAAGCGGTCGCTCCTTCCGTAGCTTTCGGGCGAGCACCATATGGGCGCAATCCCGGCTTCTTTCCCTTTACCACGGATCATCAACGCGAAAGAGGCTTTGATGAACCATATCCCCCAAATCCCAGAGACTGGCGCGGTCCCTTCTGTGACCACCGGCGCGCTACCCGGCTCGACCAAGATTTATGTGCCGGGCGTCGTCTATCCCGATCTTTTGGTACAGATGCGCCGGATCGCCGTCCACCCTTCCGCCGGGGAACCGCCCGTTACAGTCTATGACCCCTCCGGCCCGTATACCGATCCGGCGATTGCGACCGACATCGCCCAAGGTCTGGCCCCTTTGCGCGGCGCATGGCTGACCACGCGTGGCGATTGCGAGACTTATGCGCCCCGCATCGTGCAGCCCGCCGACAACGGCTTTGCCACCGGAGAGCGGCTGGTGCCGACCTTTCCCCATCAGCGCCAACCCCTGCGGGCCGTTGGGGGCAAGGCCGTCACCCAACTCGCTTATGCCTGTGCCGGCATCATCTCGCCCGAAATGGAACATGTTGCGATCCGCGAAAATCTGGGCCGCATTGTGGCCAGTGGCACCCCGCGCGATGGCGAGGATTTCGGCGCGGCGATCCCCGACCATGTCACGCCCGGATTCGTGCGGCAGGAAATTGCCGCCGGGCGGGCGATCATCCCGGCCAACATCAACCATCCCGAACTGGAGCCGATGATCATCGGCCGCAATTTCGCGGTCAAGATCAACGCCAATATGGGCACCAGCGCTGTCACCTCATCGATGGCCGAGGAGGTGGACAAGATGCTCTGGTCGATCCGCTGGGGTGCCGATACGGTGATGGACCTGTCGACGGGGCGCAACATCCACAACACCCGCGAATGGATATTGCGCAACGCTCCGGTGCTGATCGGCATGGTGCCGCTCTATCAGGCCTTGGAAAAAGTTGATGGCGTGGCCGAAAATCTGACATGGGAGATTTACCGCGATACGCTGATCGAACAGGCCGAACAGGGGGTGGATTACTTCACCATCCATGCCGGGGTGCGGCTGCACTACATCCCGCTGACTGCCCGGCACGTGACCGGAATTGTCTCGCGCGGCGGCTCGATCATGGCCAAGTGGTGCCTGCATCACCACCGCGAAAGCTTCCTTTACACCCATTTCGATGAGATCTGCGACATCATGCGGGCCTATGACGTCAGCTTCAGTCTGGGCGACGGTTTGCGCCCTGGTTCGGTTGCTGATGCCAATGACGCGGCCCAATTTGCGGAACTGGAGACGCTGGGCGAGCTGACGCAGATCGCCTGGGCCAAGGATTGTCAGGTGATGATCGAAGGGCCTGGCCATGTGGCGATGCACAAGATCAAGGCCAATAAGGACAAGCAACTGGTCACCTGTGGCGAGGCGCCGTTCGATACGCTCGGGCCGGTGACCACGGATATTGCACCGGGCCATGACCAAATAACCTCGGCCACAGGGGCTGCGATGATCGGTTGGTTTGGCACCGCCATGCTGTGTTATGTGACGCCCAAGGAACATCTGGGCCTGCCCGACCGCGCCGATGTCAAGGTGGGCGTGATCACCTACAAGATCGCCGCCCATGCCGCCGATCTCGCCAAGGGTTTGCCGGGAGCGCAGGCGCGCGATGATGCGTTAAGCCGCGCCCGGTTCGAATTCCGCTGGGAGGATCAGTTCAACCTGTCGCTTGACCCCGACACGGCCCGCAGTTTCCATGACGAAACACTGCCGAAAGAGGCGCACAAGACGGCACATTTCCGCTCGATGTGCGGGCCGAAGTTCTGCTCGATGCGGATCAGCCATGACATCCGGGCCGAACCGCAGAAAGAGGGGATGGAAGCGATGGCTCTGAAGTTCCGCGAGAAGGGCGAGGTCTATCTGCCCGCGACCGAGGTCGCGGAATGATCACCATTCTGGGTGCGGGGGTGGCTGGTCTGTGCGTCGCAACCGTGCTGGCCGAACGTGGCATGCCGGTAGAACTGGCCGACAGCGGGCTCGCGCATGGCTGTGCAAGCTGGCTGGCGGTGGGCATGATTGCCCCCTTCGTCGAGGGTGAAACGGCCGCGCCCGAGGTGGCGCGGCTTGGGGGCCGGTGCCGCCGATTGGTGGTCAGCGCGGGTGCCGGGTGTCATGCGGCGCGGCACGCTGGTGGTAGCGCCGGCGCGCGACAGGGCCGAGCTTGACCGCTTTGCCGCCTGCACCACCGGGCATGTGCGGCTGGATGCCGAAAGGATTGCAGCGCTGGAAGGCGATTTGACCGGGCGTTTTGCCTCCGCCTTGTTTTATGCCGAGGAAGCGCATCTTAATCCGCGTGCGGTCTTGGTGGCGCTGGCGGACGCGCTGCGACAACGCGGCACGGCCGTCCGTACCAACACCGACGTTCCCCCGGAACAGGCCGATAGCGACTGTCGTGGCATCGCCGCCCGGGCTGATTTGCCGGGTCTGCGCGCCGTGCGGGGGGAAATGTTGCTGTTGTATTGCCCCGGCGTCACGCTCACCCGCGCCGTCCGCCTGCTGCATCCGCGCTTTCCGGTCTATGTCGTGCCACGTGGTGCTGGGCTTTACATGGTCGGGGCCACGATGCTGGAAAGCGACGATCCCGGCCCGATCACCCTGCGCAGCGCTATGGAGCTGATGTCGGCGGCGTACGCCCTGCATCCCGGTTTTGCCGAGGCCGCGATCATGGAAACCGGCGCAGGCCTGCGCCCGGCCTTTGCCGACAACCTGCCCCGGATCGTCAAGGCGGGCGGGCGCTGACATCTGAACGGCCTGTATCGCCACAGTTTTCTGACCGCTCCGGCTTTGGCCGACTAACGCGCCGCCCAACTTCCCCCTGCACTACCGGAGATAGCCCTTGCGAATTGATCTGAACGGAACCCTACACAACATCGGCGCGGCCACGCTGGCAGAGGCGCTGACCGAACCGGGCTTCGACGGCGCGGCACTAGCCAGCGCTTTGAGCGGCGCTTTCGTCTCCGCCACTGCCCGCCCTTCCACCCCGTTGCACGATGGCGACCGGGGCGAGGCGCTTGCCCCTATGCAGGGGGGGCTGAGATGCGGCTTTACGACATTGACCTGCAATCGCGGTTGCTCCTGGGCACCGCACAATACCCCTCACCGCAGGTGCTCACCGAGGCGATTGCAGCCTCTGGCTGTGGCGTTATCACCGTATCCCTGCGGCGTGAGGCGGCGCGGGGGGCCACCGCTGGCTCCGGCTTCTGGTCGCTGCTGCAAGCCAGCGGTTGCCGTATCCTGCCAAACACCGCAGGTTGCCACTCTGCCCGCGAAGCCGTCACCACTGCCCAGATGGCGCGCGAGGTGTTCAGCACCACTTGGATCAAGCTGGAGGTGGTCGGCCTTGCCGACACGCTTCAACCTGGCCCATTCGCGCTGGTCGAAGCGGCGCAGACGTTATGTGCCGACGGGTTCGAAGTCTTTCCTCATACCACCGGAGATCTTATCGTGGCGGAACGTTTGCTCGGCGGCGGCCGCCGCGTGCTGATGCCCTGGGGTGCCCCAATAGGCTCAGGGCAGGGGCTACGGCATGCCGAGGCTTTGGCTTCGACGCGGCGATGCTTCCCTGAAGTGCCACTGATCATCGACGCCGGGCTTGGCGCACCCGGTCAGGCAGTGCGGGCGATGGAGATGGGCTTTGACGCGGTTCTCTTGAATACCGCCGTCGCCAAGGCGGGCGACCCTGCGGCAATGGCGCGGGCTTTCGGGCAAGCGGTAGAGGCCGGACGGATGGCCTATGAGGCCGGTTTGATGCCGCCACGCGATATGGCGGTGCCGTCAACGCCGGTGCTTGGCATGGCCAATCTGAACCTTGGAGGCCACCCATGACCCTGCCGCGCTTTTACCCGGTGCTGCCCGATGCCGATTGGGTAGGCCGCGTGGTGGCCCAGGGGGCCAATCTGGTGCAGCTGCGCTTCAAGGGCGCTGCGGCAGATATTTCCCACCAGATCGCTGCGGCGCTCGCCACCTGCCGGCGCCACAGCGCGCAACTGGTCGTCAACGACCATTGGCGCGATGCAATCGCTGCCGGGGCAGATTTTGTTCATCTGGGTCAACAAGATCTCGACACCGCTGATCTGGGTGCCATCACCCGCGCCGGGCTGCGGCCAGGTGTTTCCACCCATGACCGCGCCGAGCTTGACCGCGCCCTGGCACTGCTTCCAGCCTATATTGCCCTTGGTCCGATCTATCCGACCACGGTCAAGCAAATGAAATGGCAGCCGCAGGGATTGGAAAAACTGGCGCGGTGGAAGGTAAGGATCGGAGATATACCGCTGGTCGCCATCGGGGGCCTGACGCCCGAACGCCTGCCCGCCGTCTTTGCCGCCGGGGCCGATGTGGCGGCGGTTGTCACCGATCTGGTGACCGCCCAAGACCCTGAAGCCCGTACCCGGCTTTGGCTGCAAGTGACCCAACCCGAAAAGGCCACACCATGACCGCTATGCCCGCCAGATTCAGGTGCCGGGGATAGGGCCGTCCGGGCAGATGCGATTGGCGCAGGCGCGGGTGCTGGTGGTCGGGGCCGGAGGTCTGGGCTGCACGGTGATCCCGGCTTTGGCGGGGGCCGGGGTCGGAAATTTGATCCGGATCGACCCGGATCGCATCGAACTGACCAACCTGCATCGGCAGACGCTTTACATGATGGATGATATAGGCACGCCCAAGGCCATCGCGGCCGCCCGGCGCGTCGAAGTGTTGAACACTGACTGTCGACCCACCCCGCTGGTAACCCGGCTTGACCCGGCCAACGCACCCGACCTGATCGCCGCCGCTGACGTGATCGTAGATGCCGCCGACAGTTTTGCCGTCACCTACACGCTGTCGGACCTGTGCCTTGCAGCGGGCAAGCCGCTGATCTCGGCCACGGTTATCGGTCTGTCTGGCTATGCATGTGGCTTTTGCAGCACGGCCCCCAGCTATCGCGCCGTGTTTACTGACTTGCCTGCACAAGGCATCAAGCTGCGCCACGGCGGGGGTTCTGGGGCCGGTAGTGGCGGCACTGGGGGCCATGCAGGCGCAGATAATTCTGGCCCAGCTGGTTGGGTTGGCGCCAAGCCCGCTGGGTCACATTGTCACGCTGGACATGGCAGGCTGGCGGATGGGAGGGTTCAGCTTTGCCGGTGCTGCGGAAAGCCCTGGGTTTGGCCCTATCGCCGCCTCACAGATTGTCGCAGGGGGTACGGTGGTCGAACTGCGCCCGGCGGGAATGGCGCATATAGTCAGTGGAGCGCAAGTGATCGGGCTGGCCGATCTGGCCAACTGGCCGCTTCCTGACGCGGGGCGGCTTGTCCTGTGCTGCTCGTCAGGCCTGCGGGCCTGGCGTGGCGCGCAAGTTCTGACGGGGCGAGGGGCCCGGTCGCTGGTCTTGCTGGCAGACGGGCAATGAGTGTTCTGGTCATCGCAGGGCTGGACAGTTCCACCGGGGCCGGGATAGCCCGCGATTTGGCGGTGCTGGCCGATCTTGGTCTGCCGGCGCGAGTGGTCGCCACGGCCGTGACCGCGCAGGATGCCGGGGGCGGCTGCCAAGTGCATCCGATGCCTGCCGCCATGGTCGCCGCCCAAATCCACGCCGCTGGTCCGGTGCCGGTGGCCAGGCTGGGTATGCTGGCCAATGCCGATGTTGTCGCCGCCGTCGCCGAAACCCTGCCCGACCTGCCCTTCGTCCTTGACCCCGTTCTGGCAACCAGCGCCGGGGTTGCGCTGCTGGATGAAGCCGGGCAGGCCGCGATGATCGCCCGGCTGATCCCGCGTGCGGCGCTGGTGACCCCGAACCTGCCCGAAGCTACCCTCCTGACCGGTCTTTTCCACGGTGCCGCGCTGGAAGACCTGGCCGCAGGTTTCTTTGCCATGGGCGCAAAGGCGGTAGTGCTGAAGGGCGGCCATGCCGGTGGACCGGAGGCGGTCGATTGGCTGTGGCGTCCGGGCAGCCCGCCCCTGCGGTTCGCCGCACCGCGAAAACCCGGAACCAGGCGCGGCACCGGCTGCACTTTGGCCACCGCCATTGCCGCTCATCTGGCGCTTGGGGATGATCTGGCTACAGCCTGTAGTAGCGCAAAACGCTATCTGAGTGCATGGTGGTGATCAGAGGCCGGAACAGCTCTTGCGCAACAGGGTGCGGGCCCGCAGCAGCGTACGTGGTCAAAACGAGGATATGAAACCCATCGTGATCTGCTCCGGAGTCTCGGATTCTGTTTCACTGGCCCGCGATGTCGCCGCCGGGCATGAGTTACTTGGCGTCTTATCGTTTGATTGCGGACATCGCCGCCACAGGGAAGTCAGCTTCGCCGCGGCCGGGGCCGCAAAACTGAGCGTACCGATCAGACCATCGACATCCGCAACATGGACGGAGCCAGTCCGGTACTAGCGCCTGAAATTGCGGGGCCGAGTGGGCATAATGCAGAAAAAACCAAGCGGATCACTGCGCTCCAGGACCGCAATGCGATCATGTTGGCAAATGGCTTTGGGGTGACGGCGGCGCGCAGTGCATATGCGATTGCCACCGCTGTGCTTGGCGGCGATCATTTCATCTATCTCAGCTGCCGCCTGGGTTCTATCGGCTCTTCCCGGACTATGCCGCGCGGTGCGTAGCAGGGTTGTGCGAAGATCGCGCTCTATGCTCCTTGCGTGATGGAGCCTAAATCAGCGTTCTTAAGTAAGCGGTGTCTGATGGCCGTCGATGTTTCAGTTTGACGACTTTTGGAAGGCCCAAGGCATGAGGTCGTCGATGCGTGACGCGGGGTGTCGGTTGGCGATGGCGGTCAGGGTTGCACGAAAGCAGGCGTAAGGGGCGACGGCGTTCAGTTTGCAGGTTTCAATGAGCGAGGCCGAGCGGGCCCAGGTGTGGCCACCCTCATCATGCTCCGCGAAGAGAGCGTTTTTTTGCGATTGAGGGTTATGGGTCTGATGGTGTTTTCGACCGGGTTGGTGTCCATCTCAACGCGGCCATCAGTCAGGAAGATTTGCAGGCCATCCCAGTGCCGATGGATGTAGGCGAGCTTCTCGCCGAGACGAGATTTGGTGGAGATACGGCTGCGTTGCTTGGTCAGCCAGAGGCGGAAGTCAGCAACCAGCGGGGCCGATTGTTCCTGGCGGGCGGCGAGGCGCTCTTCCAGTGCCTTGCCTCGGATACCGGCCTCGACCTTATATATCTGAGCAATGCGGCGCAGGCCCTCGGCGGCGATCTCGGAGCCGTCTTTTTGATAGATGTCGTTCAGCTTGCGGCGGGCGTGGGCCCAACAGTAGGCGAGGGTCACGGGCTTGCCGTTCACCCGTTTGGGTCCCGCCAAGGCGTCATATCCGGTGTAACCGTCGACCTGCAGGATGCCGTCGAAGCCGCGAAGAATGTCCATTGCATGGCTGCCATGGCGCCCCGGCGCATAGGTAAATGTTCCATCCCTGATGATCACATAGACCCTCGGCGGTCTGCGTTTTTCATGGCAAAGTCTATCCTGAGGGACATTCGAAGCGGGGTGCGGACATGCTG
>JAYSQA010000398.1:0-3375 GCA_043721775.1 Rhodobacterales bacterium
GCAATTCCAAAAGGGTGACGCGGGGGGTGAAGCTGGGGTTTGACGTCCGCAGCCAGGCGCGGCCCCGAACCCCGCGCGCTGTCATTTCGTGGGCATCGACGCGGGCGTAGGGGGTCCAGACTGCCCCACCGAATGCCGGATCATCCGGCGTGGTGCTGGCCTCGATGACGACATCGGTTTCCGCACCGGTGACGCCGCTGAACGAGGCCCAGCCCCGGATCGGGCCTGACCGGCGCGAAATCCGGTCGGCGATCATCATGCCCTGATGCTGGATCACCGACCGCAGACGGACGCGCTGCGCGGTGGTCAGATCCATGGCGGTGCCAAAGCCGTAGCTGCCCTCGGCCCGCACATGCAGGTCGGGCCAGATGACGGACGGCACCGCACTCAGCAGGGCTATGGCCCCGAATGTCGTGTTGCTGGTCAACACCATCCCGCCGAAGGGCAACACGGCCGTGCCGGATTTTGGCCCGGCAAACAGGGTGTCGTCGTGCAACAGCCCCACGGGCGAGAAGGTCAGCGCCCCTGCGCCATCGGTGCCGATGCTGGCAATGGGGCCGATGCGCCCGCCGCTGTCCTCGGCCGCCAGCAGATAGGTGCCGGGCTTGAGGCTGACCACCGCAATCGCCTGCCCGCCCTGCACCCGGTCCATGCTGACCGAAGACGGCCAGCCCGGGCTGGTGACGGCGGAATGGCGGATCAGGATGGCACCACCAATCCGCACATCCAGATCCGGGTGGCGGTCCCACTTCAAAACGGCAAGCCCGCCGGCTGACTGCAATGACAGGCCGGTGATCGGCGCAGGCAGGGCGGGGCACTGGCACATCAAAGGCACTCGAAAGGGTGCTGCGGCGTAAATCTGCTCTTCGGAGGCCAGCCTGTCGTCGATAAGGGGAGAGGTCTCGGTCAGCGTCAGATCGGGCACCAGCGACCGCCCATCGAAGGCCAGCGCCCCAAACGGACCTGCCCTAATTTGACCAAGCGCGCCCGGTCTGTGGCGGCGGTGCTGAAATGGAACAGAACCCCGGCGTCGAACTTGTGCCGGGCGGGGCGCGTGATGGCACAGCGGTGTTCGTCATCGCCATCTTGAATGCAGGCTGGTTCTGCGCGGCATATGCACTTTGCAGCCGTTGGTCAGAGGTTTGGCGGATGGCGACCATGCCCGGGGCAAGTTCCCGACACCCAAGTCGGCGGTCACACCCTGGCCGATGGGCCCTACACCCGCGACGCTGCAGCAGGCCTTCGGCACCGTGCCCTTTTCAAGCTTCAAACCGGCGCGGCCTTCGGTGCTGGCCTGAATGATGACCCGCAGAAAGCCCCGGGCATGGGTCCATGGTCTGGGGCCAGTGTGCTGTGCAGGGGGGCGAATTCACCGGCAAAGCGGTTTGGCAGACGCCCGGCTTCAGAATGATTGGCTTTGACAGCCAGGAAACCACGGTGGCCGTTGGGAAGATGACGAGGCAAAGGTTGTACCGTGTGACGACCCGGTTCCAGTTGGGCCTGTCGGATCTGGTCTGCCTGGGTCGCGTTGATCAGGACGGCCTTCGGCTCTGCCGCCAGAAAGGCCAACCCCTCGATGGTCCGGGCAACGGCACCCTTCCCACTCCTACAGTTTCAATGGGTGTAGAGCGTCCTTGGCGATATTTGCCTGGCCTGGTCTTCACGAGGCGCATCGTACCACCGCAAGCCATTGCGATTTATCAAGATTATGACACGCAGACCCCGATGGTCATCGCCGTCTAAACGCCCCTGATGCTTTGGAAAGAACCGCCGAGGCATGTTGATATGCGGCGCAGTCTGCCAGAACACCATGCGTATCTCTCTGATCTTGCTGCCGGAGTTTGCTTGCGAAAGTTGCACCAGCCCTGCGGTCCTGACCCTCGCCGAGATATGGCGCACCCAACCCGGCACCGGATCTGCGTGTTACGAAGTCGGGAAACGCTTCGCCGGAGTGGGCAAATTGCCCGCGCCCGGTCCGCCCATTCATACTTTCTGGTACGACACGAAGCGCCCGGCTCTGGCCCGACCGCGAATTGCCCCACGCCGCCACCGTGGTTGCCGCCCGCAAGCCATTGTTTATAATTAAATATTATTCATAAATCCGTCAATCCGGGACGCCTGCACATCCTTGCAGGTTCAGGTATCAACCCACAGGATGGTCAGTGTCTGGCGAGGGATCGGAGGGAAACGGGCGCAGTTGAACCCGCCAGCCCAATCAGCGCCCGGCCTGTGCGCCCGGCATGTACGCCCCTTGCCCGGGGCGTATCACCCCGCAATTCTGCGCGTTATTATTCGTTTTCGAAATAAGCGAATATCATTTGCAGGTGCCCCGGAAAGCCCGCCTGTTGCCACGCCGCTTCGAAGCCGTTTGACGTTAACGGACGTTCACTTTTTGCTTGCCAAAGAGGCTTTATATGCCAACTCTGGCGGACCAATGGGTGGCCGGAATATTTGAAAATATTAACAAGGCTGCCACCACCTTATAGACTTGGGAGAATTTCGATGTCTGAGGCCAGGAATGCCGGTGAAAGAACGCTGAACGTCAGAAGCTTACGCGGTGAAGCCAGGCCGTTGCGCAGGGCATTGCTGGTAACCTCTGCCGTGATTGCGCTGTCGTCCTTTGGACAGGCGGGCTTTGCAGGCGACGTGACTTGGGACGGCGAACTGACCGTTTCCTGGACGACGGCCAAGAACTGGGACACCGACACCGCGCCTGCCGCAGGCGATGATGTCAAGATCAGCGATGGCGGGCTGGCGAACCAACCGCTGATCGGTGGCGCAGCCTCAGTTTCGGTTGCTACGGTGGATGCTTCGGCGGGCGTGTTGACGGTGAATGGCACGCTGACAACCACCGGAGCCACGACCGCGTCCGGTGGCGAGATCAAGGTGGGCAGCAGCGGCAGCGTGATTGGGGATGGCGTCACCAGCGGCACCGGGAAGATCACCAACGCCGGGCACGTTGGAACAATCACCAACGGGGGCACGTTTACCAACCAGGCAACCGGCCATGCTGGGGCTGTATCGAACTCGAACAGCGCGTCCAACGCCGGAACGGTGGCGAGCGTCGCAAACTCTGGCGGCACCTTCACCAATGACAAAGTCGTCACGGGCGCGGTGGGGGTCACCGGCGGGACATTCAGCAACTCTGCCACCGGCTCGATTGGCGGGCTGACGACCGTGGGCGCGGCTGGGACGGCTACCAACGACGGGACGATGGCGAGTGCGACCTCGGCTGGGACCTTCACCAACAACAAGACGGTCACCGGCACGGTTGGTGTGACGGGTGGGACATTCAGCAACTCTGCCACCGGCTCGATTGGCGGGCTGACGACCGTTGGGGCAGCGGGTACGGCTACCAACGACGGGACGATGGCG
>JAYSQA010000399.1:0-6192 GCA_043721775.1 Rhodobacterales bacterium
GGAGCCTTCCATGAGCACGATTATCGACATTCACGCCCGCGAAATCCTTGACAGCCGCGGCAACCCCACCGTCGAGGTGGATGTGGTTCTGGAAAGCGGCGCCTCGGGCCGCGCCGCAGTGCCCTCGGGCGCCTCGACCGGCGCGCATGAGGCGGTCGAGCGTCGCGACGGCGACAAGTCCCGCTACATGGGCAAAGGTGTCCTCGACGCGGTCGAAGCCGTGAATGGCGAGTTGGCCGAGGCCATCATCGGCTTTGACGCCACCGAACAAGTCGGCATCGACCTGACGATGATCGAACTTGACGGCACCCCCAACAAGGGCCGCCTTGGCGCCAACGCCATCCTTGGCGTGTCTTTGGCCGTAGCCAAAGCGGCGGCGGAATTCACCGGCCAGCCGCTGTACCGCTACGTCGGCGGCACTTCCTCGCGCATCCTGCCGGTGCCGATGATGAACATCATCAACGGCGGCGAACATGCCGACAACCCGATCGACATTCAGGAATTCATGATCATGCCGGTGGGGGCAGAGAATGTCCGCGAGGCGATCCGCATGGGCTCGGAAGTGTTCCACACCCTGAAGAAAGAACTGCAAGCCGCAGGCCACAACACCTCTGTCGGCGACGAGGGCGGCTTTGCCCCCAACCTCAGCTCTGCCCGGGCCGCGCTGGATTTCATCCTGAAATCCATCGAAAAAGCAGGCTACCGCCCCGGTGAGGATATCTACCTTGCGCTGGACTGTGCCGCGACCGAATACTTCAAAGGTGGCCGGTATGAGATGAAGGGCGAAGGCAAGTCGCTGTCCATCGAAGAGAACGTGGAATTCCTGATCGGGCTGGCCAACGATTACCCGATCATTTCCATCGAAGACGGCTGCTCGGAAGACGATTGGGCCGGCTGGAAGCTTCTGACCGACAAGCTTGGCAAGAAGATCCAGCTTGTCGGCGACGACCTGTTCGTGACCAACCCCAAGCGTCTGGAAATGGGCATCAAACAAGGCTGCGCCAACTCCATGCTGGTGAAAGTCAACCAGATCGGCACCCTGACCGAAACCTTGGCCGCCGTCGACATGGCGCACCGCGCGGGCTACACCAACGTGATGTCGCACCGCTCGGGCGAGACGGAAGACAGCACGATCGCCGACCTCGCGGTCGCCACCAACTGCGGCCAGATCAAGACCGGCTCGCTGTCCCGCTCGGACCGTCTGGCGAAATACAACCAGTTGATCCGCATCGACGAGATGCTGGGCGACATCGGCGAATATGCCGGGCGTTCGATCCTGAAGGCCTGATTTAACGCAAATTCGACACGGCGCGCCCCGATCCGGCGCGCCGTTTTCGATTCTGCGCAGTCCGGCACTGTGGCCACCGCAGAAGCCTACGCAGAAGCCTACGCAGAAGCCTCCGGCGGGGATATTTGAACCAGTATGAAAGGCGCAAGTGCCGCTTTCCCTTTCATCCCGGCACAAATATCCTGCGGAGTGATGAGCGGTCAGAAATCCGCCTGAGGAGTTGCGCGAAGAACGCCCTGCCGCCAGACCTGCAAGACAGGCTGGCCCGGCTGTCAAACCCCCGTGGCCTGCGCCATATTGCCCTGCATCTGGCGGCCATCGCCCTGACCTCGACCCTGCCCTGACCTCGACCCTGATCTTCACGCCGCAATGGCCGCGCAAGGCATCGTGCTGGTCTTTCTGTTCACGCTGGAACATGAGGCGACCCACTGCACACCTACGCAGCACCGATGCTCAATGGCTGGGTTGGCCGGGCTTGCGATATGGTGCTGATCCTGCCGTTCGCATGGTTTCGCTATTTCCACCCGGCCCACCACCACCAAACCAATTTGCCCGGCCTTGACGCCGAGCTTGATGGGACCAAGCCCGAAACCCTATGGCAATGGCGGGTCCATGTCCCGGGCCTTCCCCTTCTGGCGCGTCGCGGTTGGCCTGTTGGCAAGCTTTGCCCTTGGCCGTATCAAAGCGCCCCACCTGCCCGACCGCGCCCTGCCCCGGATGCAACGCAAGGTGCAGGTCATGCTGGCGCTGTACGCGCTGGCCGCTGCAATCCTTGGGGTCAAGCTGGTCTGGCGTTGGGTCCTGCCGGTCCTGCATGGGCAGCCCATCATGCGGCTGTACCTGCTGGCCGAACAAGGCAACTGCCCCTTCGTCGCCAACGGGCTTGCAAATATCCGCACCACCTGCAGCAACCGCACCGTGCGGTTTCTCGCTTGGAACATGCCCTACCATGTGGAACATCACGCATACCCTTCGGTGCCGTTCCACGCCCTGCCAACCCGGCACCGCGAACTCTGCACTACGAACTCGGCGCCACGAACTCTGCGCCCATCTAAGGATCACCGCCAAGGGCTATGCCCGCGTCAGCCGCACTTGTCGGGCGCGTCGCCCGTAGTTACCGGTCGTCCCATCACAAGTTTGAATTGGTCCTGCCGCCCGCAATCAGCTAAGCCGCCGCCATGACCCTGCCAGATACGCCACCAGATACGCCACCAGATACCGGCCCAGCTACGGGCCCAGCTACGGGCCCAGCTACGGGCACCGATACCTCCCCGGATACGTCACGCGGCTTCGCATTCGCCCTGTCCGCCTATTTCCTCTGGGGCTTCCTGCCCTTCTTCATGAAAGCCGTGGGCCACATCCCGCCGCCCGAGGTGATCGCCCACCGCGTGCTGTGGAGCCTGCCGCTCGCCGCACTCGTCCTTGCCCTGCGGGGAGAGTTGCGCGGCCTCTGGCCCATCCTGAAACGTCCCCGGACGTTGGTGATGGGCTGCGCCACCGCCGCCCTGATCTCGGTGAACTGGGGCATCTATGTCTGGGCCATCGGCAGCGGCCATGCCCTCGACGCGGCCTTGGGCTATTACATCAACCCGCTGTTCAGCGTCTTTCTGGGCGCGGCCTTGCTGGGCGAGAAACTCAAGCCCCGCCAACTGCTCGCCATCGGTCTTGCGACCTGCGCCGTAATCCTGCTGACGTACGAGGCCGGGAAACTTCCCCTCGTGGCGCTTGGCCTGACCGTGACCTGGGGCTTTTACGCCTATCTCAAGCGCAGCCTGCCACTCGGCGCCAACGAAGGCTTTTTCCTTGAAATCCTGATCCTCAGCCCATTGGCACTGGCCTACCTGATCTGGATCGGCGTTGCGGGCACCGGCCATTTCGGCGGACCCGATCTGGACACCGTCCTGCTGATGTCCTGCGGCCTTGTCACCGCCCTGCCCCTGATGCTGTACGCCAACGGTGCCAAGGGCTTACGCCTGTCGACCATCGGCATCCTGCAATACATCGCCCCCACGATGATCCTGCTGATCGCTGTTCTGGCCTTTTCCGAGCGTTTTGGCACCGCGCAAATCATCGCCTTCCCGATGATCTGGGCCGCGCTGGCAATCTACACGTCCGCCCTGTTCAGCAAACCTTAAGCGTTTTCATTCTTGCTCAAATATCCCCCGCGGAGCGTCCGCCCGAGGCAAAACATCCCCCGGCCGCCAGCCTTGCCCCCTGCCCGATGTGGGGCTGTGCCGGTTGGAACCTGAAAGACGGGCCGGCTCTGATCCCAGCCCCGCAACCCTACAGAATCTCGACCTTGTAGCCTTCGATCACCGTATTGGCCAAAAGCTTCTCGCACATTGCCTTGACCGAAACCTCGGCGGCAGCCCGGTCTGCCTCAGCCAGATCAAGCTCGATCACCTTGCCCTGCCGCACCCCATTGACACCGGCAAAGCCAAGCGTGCCAAGCGCAAAGCGCACGGCCTCACCCTGCACATCCAGAACCCCGGTCTTCAGCATCACGGTCACACGGGCTTTCATCAAGGGGTCTCCGCTGTTTCAGTTGATCAAGGTCGGTTTCGGCGCATGGGTGACGTTGGAGGGCAAAACCCCCAACCGCCGCGCCAGTTCGGTATAAACGTCAGCCAACGGCCCCGGTTCAGGGGTTGAGGTGGCCCCTTCCGGGCGGCGCAGGTCCCACAACCGGCAACTGTCGGGGCTGATCTCATCCGCCACGATCAGGCGCATGTAATCACCTTCCCAGATGCGGCCCACTTCAATGCGGAAGTCGGCCAGACGGATGCCCACACCCAGCATCACGCCGGACAGAAAGTCATTCACCCGCAAGGCAAGGGCAATGATATCGTCAAGATCCTGCTGGCTGGCCCAACCAAAGGCGATGATATGCTCTTCGCTGACAAGCGGCGCATTCAGCCTTGGGTCCTTGTAGAAATACTCCACAATCGGGCGCGGCAGCGGCGTGCCCTCCGGTATCCCCAACCGTGACGACAGATCGCCTGCGGCAAAATTGCGCACAACCACCTCAAGCGGCACAATCTCTGCTTCGCGCACCAATTGCTCGCGCATGTTGATGCGGCGAATGAAATGCGTCGGCACTCCGATGGAATTCAACCCGGACATGAAGAATTCCGACAAGCGGTTGTTCAGCACACCCTTGCCTTCCGAGGCAAGATTCTCGCCCTCGGTCGCGGTGGGGCCCGCAGCCCCTTCGTCCTTGAAATATTGCACAAGCGTGCCCGGCTCAGGTCCCTCATACAGGATCTTCGCCTTGCCCTCGTAAATCTTCTTGCGCCGTGCCATGAACGCTCCGAACCCTTCGGGGGGCGCGCGCATGCCCTTAGCGGCACCATGGGCGCCGACCCCTCTTTGATGGGGCTATATGCCAAGCCACCGCCCCCGGCAAGGCGGAACGGGCCCCGGCAAGGTGGCACGGGACCGGGGCCGCCGCGATGCGGTCTTGCCAGACGGTTTTGATCGGGCTTCCTCTTGCGGTAAACTGATCCGGAAGGCATATGGAGGGTGATATTCAACGTGCAGCCGAGGGCCACACCATGACCACGTTCGATGACCGCGAAAACGCCTTTGAATCGAAATTCGCCCATGATGGCGAAATGCAGTTCCGCGCCGAAGCCCGTCGCAACAAGCTTGTTGGCCTTTGGGCCGCTGGCCTTCTGGGCAAGTCGGGCGATGAGGCTGCGGCCTATGCCATCGAAGTCGTGAATTCCGACTTCGAAGAGGCCGGCACCGAAGACGTCGTGCGCAAGGTCGCAGGCGATCTTGGGGCCAAATCCTCGGCGGATGAGGTCCGCAAGAAGCTGGCCGAATTTCTGCCCATCGCCAAATCGCAACTGATGAACGAAGTCTGAAAGGGAACGCCATGGCCCAAGACCTTCTGTCCCGCCTGATGTCGGAACGTGACTGGCTTTTGGCCGACGGTGCTACCGGCACCAATCTGTTCAACATGGGGCTGTCCTCGGGCGAGCCGCCGGAATTCTGGAACCTGGAAAAGCCCGACAATATCCGCATGCTTTATCGCAATGCGGTCAATGCCGGGTCTGACCTGTTCCTGACCAACTCGTTCGGCGGCAACTCGGCCCGGCTGAAACTGCACAACGCTCAAAGTCAGGTGCGCGAGCTGAACAAGGTCGCAGCCTCGCTTGGCCGCGAGATTGCCGACGCATCCGGACGTAAGGTGGCCGTGGCAGGCTCCATCGGGCCTACGGGTGAGATTTTTCAGCCGATGGGCCTGATGACCCATGCGCTGGCGGTCGAGATTTTCCATGAACAGGCCGAGGCGCTGAAAGAAGGCGGCGCGGATGTGTTGTGGATCGAGACGATGTCCGCTTTCGAGGAATACGCGGCGGCCGCCGAAGCCGCCGTGCGCGCGGACATGCCATGGTGCGGCACGATGAGCTTCGATACCGCAGGGCGCACCATGATGGGCATCACCTCGGCGTCCCTGGCTGAAAAGGTCGGGAAAATGGCCCACCCGCCCCTCGCCTTCGGCGCGAACTGCGGTGTGGGGGCCTCTGACCTGATGCGCACGGTTCTGGGGTTTGAGATGTCAGGGACGTCACGCCCGATCATCGCCAAAGGCAACGCCGGTATCCCGAAGTACCACGAAGGCCACATCCACTACGACGGCACGCCCGAGTTGATGGCCGAATACGCCGTGCTGGCGCGCGATGCCGGTGTCAAGATCATCGGCGGCTGCTGCGGCACGATGCCCGACCACCTCGCCGCGATGCGACAGGCGCTGGAAACCCGTCCGCGCGGGCCGAAGCCCACGACCGACGATATCCAGGCCAAGCTGGGTGCCTACTCATCGTCGTCCGATGGCACCGGCGACACCTCGAACGACCCCAAGCGCGAACGACGCAATCGGCGGGGATAAGGTAGGA
>JAYSQA010000400.1:0-23594 GCA_043721775.1 Rhodobacterales bacterium
GCGGGTTTCACACGTCCGGGGTCTGGGCAAGCTGGAAGAGCAGATGTGCCTGATGACAAGGTCAGGGTATCAGGGCAAGCATTCTCCCGACCGGCTGGATGCGCTGGTCTGGGCGCTGACCGATCTGGTGCTGGATGCGGGCTATATCAAGCGGCCGCAGGTGCGGGGGCTTTAAGGGCGGGGGTCAGCCCCCATCCCAGCCAAGAGCGGGGGCCAGCCCCCGCACCCCCGGGATATTTATGAACAAATGAAAGGGTCAGCGCGCCTTCGGGTGGGATTGATCAATGTGCCGCAGGCCTTTGGCTTTTGCGGGGGGCAGGGTTTTGCCTGAACGGAACAAAGGAGAGGCGGAATGGTCTTTGATTTCCTGAGGCGGGCGCCTGAGGTTGTGCCTGAGATTCTGGTGGAGAAGAAAGCCTCGGCGGTGGGGCGGGTGGTGGCCTGGGGGTCATCGGGGCGGGTGGCGTGGAGTCCGCGCGATGCCGTGAGCCTGATCAAGACGGGGTTTCTGGGCAATCCGATCGGGTTTAGGGCGGTCAAGGTGATTGCGGAGGCGGCGGCGGCTTTGCCGTTGGTTTTGCAGGATGCGAACCGTCGGTATGATCTGCATCCGCTGTTGGACCTGATCCGGCAGCCGAATGGGGCGCAGGGGCGGGCGGAGTTGTTTGAGGCGATTTATGGGTTTTTGCTGCTGACGGGCAATGCCTATGTCGAGGCGGTTCCGGGGGTGGGTGATTTGCCGGGGGAGTTGCATGTGCTGCGGTCCGACCGGATGAATGTAGTGCCGGGGGCGGATGGTTGGCCTGCGGCTTATGACTATGTGGTGGGCGGGCGCACACACCGGTTCCCGGTGGGCGAGGGTGTCTCGCCGATCTGCCATATCAAGAGTTTCCATCCGCAGGATGACCATTACGGGCTTTCGCCGATGCAGGCCGCCGCTGTTGCGGTGGATGTGCATGGGTCGGCGGCGACCTGGTCGAAGGCTTTGTTGGACAATGCGGCGCGGCCTTCGGGTGCCATGGTGTTCAAGGGGGCGGATGGGGCGGGGACGCTGTCGGCTGAGCAGTACGAGCGGCTGGTGGGCGAGATTGAGAGCCATCATCAGGGCGCGCGCAATGCCGGGCGTCCGATGTTGCTGGAGGGGGGGCTGGACTGGAAGCCGATGGGGTTCTCACCCTCCGACATGGAGTTTCAGAAGACCAAGGAGGCTGCGGCGCGGGAAATCTCGATTGCGTTTGGGGTTCCTCCGATGCTGATCGGTATTCCGGGGGACGCGACTTACGCCAATTATCAGGAGGCGAACCGGGCGTTCTTCCGGTTGACGGTGCTGCCGTTGGCGACGCGTGTTACGGCCACTTTGAGCCAGTGGTTGTCGGGTTTTACCGGCGAGCAGATCGAGCTTCGGCCCGATCTGGAGCAGGTGCCGGCCTTGGCGGTGGAGCGTGACCAGCTTTGGGCGCGGGTTGGGGCGGCAGATTTCCTGTCACCGGAGGAGAAGCGGCTGCTGCTGGGCTTGCCGCCGATGAATGGGGGTGCCGGTGCATGACAACCCGGCGCTCTCCCGAGGGATCGCGGTTCCTGTACGAGGGGTTTGACGCCACCTCGATGCGGCTGGAGGCCAACGAACGCGTGGCCGAGGAGCGTTGGGCGGCGCTCGATTTCCGGCTGAGCCAGATTGATACCGTCCTGGAGCGGCTGGAAAAGCGCATCTGGGTCGGGGTTTACGGGGTCGCGGCGTTTCTGCTCAGTCAGATGGCCGAGGCGATCATTGCGGCGGCAACCAAGTGAGGGATCAGATGTGGATGATACCGGGCGCACCTGAGCGCAAATACCACCAGCCGGAGGGGCCCGCGTTGCAGGTCACCGACGGCACGGTGATCGCAGGGTATGCGAGCCTGTTTGGCCGCAAGGACCAAGGCGGCGATACCGTGCAGAAGGGCGCTTACGCTGTAAGCCTGAAGGCCATGGCTGCGGCGGGGCGCGGCATCAAGATGCTGTGGCAGCATGATCCGACCCAGCCGATTGGCGTTTGGGATGAGGTGCGCGAGGATGCGACGGGCCTTTACGTCAAGGGCCGCATCCTGACCGAGATCGACAAGGGGCGCGAGGCGGCGGCCCTTTTGACGGCGGGGGCGATTGACGGCTTGTCGATCGGCTACCGGACCGTGAAGGCGGAACGTGACGGCAAGGGGCAGCGCCTTTTGTCGGAGCTGGAGCTTTGGGAAGTGTCTTTGGTGACCTTCCCGATGCTTCCTGAGGCCCGGGTGGCGGCGAAGGGCGACAGCCTTGAGGCGGATATCTGGGGCGAACTGGCGCAGGCTTTCGAGGACGCGCGCCTTTCCTTGGCCAAGCGCTGACGTCTTATCGCATTTCGGGCGACGAAACCGGTTCCCACACCCGCCTGAAATGCTGTGAGAAGCGCGGCCTTTCACAACCAACCTTTAGGAACACGATATGACCGAGATCAAGGCTCGGGCCGGGGAAGTTATGTCCCAGCCCTCGAATCCGGGTGCGGAAGTGAAATCCGCGATGGCCGGATTTCTGAATGCCTTCAAGGGCTTTCAGGACGACGTTAAAACCTCTTTTCAACAGCAGGAAGAACGCATGACCATGTTGGACCGTAAAACCATGACCTATGCCCGTCCCAATCTGTCGGCCTCGACCGAGGTGGATCTGAGCCACAAGAAGGCGTTGGCCGCCTATCTGCGCACCGGCGATGATGACGGGCTGCGCGGTCTGAACCTTGAGGGCAAGGCGATGTCGACGGCTGTCTCAGCCGATGGCGGCTATTTGCTGAACCCGCAGATGGCGGCTAATATCGAGTCGATGCTGTCATCCACCGCGTCGTTGCGGTCGCTGGCGAATGTGGTGCAGGTTGATGCGACGTCTTATGACGTGATCGTGGACAACACCGATGTCGGTTCGGGCTGGCAGTCGGAAGTGTCGGCGGTGTCGGAAACCTCGACGCCGAACATCAACCGCATCTCGATCAAGTTGAATGACCTGAGTGCGATGCCCAAGGCCAGCCAGCGTTTGCTGGATGATGCGGCGTTTGATGTGGAAGCCTGGCTGAGCCAGAAGATCGCCACGCGCTTTATCCGCGCCGAGGCTTCTGCGTTTATCAACGGCACCGGCACCGATCAGCCCAAGGGCATCCTTTTGCCGACCAAGGTGGCGAATGCGTCGTGGGTCTGGGGGCAGCTGGGCTACATTCCGACGGGCGCTGCGGCGGATTTCAACACCACCAACCCGCTGGATTGCCTCGTCACGCTGGTCTATTCGTTGGCCGCTGACTACCGCGGCAATGCGACGTTTGTGATGAACTCAAAGACCGCCGGGGCTGTGCGCAAGATCAAGGACACCGTGGGCCGCTTCATGTGGACCGACTCGGTGGCGGCTGGCCAACCTGCGACGCTGATGGGATACCGCGTGCTGGTGTCGGAGGACATGCCGGATGTGGCGGCGAACACCTATCCGATCGCGTTTGGCGACTTCAACGCGGGCTACACGATTGCTGAACGTCCGGACCTGCGCATCCTGCGCGACCCGTTCTCGGCCAAGCCGAACGTGCTGTTCTATGCATCCAAGCGTGTTGGCGGCGATATCACCGACTATGCGGCCATCAAGCTTTTGAAGATCGCCGTTTCGTAAGGCGGTTACCCGGCCCCTTTGGCGGGGGCCAGGTGCATGGGGGCGCGCGCCAGACTCGTGGCTGGAGTCGGGGGGCCGGCGCGCGCAGCCCTGCGAACGTCGCGCGCCGGTCGCTAAAACCGGTTCCCACTTTTGGCTGGCGCGCTTGGGCGGTGGATGGATGGAGAGAAACATGATGTTGACCGAAGAGACCAGCGTTCTGACCTCGGCGCTGCCGATCCAGGCGCTGAAGGATCATCTGCGGCTGGGCACCGGGTTTTCCGATGGCAACATGCAGGATGGCCTGATTGAAAGCTATCTGCGCAGCGCGCTGGCGGCGGTTGAGGGGCGCACGGGCAAGGCCATTCTGCAACGCCGCTTCAAGCTGGTGCTGGAGGATTGGCGCGATGGGTCAGAGCAGGCACTGCCGGTGGCGCCGGTGGCGGCGATTGTGGCGGTGACGCTGTACACGTCGGCGGGGGCTGCAACGGTGTTGGCGGCGTCGACGTACCGCTTGGTGGTCGATACGCATCGGCCCAAGCTGGCGGCGGTGGGGTATCTGCTGCCGATGGTGCCGATGGATGGCCGGATTGAGGTGCTGTTTGATGCGGGGTTCGGGGCGGCATGGGCTGGGGTGCCGCCCGATTTGCAACAGGCGGTGTTCCTGCTGGCGGGGCAATATTACGAGCAACGCAATGATTTCACCGGGGCTGCGGCAGGGTTGCCCTATCCGGTGCAGGCGCTGATCGAACGTTGGCGCACGGTGCGGGTACTGGGTGGGGGTGGCGCATGAGCGTGCATCTGAACCGCCGTCTGGTGCTGGAGACGCCCACGCGGGTGGATGACGGCGCCGGGGGCTTTGCGCTGACCTGGGTGCAGCAGGGCGTGCTGTGGGGCGAGGTGGTGGCGGGGTCTGGCAGCGACTCGGCGGGGGTCGAGGTAAGCCTGGCCAAGGTGCCTTACCGGATTACGGTGCGGGGGGCGGCGGTGGGGTCTGCCTCGCGGCCAAGGCCGGATCAGAGGATGACGGACGGGGCGCGGGTTTTCGTCATTCTGGCGGTGACCGAGCGGGATGCTTCGGCCCTGTATCTGACCTGTTTTGCCCGTGAGGAGGTGCCGCAATGAGTTATGCAGCTTCGGCGGCGCTTCAGGGCGCTGTGTATCAGCGGTTGAGCGGGTGGTCCACTTTGGCCGGTGTGTCGGTGGTGGATGCGGTGCCGCCACGGTCGGGGACTGGGACTTTTGTGCTGCTGGGCCCCGAAAGCGTGGTGGATCAAAGCGACAAGTCGGGGCTTGGAGCAGAGCATCAGTTTGTGGTGTCAGTCATCAGCGATGCCAAGGGTTTTATCGCGGCCAAGACGGCGGCGGGGCGTGTGTCTGAGGCGCTGGTCGGGGCAAGTTTGACTTTGGCTATCGGGACTTTGGTAAGCCTGAGTTTCGTGCGGGCCTCGGCCAAGCGGCTGAACACCGGGGACAGCCGGCGGATTGATCTAACGTTTCGGGCGCGGATCGACTTTTAACCCTTTCAGGATGGAGAGACGGCAATGGCTGTTCAAAACGGCAAGGACCTGCTGATCAAGGTGGACCAGACCGGCACCGGAAGCTTCGTTACCGTGGCGGGCTTGCGGGCCAGCAAGCTGAGCTTCAACGCCGAGACGGTGGATGTGACGACGCTGGAAAGTGCGGGCGGCTGGCGTGAGTTGCTGGCGGGGGCGGGGGTGAAGTCGGCGGCGATTTCCGGCTCGGGCGTGTTTCGCGATGCCAATACCGATGCGCGGGCGCGGCAGATCTTCTTTGACGCTGAAATGCCGCAGTTTCAGGTGGTTATTCCCAGTTTCGGCATTGTGCAAGGGGCGTTCCAGATCACCTCGATCGAGTATTCCGGGACGTATAATGGCGAGGCGACCTATGACATGGCCATCGCCTCGGCCGGCGCTTTGACGTTTACGGCGATCTGATGGGCAATCCTTTTACCGGGGAAGTGACGCTGCTGTTGGACGGGGTGCCGCATGTGGCCAAGCTGACTTTGGGGGCGCTGGCGGAACTGGAGGCCTCGCTTGGCAGCGGGTCTTTGGTTGATCTGATCAGCCGGTTCGAGGGGCAGCAGTTTTCCACCCGCGATGTGCTGGCGCTGGTGGTGGCGGGGTTGCGGGGCGGCGGCTGGCAGGGCTCGGCGGCGGATTTGCTGCGGGTCGAGATTGGCGGCGGCCCGATGCTGGCGGCGCAGATTGCCGCGCAACTGCTGGCACGGGCGTTTGCCCTGCCGGGCGAAGCATGAGCCAGATCGACTGGCCGGGGCTGATGCGGGCGGGGCTTTTTGAACTGCGCCTGGCGCCGGATGTGTTTTGGCGCCTGACCCCCATTGAGTTGAAAATCATGCTCGGGGCGGAAAACACCGCCCCGGCGCTGACGCGGGCGCGGCTGGAAGAGCTGGCGGCCGCTTTCCCCGATGGCAGAAAGGCAAAAGCCGATGACGGATATCGCGGAACTGACGGACCAGATTGCCGCCCTTGAGGCAACGCTGGGGGGCACGGTGGGCATGGTGTCCAGCTTTGAGGCTGAACTGAGCAAGATGCAGGACAGCCTGCTGTTCACCGGGCGGGAGGTAAGCTCGCTGGCAACGGGCTTCAGCGGCGGGTTGAAGCGGGCCTTTGATGGCGTGGTGTTTGACGGCGTGAAGCTGTCGGACGCGCTGCGGGGGCTGGCCAAGTCAATGGCGGATACGGTGTTCAATACCGCGATGAAGCCGGTGACCAATGCGGTGGGCGGGTTTCTGGCGGGTGGGCTTAACTCCTTGCTGGGCGGGGGGATGGGTTTTGCCAAAGGTGGCGCCTTTGTGCAGGGGCGGGTGATGCCGTTTGCGCAAGGGGGGGTGGTGTCGCAGCCGACGCATTTCCCGATGCGGGGCGGTTCGGGGCTGATGGGAGAGGCGGGGCCAGAAGCGATCATGCCGTTGACGCGGGGGGCGGATGGCAAGTTGGGTGTGCGCTCCTCGGGCAGTGCCGGCGCGGTGACGGTGGTGATGAACATCTCCACCCCCGATGTCGCGGGCTTTCAGCGCAGCCAAAGCCAGATCGCGGCAGAGGCCATGCGGGCCCTGTCGCGCGGCCAACGTAACCGGTGAGGATGAGCCATGGCCTTTCATGACACAAGATACCCGACCAACCTTAGCTTCGGGTCGACCGGCGGGCCCGAGCGGCGGACCGATATTGTCACGCTGGTCAATGGGTTTGAGGAAAGGAACTCCCCTTGGCTGGATTCGCGGCGGCGGTATGATGCCGGGTCGGGGATGCGGTCTTTGGACGACCTGGAGGCGCTGATCTCGTTCTTCGAGGCGCGGTCAGGGCAGTTGCACGCCTTCCGCTGGAAGGATTGGAGCGACTACAAGACCAGCCGTCCTTCCCATGTGGTGACGATGACGGATCAGGTGATTGGGCTCGGCAATGGCACCAAGGTCGCGTTCCAGTTGGTCAAGAATTATGCATCGGGCAGCCAGGCTTACAGCCGCCTGATCAAGAAGCCGGTCAGCGGGACGGTGAAGGTGGCGGTGAATGGGGTGGTGCGGGTTCTGGGCACGGATTTCAGCGTTGATCTGACGACCGGGATTGTCACGCTGAACCTGCCGCCAGCCGTTGGGCTACCAGTCACGGCGGGGTGCGAGTTTGATGTGCCGGTGCGGTTTGACACTGACCGGATCAGCACCTCGATGGCGACGTTTCAGGCGGGGCAGATCCCGTCGGTTCCGGTGATAGAGGTGCGGCTGTGAGCGGGCGGGACGATCTTCTGACGCATCTGGCCACGGGTGCCACGACCGTGTGCCAATGCTGGGCGGTAACGCGGCGCGATGGGGTGCAGTTGGGCTTCACCGACCATGACCGCGACCTGGTGATCGACGGGCTGACCTACAAGGCCGCCAGCGGCATGACCGCGCGGGCGTTGCAGCAAAGCACCGGGTTGGCGGTTGACAACTCGGAAGCGGTGGGCGCGTTAAGTGACGCTTCGGTCAGCGAGGCGGATTTGCAGGCCGGGCGGTTTGACGGGGCGCAAGTGCTGAACCTGATGGTGAACTGGCAGGATGTCAGCCAGCGCATCGTGCAGTTCCGCGGCTTCTTTGGTGAGGTGACGCGGTCGGCGGGCGGGTTCAAGGCCGAACTGCGCGGGTTGTCAGAGGCATTGAACCAGGTGCAGGGGCTGGCCTATCAGAAGACCTGTCCAGCGGTGTTGGGCGACAGTCAGTGCAAGTTCGACCTGACCCAGACCGGATTTTCGGCGCAGGTGGCGATTGTGGCCATTGACGCGCCGGGTGTGTACCGGATCGCCGCCTTAAGCGGGATTGCGGAGGGTTGGTTCAACCGGGGCCGGGTACGGGTGCTGACGGGTGCGGCTACGGGGATCGTCGGGCTGGTAAAGTTTGACAAGGATCAGGTCATCTCGCGCCGGTTGGAGCTTTGGGTGGATTTTGCGCGGCCGCCGGTTGTGGGGGATACGATCCGGTTGGAGGCGGGGTGCGACAAGGTGGCCGGCACTTGTCAGGGTAAGTTTCACAATTTCATAAATTTCCGGGGCTTCCCTCATATTCCGGGTGAAGACTGGATGACGTCTTATCCGGTGTCGGGCAAGAATAACGACGGCGGAAGTCTTGTGAAATGATGGCGCGTCCTGACGTCGTGGCAGAGGCGCGCGCCTGGATCGGGACGCCCTATCTGCATCAGGCCTCGTTGCAGGGGGTGGGCACGGATTGTCTGGGCCTGTTGCGCGGGGTGTGGCGCGCGCTTCTGGGCCATGAACCGCAACACGTACCGGCCTACACGATGGATTGGTCGGAAGCTTGCGGTGCAGAAGAGATGCTGGCGGCAGCCTGTCGCTGGTTGATCGAAAAGCCGGGGACCGAGGCTGAAGCGGGCGATGTCATCGTCTTTCGGATGCGTCCGGGCTTTGTGGCCAAGCACGTGGGCATCGTCACGGCAACCGGCCCGGACGCGCGCTTCATCCATGCCTACACCGGCCACGGCGTTGTGGAAAACGCCCTGACCTTCCCTTGGGCCCGGCGGATCGCCGGGCGTTTTGCCTTTCCCACAGGAGCTTGAACGATGGCCACTATCCTTTTGTCAGCGGCTGGGGCGGCGTTGGGCTCTGGCTTTGGCGGCAGCTTTCTGGGTCTGTCGGGTGCCATCATCGGGCGCGCGGTGGGTGCCACGATTGGCCGCTCGATTGACCAGCGCATTCTGGGCATGGGGTCGGACCCGGTCGAGACGGGCCGGGTGGAACGCTTCCAGTTGACCGGGGCCAGCGACGGCACGCCGGTGGCGCGGGTCTGGGGCCGGATGCGGGTGGGCGGTCAGGTGATCTGGGCGACGCGCTTTCAGGAAAACGTCAAGCGCAGCGGCGGCGGCAAAGGGTCGCCGCGCCCGGCGATGGAAAGCTTCAGCTATACCATCAGCCTTGCCATAGCTTTGTGCGAGGGTGAGGCGCAGCGCCTAGGCCGGATATGGGCGGATGGGGCCGAGATTGCGGTGGGCAGTCTTGACTTGCGCTTCTATCCCGGCAGCCAGACGCAAATGCCTGACCCCAAGATCGAGGCGGTCGAGGGGGCTGGCCTTGCGCCGGGGTTTCGCGGGGTGGCTTATGTGGTGATCGAGGATCTTGACCTGTCGCGCTTTGGCAACCGGGTGCCGCAGTTCACCTTCGAAATCCTGCGCCGTACGCCTGCGGCGCTGGATGGCTCGGTGGCCGATGTTGCCTTTTCGGTGAAGGCGGTCGCTATGATTCCGGGAACGGGCGAATATGCACTGGCGACAACGCCGGTCACGTTCAACGACGGCCCCGGGGTCAGCCGCACGGCCAATGTTCATTCGGTTGAGGACAAGACCGATTTCAAACTGTCGCTTGAACAGTTGACCGAGGAACTGCCCAATGTCGGCTCTGTCTCATTGGTGACAAGCTGGTTTGGCAATGATCTGCGTTGTGGCAGCTGCACCATAAGGCCCAAGGTTGATCAGGCAAGCCAAGATGGCGTGGAAATGCCGTGGAGTGTCTCTGGCCTTGCACGGTCGGCGGCCGTGGTTCTGCCAACGCTGGACGGGCGGGCGGTTTATGGCGGGACGCCGACGGACCGTTCCTTGGTCGAGGCTATCACGGCCATTCGGGCGGATGGCAAGGCGGTGATGTTTTACCCCTTCATCCTGATGGATCAGATGGCAGGGAACACGTTGGCCGATCCGTGGTCTGCTGCCACCACCCAAGCAGTTTTGCCGTGGCGCGGGCGGATCACGCTGTCAAAGGCGCCCGGGCAGTCGGGCAGCCCGGACCGCAGCGCCACCGCCAGCACCCAGATTGCCACGTTCATGGGGGCCGCTCAGCCCTCGCATTTTGGCATATCGGGCGGTGCGGTCACCTATTCCGGCCCGGTGGAATGGAGCTATCGGCGCTTTATCCTGCACTACGCCAAGTTGTGCGTGCTTGCGGGCGGTGTGGATGCGTTCTGCATCGGGTCGGAATTGCGCAGCCTTACGCAAGTTCGGGGGGTAAGCGACACATTCCCGATGGTGGCGGCGTTGCGGACGCTGGCTGCGGATGTCAGGTCAATTCTGGGGTCCGGCACCAAGATCAGCTATGCGGCGGACTGGTCGGAATACTTCGGCTACCAGAGCGGAACCGACGTTTACTTCCATCTTGATCCGCTTTGGGCCGATACCAACATCGACTTCGTGGGCATCGACAACTACATGCCCCTGTCAGATTGGCGCGATGGGACCGACCATCTGGATGCCCATTGGGGTTCCATCTACAACGTCGATTACCTCAAGGCGAATATCGCCGGGGGGGAAGGCTACGACTGGTTCTACGACTCCGGCGTGGCGGTCAACACGCAACTGAGGCGGCCCATTCAGGATCTGGCATACGGCGAGGACTGGATATTCCGTCCCAAGGATCTGGTGGGATGGTGGGGCCAGACGCACCACGAACGGCACGGCGGCACCCGGGTGACCTTGGCCACGCCTTGGGTTCCCGGCATGAAACCGATCCGCTTCACCGAATATGGCTGTGCCGCCCTGGACAAGGGCACCAATGAGCCCAACAAGTTCCTTGATGCCAAGTCGTCCGAATCCTCTTTGCCGCGCGCCTCAAACGGGCGCAGGGATGACCTTATCCAACTGCAATATCTGCGGGCGATGAATGAATTCTGGTCGGACACCTCGAAAAACCCTGCCGCCACGCTGTATTCTGGCCGCATGGTTGACCTGAACCACAGCCATGTCTGGGCCTGGGATGCGCGCCCTTTCCCCGAATTTCCCGGCAATGATGCAATCTGGGGCGACGGGGCCAACTATTTCCGTGGTCACTGGCTGAACGGCAGAAGCTCTGGCCAGCCCTTGGCGGCTGTGGTGGCTGACCTGTGCCAGAAGGCTGGGCTGTCCGGTTCCATCGACGTATCCAAGGCTTACGGCATTGTGCGCGGCTATGCGGTGCGCGATGTCGGCACCGCGCGCAGCGCCTTGCAGCCGTTGATGACGACCTATGCCATGGACGCCAGCGAGCGTGAGGGCACCTTGCGCTTTACCATCCGTGACGGGCTGGCAGGCAGCACGTTCCCGCTGGAACGGCTGGCCCTTTCCGGCCAAATGGATCGGGGCATTGAAACGTCACGCGTATCAAACGCGGATACGACAGGGCGGGTGCGGCTGACTTATGTAGAGGCGGAAAGCGACTTTGAACTGCGCACGGCAGAGGCGGTGTTTCCCGATGAAACCTCGCCCAACCTGTCGCAAAGCGAAGTGGCGCTGCAACTGACCAATGCCGAGGCGCGGGCGGTCACCGAACGCTGGCTGGCCGAATCCCGCATGGCACGCGATGGCGCGAAATTCTCGTTGCCGAAGTCTGCCCTGGCTTTGGGGGCGGGCGATACCGTGGCCCTTGACGGAATCAGTTACCGGATTGATCGGCTGGAGAATGGCGAAACCCTGCTGGTCGATGCTGTCCGGGTCGAGGCCGGGGCCTATCTGCCGGCCGGGGATATTGAACTGAAGACCACCCGCACCTCGCCCGCCGTGGCGCTGCCGGTCTTTCCGGTGTTCCTTGACCTGCCGCTGTTGACCGGCACCGAGGACCCGCAATCCCCCCATGTCGCGGCCACCGCAAGCCCGTGGCCTGGCCCGGTTGACGTGTGGAGCGCCACCTCCAGCAACGGCTTCAGCCTGAACAAGCAGATTGACGCTCCGGCGGTGCTGGGGGTTACGCAAACCATGCTGACGGCGTGGCAGGCGGGGGTCTGGGATCACGGCCCGGCCTTGCGCGTCAGGCTTTCGGCCGGGCAAATGGCGTCGGTGTCCGAGGACGATGTGCTGAACGGCGCGAATGTCGCCGCCATCGGCGATGGCTCCATCGAGAATTGGGAGGTCTTCCAGTTCACCACAGCACAACTGGTGGGCCCGCGCACCTATGACCTGACCGTCAGGCTTCGCGGGCAATCGGGGACGGATGGCGTGATGCCGGCCTCTTGGCCAGTGGGCAGTTATTTCATTCTTCTCGATGGAGCGATCCCGCAGCTTTCGCTGTCCGCCTCGGCCAGAGGTCTGACGCGCTTTTACCGAGTCGGGCAGGCCGACCGGGGCTATAGTGACCCCAAGGTGGTCAGCGCCGAACTGGTCTTCAATGGCATCGGCCTGCGTCCCTATTCCGTGGCGCAACTATATGCCAGCGGAGTGCGTGGGGCCAGCGTCTCGCTGAACTGGATCCGGCGCACGCGGATCGAGGGCGACAGTTGGCTGGGCCTTGATGTTCCCTTGGGCGAAGACAGCGAACTTTATCAGGTTCAGGTCCATCAGGGATCAACCCTGCTGCGCGAAGAATATGCAACGACGCCCAATTGGACCTACACCCCCGCCATGCAACTGGCCGACGGTGCAGGGGCAGGGGCAGGTTTTTCTGTTGCGGTGGCGCAGGTGTCCACCAGATTCGGCCCCGGCCCCTTCCAGCAGATCGTGATTTCCTGAGCAATTTCAAACCCCCGGCGGCGGCCAGCTTTTGCCGCCCGCCGGGGCTGTGCGGACGGTCCCGACTGTGCTAATTTCAGGCCAAGAGGTGATATCATGGCCGAAGCCCACTCCAAAGTCGCAACCGTCGATCCAGTCTGGCAACGTGTCCGGGAAGAGGCTTTGGCCGCCCTGCGCCATGAACCTGCCTTGGGTGGGTTGATCCACTCCAGCCTGCTTCACCACTCCAGTCTGGATCGGGCGCTGGCTTACGGCTTCGCCCAGAAACTCGCCTCCAATGAAATGGGCGAGCAAAGTCTTCGCGAAATCGCTGACCTTGCCTATGCGCAAGACAGCGAATTGGGGCAGGCGGCCCGGTCTGACATGATGGCCGTTTTTGATCGCGATCCGGCCTGCCACCGGTTCATTGAACCGATCCTGTTCTTCAAGGGGTTCCACGCCATTCAAGCCTACCGGATCGGTCATTGGCTCTGGACCCATGGCCGCCGCGACATGGCCTATTTCGTGCAGATGCGGGTGTCCGAGGTGTTTTCCGTCGATATCCACCCCGCCGCCCGCATCGGCAAGGGCATCATGATTGACCACGCCCATTCCATCGTCATCGGTGAGACGGCAGTGGTCGGCGACAACGTCTCGATGCTGCATTCGGTGACCCTTGGCGGCACCGGCAAGGAAGATGGCGACCGGCACCCCAAGATTGGCAACGGTGTGCTGATCGGGGCAGGGGCCAAGGTTCTGGGCAACATCAACGTCGGCTATTGCAGCCGGATCGCCGCTGGTTCGGTCGTCCTGCATGACGTGCCGCACAACACCACCGTCGCAGGCGTCCCCGCCAAGGTGATCGGCGAAGCAGGCTGTTCACAGCCCTCCATAACGATGGACCAGCTGATCTCCGGCGAAATCTGAACCGCCAAAACCAAACGGCCGAAGTATCCGCTTCGGCCGTTTTTTCATGTCCGCCATCCGGCGCACCGTAGGGTGGGGTTTAATCCCACCCTACTTTCCAGCCCAAGCCTTACGCCAGCCCAAGCCTTACGCCAGCATGGTGATCGGGTTTTCCAGACCTTCAACGATAGCCTTCAGGAACTCCGCCCCCAGGGCCCCGTCAATCACCCGATGATCGACCGACAGGGTCACCGACATCACCGTCGCCACGCCAATCGAGCCATCCTTCAACACCACCGGCTTCTTGATCCCCGCCCCCACCGCCAGAATGGACCCCTGCGGCGGATTGATGACCGCGTCGAAATTTTCGATCCCCATCATGCCAAGGTTGGAGATTGAGAAACTGCCGCCCTGATATTCCTGCGGCGCCAGCTTCCTGGTCTTGGCCCGCGCCGCCAGGTCCTTCATTTCCGCCGACAAGACCGACAGCGTCTTCTTGTCCGCATCGCGCAGCACGGGCGTAAACAGCCCGCCCTCAATCGCCACGGCCACCGCCACGTCTGAGGGTTTCAGCTTCAAAATCCGGTCCCCGGCCCAAACCGCATTGGCATTCGGCACAGCTTGCAGCGCCGCAGCACAAGCCTTGATGATGAAGTCATTCACCGACAGCTTCACGCCACGGCTTTCCAGCCCCTTGTTCAACTGCTCCCGGAAGGCCATCAGCGCATCCAGCCGTATTTCTCGCCGCAGATAGAAATGCGGGATGGTCTGCTTGGCTTCCGTCAACCGCGCCGCAATTGTCCGGCGCATGCCGTCCAGCGGCACTTCGGTATAGGCGCGGTCGGCATACATCTTCATCACGGTTTCCGCCGACATGCCGGTCGGCATCCCCGACTTGACCGGAGTTGCAGCCGCAACCGGAACCGGGGCAGGGGCCGCAACCGCAGCTATCACCGCAGCCGCAACCGAAGCCAGCTTCACCCCCTCGACATCAGCCTTTACGATTCGCCCATGCGGGCCAGAACCCGCAACCCTGGTCAGATCGAGGCCCCTCTCCGCCGCCAATCGCCGCGCCAAAGGCGAGGCAAACACCCGCGCGCCCTCCACTTTCGGCGCAGCCGGGGCCACAGCTGTCATCACGCCAGCCATTGCGACAGGCGCAGCCACAGGCGGTGCCGCCACCGCTGCCTTCGGCGCAACCGTCAGGCTCTCCCCCTCTTCAACGATGACAGCAATCGGCGTGTTCACCTTCACACCAGCCGTGCCCTCGGCGACCAGCAGTTGTGAGACGGTCCCTTCATCGACCGCTTCAAACTCCATCGTCGCCTTGTCCGTCTCAATCTCGGCCAGGATCTGGCCCGATTTGACCACATCGCCCACCTTGACCAGCCACTTCGCCAGCGTGCCCTCCTCCATCGTGGGGGACAGCGCGGGCATCAGGATTTCAACAGCCATAATGCACCTTTAGCGATAGCAGACAGATTTGACAGCGGCGACCACTTCGGCGGTCGTCACCAGGGCAAGCTTCTCAAGGTTGGCCGCGTAAGGCATCGGCACGTCCTTGCCCGTGCAGGTGATCACTGGCGCGTCCAGATAATCAAACGCCCGCTGCATGATGGTACTGGCCAGATGGTCGCCAATTGACCCCACCGGGAAGCCCTCCTCCACCGTAACGCAGCGGTTGGTCTTCATCACCGAGGCCAGCACCGTATCATAGTCCAACGGCCGCAGCGTCCGCAGGTCAATCACCTCAGCCGAAATCCCGTCTTTCGCAAGCAGATCAGCAGCTTCCAAGGCGTACTTCATGCCAATCCCGAACGAGACAATCGTCACATCCTTGCCCTCACGCCAGATCCGGGCCTTCCCAAACGGAATGCTGAAATCGGCCAGATCAGGCACGTCAAAGCTTTGGCCGTACAGCATCTCATTCTCAAGAAACACCACCGGATTGCGGTCACGGATCGCCGTCTTCAGCAACCCCTTCGCATCGGCAGCCGAGTACGGCATCACCACCTTCAACCCCGGAATCGCCGCATACCACGCGGCATAATCCTGACTGTGCTGCGCCCCAACCCGGGCCGCAGCCCCATTGGTGCCCCGGAACACGATCGGCGCCCCCATCTGCCCGCCCGACATATAATTGGTCTTGGCAGCCGAGTTCAGAATGTGGTCAATCGCCTGCATGGCGAAGTTCCACGTCATGAACTCCACAATCGGGTTCAACCCGCCCCACGAAGCCCCCACCGCTATCCCGGTAAAGCCCATCTCGGTGATCGGCGTATCAATCACCCGCTTCGGCCCGAACTCGTCCAGCAGCCCTTGGCTGATCTTGTAAGCGCCCTGATATTCGCCCACTTCTTCGCCCATCAGCATGACCGTCGGATTGGCCCGCATCTCCTCAGCCATCGCCTCGCGCAGGGCCTCCCGCACGGTCATCGTCTTCATCGGTGTGCCATCCGCCCAATCCGCCGAGGCTTTGGATACCACCGTCGCCGGAGCAGCCACAGCTACAGCCAAACCCGCAACCGGGGCAGGAGCCACAACCGCCGCCACCGATGCGGCAGCCACAGCAGCCTTTGGCGCAGCCTCCCCCTCTTCCGACATCACCAGAATAGGCGTGTTGACCTTCACCCCACCGGTGCCCTCAGCCACCAGCAAAGCGCCCACCCGGCCCTCATCGACCGCTTCAAACTCCATCGTCGCCTTGTCCGTTTCAATCTCGGCCAAAATCTGGCCCGATTTGACCACATCCCCGACCTTGACCAGCCATTTCGCCAGCGTGCCCTCTTCCATCGTGGGCGACAGCGCCGGCATCAGAACTTCAGTTGCCATCTCTCATCCCCCTCAGGCGTAAATATCGGTCCAAAGCTCGGACACAGCCGGCTCGGGACTTTCTTTGGCGAATTCCGCCGCCGCGTTGACCCGTTCCTTGATCTCCCGGTCAATGGTCTTCAAGTCCTCTTCCGAGGCCAGACCGGCGTTCAACAACAAATCCCGCACATGCTCGATGGCGTCCTTCTCGGACCGGATTTTCTCGACCTCTTCCCGCGTGCGGTACTTCGCCGGGTCCGACATCGAATGGCCCCGATAGCGATAGGTCATCATCTCCAGAATAAACGGACCTTTGCCCGCCCGGCAGTGTGCCACGGCCTTCTCACCGGCAGCCTTGACGGCCAGCACATCCATGCCGTCCACCTGCTCGCCCGGAATGCCATAAGCCGCACCCCGGCCAAAGAAGGTGCCCGACTTGGTGGACCGCTTCACAGAAGTTCCCATCGCATACTGGTTGTTCTCGATGACAAAAATCACCGGCAACGACCACAGCTCGGCCATGTTGTAGGTCTCATAAACCTGGCCCTGATTGGCCGCCCCGTCACCGAAATAGGTGAAGGTAACATTGTCATTGCCCAGATACTTGTCGGCCAAAGCCAGACCAGCCCCCAACGGCACCTGCGCCCCCACAATGCCATGCCCACCGTAGAAGTGCTTCTCCTTGGAAAACATGTGCATCGACCCGCCCTTGCCCTTGGAGTACCCCCCCTCGCGCCCGGTCAGTTCCGCCATCACGCCCTTGGGGTCCATGCCGCAGGCCAGCATATGACCATGGTCGCGGTAAGACGTCAGCCGCTTGTCGCCTTCCTTGGCGCAGGCCTCAAGCCCTACCACAACGGCTTCCTGCCCGATGTACAAATGGCAAAAGCCACCAATCAGCCCCATCCCGTACAGTTGCCCCGCCTTCTCCTCGAATCGGCGGATCAAAAGCATCTCCCGGTAGAACCCAAGCAGTTCTTCCTTTGACATATTGCTCTTCGCTGGTTCTTTCTTCGTCGCCAAAACCGCGTCTCCCCTCGCATGCGCAAAGTAGTTTAGTATTAAACCACCCATACAGTATCGGCCAAACAACGCAAAATGCTATTTCCGCATGGCCCCACCTTGCGGCGCATGGCTGCCATGCGGCTCAGGAAACCCCAAAGCCCCCTATTTCATTTGTTCACAAGTATCCCGGGGTCCGGGGCCGGCCCCGGTTCTTTGCCCGGTGCATTGCCAAGCGCACCCGGTCAGAACAGCCCGAAGGGTGGGGTTTTACCCCACCGCGCCCTCACCGGATCACGATTTCATCCGCCCGCACATAGCCCAGCACAGACCGCACCTGTTCATCCAGCAGGTCGACATCCAGAAAGCCATCCGACAACCGATGCGTCAGGTTCCTGAGGTTGCTCAGATCCGAAGCCAGTTTGTCGCGCTCGGCGGTCAGGCCCTGCATCTCGTCCGCTGTTTGCGCCTGCCTCAACACGCCGTAATCGCCCTGCACGGCGGCAAAGGTGAAATAGGCCCCCAAAGTTGCGGCCAGCGCGAAATACAGGGTTGGGCCCAGCCGGGGCCCCAATTGTGTGGTGCTGCTCATCTTTACGCCTCTTACCCCTCTGCCGGGGGCTGTTTCCAAGGTGCCACAAACCCTGACCCTTGAAAAGTCAAATCAAAAAGGGCCCGCCACCATCCCGGCAGCGGACCCTGAAAACCGGCAAGCCCCAATGCTCAGGCCTTGCCTTTGTATCAGGCCTTGCCCTTGTAGATGTCCACCATGGTCTGCAACAGCGTCAAAGCCTCCTCGCGTGGCCGCTGAAAGCAGTTGCGCCCGATGATTGACCCATTGCCACCGCCATCGCGGATCGCCCGCGCATCATCCAGTACAGAATCCGCCCCCTTGGCCGCCCCACCCGAGAACACGATGATCCGCCGCCCGCCAAACACCGACCGCACGCATTCGCGCACCCGGTCGGCTTGTGTCGCCACCGGAATATGCCCCGCGATGAACGCCTTCTTCGCCTCAGGCAGGCTCAGATGGTCGGTCGACAGCTTCACCTTGATGATATGCGCGCCCAGCAAAGCCGCGATATGCGCCGCATAGGCCGTCACATCCACCGCCGTCTCGGCGTCCTTGTCCAAATCTTCACCGCGCGGATAAGACCAGATGATCGTGGCCACCCCCTTGGCCGCCGCCTCCCGCCGCATCTCGGCAATGTCAGAAAACATCGACAGGCTCTGCGACGACCCCGGATAGATCGTGAACCCAATGGCGCAGCACCCCAACCGCAGCGCATCATCGACCGAGGCCGTGATGGCTTGGGTCTTCGGCGCCACCGCCGGCAGCAACGAGTTGGCGCTGTTCACCTTCAAAATCGTGGGGATCTGCCCCGCAAACGTATCCGCCCCCGCCTCCAGGGGCCCCAAAGGTGCAGCATAGGCCGAAAGCCCGGCATCCACCGCCATCTGGTAGTGGTAATGCGGATCGTAAGCCGCCGGGTTCACCGCGAACGACCGCGCCGGACCGTGTTCAAAACCCTGATCCACCGGCAGGATGATCATCTTGCCGGTGCCGCCCAGCTTGCCCTCACTCAACATGCGGGCGAGGTTGGTCTTCACCCCGGGATTTTCGCCTTCGTAATGGGATAGGATCTTCTGAACGATCCGGCTGGTGCGCATGATGGCTTCCTCGCAATGAATGACACCGTCTTTATCAATCGACAGCGCCAGACTGGCAACCTTGCTTTAGCGCTAACGCCGCCAAAAAGCGTGCACCACCGACCCCGTTCGTGTGCCACCGACCCCGTTGCGATGAAGACAGCCAGGCGCTATGCAGGCGCATGACCAACGCCGATCCCAAACGCCTGATCCGCATTGCCCGCGACAGCGGCAGCGACAGCCATGCCGAACCCGCGCCCGAGCCCCTTAATCTCGGCCACCGCGTCCGCGAGTTGCGCAAGGCCAAAGGCTGGACCCTCGATCAGGCCGCCACTCAAGCCGGCCTCGCCCGCTCCACCTTAAGCAAAATCGAAAACGGCCAGATGTCGCCGACCTATGACGCGGTCAGGAAACTGGCCGAGGGCCTGAAAATCTCGGTCCCCCAGCTTTTCACCCCCGCCGCCAAAGCCCAGGTCTCCGGTCGCATGGCGGTCACCAAATCCGGCACTGGCCACGCCCACATCACCACCACCTACGAACACGAACTCCTCGTCGGTGGAATGTCGCGCAAACAAATGCTGCCCTACCGCGCCACAATCCGCGCCCGCGCGATGGACGATTTCGAAGGCTGGGTCCGCCATGAGGGCGAGGAATTTCTCTACGTCCTCACCGGCGTTATTCGCCTGTACACCGAATTCTACGAACCCGTAGATCTGCGCCGCGGCGACAGCGCCTATTACGACGCCACCATGGGCCACAACGTCCTAAGCCTGTCCGAAGAAGACGCGACAATCCTCTGGGTCACCTCGCTGGCCTGAATCTCCCAAAGCAGGGTACATGGGTCCACGCTCGGTTCCAACAACTCACGGGGTGCGTGAAACCACGCACCTTACCTCCTGACCCATCTGGCCTGACCCATCTGGCCCAACCCGCTCCCAACGCGTCGAATGACAACAATTATACTAAAATAGTGCGCGCACTGCCTTTTGCCTTTCATTTGTTCATAAATATCCCACGGGGAGCGCGAGGGGTGTGAAACCCCTCGCTTCCGCTGCCGCTCACAAAGCGCAAGGCGTCAGAACCCGATCCACCCCGCCACATGATTGGCACCCGATGAGATGTCCTGCCCCACCCCCGACACCGTGTTGCACGCCGACAGCGCCAGCAGCGCCGCCATCAAAACCAGCTTCCTCGTCATGCTCTGCCTCGTTTTCTTGTTCTCCCGGCCAAGGTTCTCCCGGCCAAGGTTCTCCCGGCCGTGGTTTCAGTTCTGCACCCACCAAACGTCCGGCAGGAAGCCAAGCCAGTCGCCGTACTCGGCCACATACTCCGGATGCTTCAATGCCTTCTTGTGCGCCATATGGCTGACGTTGGAATACCAGAACGGCACCACATATCGCCCCGTCGTCAGCACCCGGTCAAGCGCCTGCACCGCCACCACGAAATCCTCGCGGTTTGTTGAACTGACCATGGTGGAAATCAACCCATCCACAGCGCGCGAGGCCACACCCATCCAGTTCCGCGTGCCCTCCTTGGTCACCCCATCAGACCCCCAGTACAACGTCTGCTCATTGCCGGGCGAAAGCGACAACGACCGTGTGTAATGCGTCATGTCGAAGTTGTAGGTGTTGGTGCGCTCCTTGTACTGGGCCGAGTCCACAGTCTGCACCGTCGCCACGATGCCCAGCTTCTTCAACGCCTCAATATAGATATTCACCGCCGCAATCGTATCGGCCTCGCCATTGGCCAGCAGAATCTCGAAGACAAACGCCTCACCCCTGGCATTTTTCAGCACACCGTCCTGAACCACCCAACCGGCGTCCTCCAGCAACTTGGTGGCCTTGCGCAGATTGCCCCGGTTGGCCTCAGATCCGTCCGAGACGGGCAGGGCGTAGCCCTCCAAAGCACCGGGCAGCAACGCGTCCTTGTAGGGCACCAGCAGCGCCGCCACCTTGTCACTCGCAGGCTTGGTCCCATCGCCCGACAGTTCCGAGTTGTCGAAATAACTTTCAATCCGCGGATTGACCCCGCCGTTCAGCGTCTGGTTGATCAGTTCAAAGTTGAACGCATCGGTCAAAGCCTCGCGCACCCGCCAGTCGGCGAAGATCGGTTTGCGCATGTTGAACACCAGCCCGTCGATGCCGGAAGGCCGCTTGTGCGCGATATCTTCCTTGACCACCTCGCCCGACTGCACTGCCGGAAAATCATAAGTCGTGGCCCACTTGGCCGCATTCGATTCGCGGTACATGTCGATATCGCCCGCCTTCAGCGCCTCGATCATCACGGTCGGGTCGGCGAAGTAGACATACTTCAACGTGTCGATGTTCCACAGCCCCTTGTTGAAGGCCAGATCCTTGCCCCACCAATCCGGATTGCGCTTGTAGGTGATGAAGTTCCCCGCCTCGACCTTGTCGACCACATAGGGCCCTGACCCGATGATCGGCTCCAGACTCGATACGGTGAAATCCTTGCCGTCAAACGGCACCTTTTCCAGGATCGGACGCAGGCCCAGCAGCAAGGGCATCTCGCGGTCCTTTTCCGTGAAGGTAAACCGCACCGAACGTGGCCCGGTCTTGGTGGCCGATGCGATCTTCTTCCATGCTGCGGCGTAGCGAGGATTGCCCTGTTCGCCCAAGGTTTGCACCGACCAAAGCACATCCTCCACCGTCACCGGGTTCCCATCCGAGAATTTCGCCCCCGCGCGCAGGGTGAATTCCACGTAAGACCGCGCCGCATCGGTATCAATCGATTCGGCCAGCAGGCCATACAGGCTGAACGGCTCATCATAAGAACGCCCCATAAGGGTCTCTACCGTCAGGGTAGAAACCGAACCGGGGGCAGAGCCTTTGGTGATGAACGGGTTGAGCGAATCGAAACTGCCAGCCTCGCCAAAGGTGGCGCTGCCGCCCTTGGGGGCATTGGGGTTGGCTTGGGGCAAAGACACAAAATCTGGGGACAAGGCAGGTTCCCCATACATAGCTATGCCGTGGCGCGGTTCAGCCATGGCCATCTGGGTCATAAAGCCAAAGGCCGCAATCGACAGTGCGGCCTTGAAAGCCTGGGGGAAAGCTTGGGGGATAGATACGCGCATCGGCAACAATCCTTAAGTCGAGGGGCATTTGCCAAAGCCTACGGCGGCTTAAGCGCCATTTCAAACGTTTAGCTTGAACGAAAGCTGCAACAGGGCTATACCAAAGACACTGCTCGATAGGTTTCTTGCCTGTATGAAACCTGCCTCAACGACTTAACGCCGGCCTTGCGCCGGCGTTTTTTTTCATACTGCGTCGGGGTGGCTGGCCTTGCCGCAGCGCAGCGCAAAGGACGCAACCGCGCAGGATCAGGCCGCACAGGGCACAGGGTCCGGCTTCGCAGTGTCCCGCCACGCAGTATCCCGCCACGCAAGGTCTGGCCACGCAAGGTCTGGCCACGCAGTGTCCCGCCACGCAAGGTCTGGCCACGCAGGGTCTGGCCAAAGCAGGGTCGGGCGAAAGCTGGGTCCGGCCAAAGCAGAACCCCCGGCGCAGGGCACCGGGCGTTGCAGATTTTGGTCCGCAGGTTTGGGCCGAAACAGGTCTCGGTTCAGTAAAGACCGGGTTTCAACGCCACGCCGCTGTCGGCGAAATTGTGCATGTCCAGTTGTCCCAGCTTCACATAGCGCAGAACCAGATGGGTTTCGCCCTCGTCATAGACGACATTGCGGCCGTCCTGATGGGCGTGGGACATGAAGTCCATATAGGCCTCTTTCGCGTTGCCCACGCGCAGGTTGATCAGTTGGTCGTCCTTGACCGAGAAATCGGCGATCTTGATGGTGCCGGGCGCCTTGAGGTCGAAGATGAACTGATCCGGCCCCGCGCCGCCCCACAAGGTGGCGGTCCCGCCGCGGCCATCCAACAGGTCGCGCCCGGCGTCGCCGTAAAGCGGATCGGCACCTGTGCCACCCCGCATCCGGTCAAACGCATCGCCGCCGTAGAAAGTGTTGTTGCCGTCTGCGTCGATCAGCAGGTCATTGCCTTGGTCGCCCCAAATTTCGTCATCGCCGCCATTGCCGTTGATCCGGTCGTTGACACCTGAACCCATCAGTTCGTCGCTGTGGCCGGTGCCCTCAATGTAGCTTTTCTGCGCCGGGAAATACCCGGTCGACACACTTTCATTCAGATGGGACAGTTTTTCCAAGACCGAATAGATCAGCTTGGCATCGTTTCAGTTTGCGGTGCCGAGGGTGTCTGCCAGCTTGCCTGCGTCAATGTTCATCCCGAAGGCCGTTTTGGTGCCAGTCAACGTAAGGCTGTAGGTGCTGACCTTCATATTGCCGACAGAAATGTCGCAGACATCGCGGGACAGGATTACGCCTGACTTGTCATAGTCAGGCCGCTGCCCGTTACGGCGATTTCCACAGCATGGGTCGCATCCAGCGTCTGGCGCGAAATAAAGGTGGTGGCAGTTGGTTTCGATGGTAGCAATACCATGGCAAGATACCTTGCAAGAAACCTGGCCACCATCCTGGTGCGGGGCCACATTCTGACGCTATTTGTTCCATCCCTGATGATCACATAGACCCTCGGCGGTCTGCGTTTTTCATGGCAAAGTCTATCCTGAGGGACATTCGAAGCGGGGTGCGGACAT
>JAYSQA010000401.1:0-6169 GCA_043721775.1 Rhodobacterales bacterium
CCCGATGCCTACAAGTGGCGGCACCTGATCTGGAATTTCTTCTGCAAACTCAAAGAGTTCAAGAGAATCGCCATGCGAAGCGACAAGACCGCTACCTCCTCCTCCGCCATGATCTACGTCACGGCAGCCGTCATCAACTGCCGATGAACCTCAACAGGCTCTAAATTGCCGTGCCGTCGGTCGTGGTATTGCCAGTGGGCGTAACCGCCAGATTTTGAAAGACGTTGAGGGCTGTCTGTGGGTTGAAAACTGTGGAAATCGTCGTCAGCGCGCCAGCCCTGATCAAGGTCAGACGGTTCAATTCAATGACAAGCAAGGACCCGGTGGGTTGGAAAGCAACTTTTTCCCGGCGGGTTGACCCTTGCCACGCCTTCGGTCATTCAAGTGGCACGCCGGGCCATAGCGAGGACTTTGACATGACCGCCGACCTGACCCCCGCCGAAGCCGACTGGGGCCCCTTTGGCCGCCCGTTGTTCGATGACCCCTCGGTGCGCGCGCTGTCTCGCGTGGGGGTGGTGGATGTCGGATCAAACTCGGTCCGGATGGTGGTCTTTGATGGCGCCGCCCGCTCTCCGGCCTATTTCTACAACGAAAAGATCATGTGCGGCTTGGGCAAGGGTCTGGCAGAAACCAACAAGCTGAACCCCGAAGGCCGCAAGCGCGCGCTGGATGCGTTGAAGCGGTTTGCCCTGCTGGCCAAGGGGATGGGCATCGAAAAGCTGACCGTGGTGGGCACCGCTGCCGCTCGGGAAGCCGAGGATGGCCCGGCCTTTCAGCAAGAGGTGCTGGAACAGACCGGCCTGAAGATCTGGGTCGTAGATGGCGACGAAGAGGCCCGGCTTTCGGCGCAGGGCGTCCTGCTGGGCTGGCCCGGCGCCAAGGGTGTGGTCTGCGACATCGGCGGCAACTCGATGGAACTGGCGCGGATCGGCGATGGCAAGGTTGGGCGGCGGGCAACCTCGCCGCTTGGCCCCTTCCGCTTGCAGCAGGTGCAGGGCGGACCCAAGGCGCGGGCTTTGCATATCGACAATATCCTCAAGGGCTTGCAGACCGAAATCCGGTCAACCGGCGAACGCATCTATCTTGTTGGCGGTTCTTGGCGGGTGATCGCACACCTGGATATGGACCGGCGGAATTATCCGCTGACCGTACTGCACGAATACCGGATGATGCCGCAGGCCCTGCTGGACACGTTGCAATGGATACAATCCTCTGACCTTGCAGTGCTGCGCGCCCGCACCGGCACTTCGGCTGAACGGATGGAACTGGTCCCCCTCGCCTGCGAAGTGCTGCGAGAGTTGATCCTGATGCTGAAACCCTCGGAAATCGACGTTTCTGCTTACGGCATCCGCGAAGGGCTGCTGTACGAGGTGATGCCCGAGAAACTGCGCCAGCGCGACCCGCTGATCGAGGCGGCCCGGATCAGCGAACTGACCGCCGCCCGCATCCCCGGCACAGGCAAGCGCGTCTATGAATTCCTGCAACCGCTGTTTCCCAATGCCAGCCACGAACGCCAGCGCCTGATGAAGGCCGCTTGCCTTTTGCATGACACGACATGGCGCGCCCACCCCGATTACCGGGCCGAGGCCTGCTTTGACAACGCCACCCGCGCCAACCTTGGCGGGCTTGACCATCCGGGCCGCGTGTTCCTTGGTCTGTCGCTGCTGCACCGCTACAAGAATTCCCGCGCCGGATCGCGCCTTGAACCCCTGTTCCGCCTGCTGACCGATGAACAGATCCAGGACGCCGAAGTTCTCGGCAAGGCTATGCGGTTTGCTGCCATGTTAGCCGCCGGTGATCCCGCACAAGCCGGGCAACTGGCGTGGAACCCCAAGAAACGCATCCTTGAACTGCACCTGACCCGCGATGGTCACGACCTTTACGGCGAGGTGGCGCAGGCCCGTTTCGCCTCGCTTGCCCTTGCGCTGCGGGCCGAGATCAAAGTGGTGGAACCCGCCTGATGCTGACCTTCGACCATTTCGCCATCACGGCCACCTCGCTGGATGAGGGCACGCAATGGGTGGAATCCGCCCTTGGCGTGAAACTGGCAGGCGTTGGAAAGCACGCCATGATGGCCACCCACAACCGCCTTCTTGGCTTGGGCGACATCTACCTTGAGGTCATTGCCATCGACCCCGAAGCCGCCCCGCCGTCCCGCCCGCGCTGGTTCGACATCGACCGTTTCGCAGGCCCGCCCCGCATCACCACCTGGATCGCCCGCACCGATGACCTTGACGCGGCCCTTGCCGCCAGCCCCAAAGGCAGCGGCACGCCGGTGTCGTTCGCCCGTGGCGATTACCGCTGGCAAATGGCAGTCCCCGCCGATGGCATCCTGCCCTTTGACAGCGCCTACCCCGCGCTGATCCAGTGGCAGACTACCCTGCACCCGACGCAAAGCCTGCCAGACCTCGGTGTGCGCCTGAAAACACTGACCATCACGCACCCGCAAGCGGCAACCCTGCGCGCGTCCCTGCCCCTGACGGACCCCCGCGTACACATCGTCCAAGGGTCGGAAAAAGCCATGACCGCCACTTTCCACACACCCCAAGGCGACAGGAGCCTGCCATGATCCGCCCCGCCATCGTCCTTGACGCCCAAGCCGTCGCCGATGTCTGGAACCCCTGGATCCGCGACACCGGCATCACCTTCAACGCCGTCGACAAGACGCCGGAAGAGGTCGCCAACCTGATCGTGTCGCGCACCATCGCGGGCCATGGCTTCCTTGTAGCCACTGATGACGACACTGGTGCTATCCTTGGCTTTGCCACCTACACCCAGTTTCGCGGCGGCATCGGTTATGCCCGCACGATGGAGCATTCCATCATCCTGTCGCCGCAGGCCCGTGGCCAAGGCCTTGGCCGCACCCTGCTCAACGCCATCGAAAAGCACGCCCACGAGGAAGGCGCCCACCAGATCCTCGCCGGGGTCAGTTCGGAAAACGCCGATGGCATCCGGTTTCACCTTGCCATGGGCTACACCGAAGCCACCCGTATTCGCGACGCGGGCTACAAATTCGGCCGCTACATGGACCTTGTGCTGATGCAGAAATTCCTCTCCTGACAGCGTCCCCATCCTGACAACAACGCCAAGCCGGGCTACACTGCTGCCATGTCGCTCTGGTCCCGCATATCCGAAGCCCTGTCGGCCCTAGCCAAAGGCGAGGGCCTTGGCCCGGTATTTGACCGCCTTCGCGCCACACCCGAACATGGCCCCGGACGCTCGGTCGGCTTTACCATCGCCGTGATTGCCCTTGGTGCCAAGATGGCGAAAGCTGACGGTCAGGTCACCAGGGACGAGGTCGCAGCCTTCCGCCGCGTCTTTACCATCCCGAAGTCCGAGGAAAGCAGCGCCGCCCGCGTCTTCAATCTTGCCCGGCAGGATGTAGCGGGCTTTGACTCCTATGCCCGCAAGATTCGCGCCATGTTCAACCCCGCTGACCGCGACGTGATGATCGACCTGATGGAGGGGCTGTTTCACATAGCACTGGCCGACGGCGAATTTCACCCGGCTGAAGAAGCCTTCCTGCGCGAAGTCGCCCGCATTTTCGGCCTTGGCGACGCCTGCTTTCGCAGCTTGCGCGCCCGTTACGTCAACGACGACCCCTATGCCGTGCTGGGCGTGGCCCCCGATGCCCCGCCCGCGGTCATCAAGAAAGCCTGGCGCGAGGCGGTAAAATCCTCACACCCCGACGTGATGATTGCCCGCGGGGTCCCACCCGAGGCCGTCAAACTCGCCGAAGACCGCCTGCGCGCCCTGAACACCGCCTACGACGAAATCACCCGGCGGGCGGCATGACGCAACGCCCCTTGCGTCTGGCGACCTACAACGTCGAATGGATGAACGCGCTTTTCGACGACGGTGGCCACCTGCTCGTCACCAATGACCCCTCAGCCCGCTACAACACCACCAAAGCCGCCCAACTTATGGCCCTCGGCACCGTCTTTACCGCCCTGAATGCCGATGGCGTGATGATCATCGAGGCGCCAGACCAAGGCTCCCACCGCTCTACCACCCGCGCCCTTGAAAACTTTGCCGCCCATTTTTCGTTGCGCACCCGCAAGGCGATCATCGGCTTCGCCTCCGGCACCGAACAGGAAATCGCCTTCCTTTACGACCCCGATGTACTGACCGTCACCCATGACCCCCACGGGGCCCCCGCCACAGGCACCTCCGCCCCCGAAACTGCCCCCCGCTTCGATACCGCACTGCGCCTGGACATCAACGCCGACGGAATAGCGGAACGGGTGGTCTTCTCCAAACCGCCGCTCGAACTTGGCGTCACGGCTGGCGACCGCAGACTGCACCTGATCGGCGTTCACGCCAAGTCCAAAGCCCCGCACGGCACTGTTACCCCGGAAGTCTTCCGCCGCATCTCGATTGAAAACCGCCGCAAGCAACTGGCCGAATGCCACTGGCTGCGCGCCCGCGCCGACGAACACCTCGCAGCCCACGACAGCCTCATCGTCATGGGAGATTTCAACGATGGCCCCGGCCTTGACCGCTACGAACGCCAGTTCGGCCAATCCGGGGTCGAGGTGATGCTGGGCCTTGCCACCCCACGCCCCAACCGCCTGTACGACCCGCACGCCTTCATGGCCCTGAACCAGCGCAACGGTCTGACGCCCACCACCGCCCGCTTCTGGCTTGCCCCGCAGCACTGCTATTTCGAGGCCCTGCTGGATTACATCATGGTCTCCGCCGACCTCTACGCCACCCATCCCACCTGGCGCATCTGGCACCCGTTCAACGACCCAAACGCTGCCGCAACGCCTGGCCTCAGCACCGCCATCCTCACCGCCTCAGACCATTTCCCCGTTACCCTGGAATTGTCACAATAGACTTGCCCTGAACGCCACTGCCCCCGATAAACCCGGCAAACCCGGGGGCAGAATGCGTATTTCCATGATCTCGGCGGCACTGGTCGCAGCCCTCGTCGGCTATGGCAGCACCATCGCCCTTGTTCTCACCGCAGCGGCAGCGGTCGGCACCAGCCCGCAACAAACCGCCAGCTGGATCTTCGCCATCTGCCTGATCAAAGGCGCCGGCGCAGCCTACCTTTCCGTCACCACCCGCATCCCCGTCGTGCTGGCCTGGTCAACCCCCGGTGCGGCCCTGATCGCGGCCACCCACGGCATCACCGTGAACCAAGCCACCGGCGCCTTCCTCCTCGCCGGAGCCCTGATCGCCCTGACCGGTGCTGTCAAACCCCTGGGCCGGATCATCGCCCAAATCCCCGACGCCATCGCCGCCGCCATGCTGGCCGGGGTGTTGTTGCCCTTCTGCCTGACGGGCATGGCCGCCGCAGGTGCCCTTGGCCCCGCAGCCCTGGCCATCATCGCCGTCTTCGCCCTCGTCCGCCTCTATAACCCTGCCCTTGCCGTCCTCGCAGCCCTTGCCGCAGGCCTCATTGCCGCCTTTGGCCCCGGTGAGGCGCTGTTCCCCACCCTCGCCCTGCCCTTCCCCACCCTCACCTTCATCCCCCCCGCCTTCAACGCCCAAACCCTGATCGGCCTCGGCCTGCCCCTCTATCTCGTCACCATGGCCAGCCAGAACCTGCCCGGCTTCGCCACCCTGCGCGCCGCAGGCTACGAACCGCCCGTAGCCCCCGCCCTGATCACCACCGGAACCCTCTCCGCAGTCGGAGCGCTGTTCGGGGCCCATACCATCTCGATGGCCGCCATCACTGCCGCCATCTGCCTGGGCGACGACGTCCACCCCGACCGCAGCCAACGCTGGAAAGTCGGCCTCGCCTACGCCGTCGTCTGGATAGCGCTCGGCTTCGCGGGTCCGGTGCTGATCACCATCCTGCAAGCCATGCCGCCTCTTATCCTGACCCTTCTCATCGGCCTCGCCCTCGCAGGCCCCCTGACCGGGGCTTTGACGGCAGCCTACACCCCACCCCAAAGCCGCTTCGCCGCCACCATCACGCTGACTGTAACCGCCTCAGGCCTTGCCCTCTACGGCATCGGCGCTGCCTTCTGGGGCCTTCTGGCAGGCCTTGCCATGCTGATGCTGGAAACCCAAGCCAAACGCCTGCGCCGCTAACCTATTTTATTTATTCATAAATATCGCGCGGGTGCCGCCCCCCCGCTCCCGCGCTAGGGGCTGCACACATCGTCAGGTTTGGTTTTCCCGGTGCGCTTGACGGGTTGAGTGTTGGATGATTCGG
>JAYSQA010000402.1:0-15727 GCA_043721775.1 Rhodobacterales bacterium
ACGCCCTACGAGTTCATCTGCAAACAATGGACAATCGAACCCGAAAGGTTCAACCTAAACCCGATCCATCAAATGCCGGGACTGAACACCTGGAACGGCACCCTTTTCACGGTGCAGCGCATCCGTGATCCATCAACCGGCATTGCCTTCGACAAAGCCGTCCTGTGCGGTCTGGGGCTGATCCGGGGGGGCTACTTTGCGGCCAGAAAGCGGAAAGGCCAGCAGCAGCGCCAGCACCAGCAGCCTTACCTCCAGCATGAAAACCGGGATATAGGCGTCAGCCGGCGATCCGCCCACCGCCATGTGCGCCTGAACAACGTCGCGCATGACGCCACCCAGCGCAAAGCCAACCCCAGCCGCCGTCGCTTGCACAGCGCCCCATGTCCCCAGCGACAGCCCGATCTGGTCGCGCGGCGCTGACCGCATCGTGGCCGTCAGCGTGCCGTGCCCGAACAGACCCGCCCCGAACCCGGCAGCCAATATTGCCAGCACCAGCACCGAAAGCATATGGGCCGAGACCACAAAGAACACCAACGACGGCACCCCGATCAGCGCGCCATAAATCGCCACGTTCAGCGGCAGGGCCCCCCGGCTTAGAACCCGGGATGCCAGCGCAAAACCCTGAAGGTTGCCAAAGGCAAGATAGATCGTCAGCCGCGCCGCAGGCGCCACCGTCATCGCCAGAACCTGCCCACCGAAGGGCTCCATCAGCACATCGGCCATGCCGAAGCCTGCCGTGCCAAGCGCTGTTACCGCCAGAAGCCTGATGATGCCGGGCCGATCTGACAGCTTGGCCCAAGGCTGACCGAACTTCTCGTCCGGTCCGCGCTTGGCATTTCCGCGCACGCGGTTGCGGGCCTCTTGCTTCCACATCGCGTAGAAGTTCAACAGCACCTTGTTGACAGCCGAGCCCTGGGTGACCTGGATCAACCGCAGCGGCGTGTAATGTTGCAACAAGGCACCGTAAGCCAGCGCGCTGATGATCATGCCCGCCAGCAGGCTGACATACATCAGACCCACCACCTTTGGCTGATCCTTTTCCCCGACCAGATCGGTGGCCAACGCCAGACCCACGGTCTGCACCGTATGGATACCCGCGCCCACCAACAGGAACGACAGCGCAGCCGCCACCTGCCCTATGCAGTGCGGCGTCTGTGCGACCTTGCCAAAGCCGGACAGCACCAGCAGCGCGAAGGGCATGATGGCAAAGCCGCCAAATTGCAGGATGGTGCCTTTGAAGATGAAGGGCAGACGGCGCAACCCCAGCGCCGATTTGAAATTGTCCGACCGAAACCCGATCAGCGCCCGGAACGGCGCAAAGACCAACGGCAGCGCCAGCATCCCGCCGACCAAAGCGGCATGCACCCCCAGTTTCACAATCATCACGCGGTCAAGGGTGCCAATCGTCAACACCAGCGCCATGCCGACCGTCACCTGAAACAACGACAGCCGCAACAGGCGCGATAGGGGAACGGCCCCGGTCGCGGCATCGGCAAAGGGCAGGCAGGTCAAGCCAAAGCCCTTGATCTTGCGAACGGAAAAACCCTTGACGTCGATCATCGCCCGGGACCAGTCCTGCTGATGCTGCAACTGCCATGAAAAGGCGCCGCGTAATTAGCGATATGGGCGGGGCCCACATGTCGACGCACACGAGGCCCCACGCCTTGTGCTGCATCACCCCCGGAAAGGGGCAAGGCGCCTAGTTCAGAACGCCCGATTTGCGGGGGACTTGCAGGATCGCATGCGCCGTGGTGCCATCGGGCATCACGATCAACTCGACTTGCGAACCCGGCGCAAGGTAGGCGGCATTCGCAGGCGCTATGCTTGGGACTGCCAGAAGTGCGGTTGCGGTGACACCCAGCGACTTGCCGATCAGATTCTTTCGTACCAATGGGTTTTGCTCAGCACCGTGATATGGACGGCGAAAGAGCCGACTGCGACCGCCGAAAGGAACAGCGGGATGCCGACGGTCGGGCTGACCACAAGCCACCACTTTGCGTCGTCCATGATGCGCCTCCTGGCCGAGCCAAGGGGTGGAAACGGCAACCAGAATAGGCGCGATCAGGGCAATGACGCCAAACATGCGGGTGCCGTCGATAAGGTAGCTATGCACTTCACCAGCTTCACTCAAAGTCAGGCCGGTCGGCCAGACCTTGTTAGGATCGTTGGTGGATATTGAATTTCCTCCGTGCCCTCGTCTTCATTGTAAAGTGGGGCGGAATGACGACCTTCCCTCCGCCCGGCACGGCGGCCTTTGGAATTCAATTCCACAGTGTCGCTTTGCCCAAGGTCACTTTGTCAATAAACATATACGCTTATAACTGTAAAGATATTATGACACTTTTACGCAGTGAAATCAGATGCCATTTCTAAATTAGCCAAAATATCCTTATTTATCAGAAGGCCAAAGCGCCGACCCCTTGCACTTGTCAAAGCAAGAAATAGCATTGCCCGCGCCAGATTGCAGCGAAAAGGAAGCACCATCACAGGCGCGGCCGCACCCGCCGCTGGACTGCTTCCAAACCCGCCCCGAACTCCTCGGCCCACACCCGCCCCGCCCTCAACGGCCCGAGGCTGGCTCTGTTCCCCCTTCCCTCACGGTAAGGCTTTCGCTAACATGCTAGAATGTTGGGTGGATTTTGGCTGGGTGGAACTTGAATGAGCGAAGGCGACCTTCTTCACGTCGTGGCGACCGACAACATTGGCCCGACCAGGCGCGGGGTGGGGCTGCTGCTGATCTGGGGCTCGCCTTTGGTGCTGGCTTTGGTGGCATTGGCGCAGGTGCTGCAAACCTGGGGCGGGCAGGACTTCGGCTTCACCAACTGGCGCCCGACGCTGTACGCTTATGTCTTTTACGCCATCTGCCTGTGCTGGGGCCAGGTGCTGGTGAAAGGAGAGCAGGGCAAACGCATCCTGTTCGTCTTGCCCGCCGCCCTGTTCGTTGTGTCGATGACGGTTTTTCCGCTGCTGTTCGGCCTGGTGATCGCGTTTTCCAACTGGAACTTGTCGTCGCCGGATGGCCGTCAGTTCAACGGCGTCGATAACCTGATCCAGATGTGGCACGACCCGTTTTACTGGAACGCCCTGACCAACATGGTCTGGTATGTGCTGGGCATCCTGCCGGAATATGTGGTGGCCTTCGGTCTGGCGCTGATGCTGAATGCCGAAATCAGGGGCCGCAAGTTCTTCCGCGTGGCTTTCCTGATGCCCCTGATGCTGTCGCCCGTCGCCGTATCGTGGATGATCGGCAAGTCGATGATGGAGACGCGCTTTGGCCCGCTTGCCACCTTGATGAAGCATCTGGGCTGGGCGAACCCCTCGTTCTTTTCCAGCCCCTGGATCGCCAAGACGACGATCATGCTGATGGACGCCTGGACCTTCATTCCCTTCATGATGATCATGATCCTTGCAGGTCTTCAGGCCATCCCGAAGGAACTGCAAGAGGCTGCCCGCGTTGACGGCGCCACCGGCTGGCGCGCGTTCTGGGAGGTGACCTTCCCGCTGATGCTGCCCGTCTCGATCACATCCGTCCTGATCCGGCTGATCTTCAAGCTGAAGCTGGCCGATATCGTGATCAACGTCACCTCTGGCGGGCCGGGCGGTGCCACCGACACCGTCACCAGCTTCATCTTCCGCGAGTACCGCGACCGTTCGAACGTCGGCTACGGCACCATGCTGGCGATGGTTTATCTGGTGATCATCATCGTGGTAATGACCTTGCTGATGAAAGCCGCAGACCGCTATATGAAGTCGAGCTATTGACATGACCACGCAAATCTTCCGCGACAGCGCCACCGACCACACCTTCCGCGCCAAATGGTGGACGGGCCAGGTGGTGATCTATACCCTGTTGATTTTCTGGGCCATCGTGGCGCTGTTCCCGATCTATTGGACGATGTCGACCTCGTTCAAGATGGCTCCGGATGTGATGCGGGGCAGTCTTGTGCCCTGGTGGGATTTTCAACCCAAATGGCTGGGCTGGAAGTCGCTGGGTCTGTCGCCGGAAACCATCGGCCAGCCGTCGACCGTGCGGGGCGAGTTCCTGCGGCGGTTCTGGAATTCGGCGATCATCTCGGTCTGTTCTTCGCTGCTGGCGGTGGTGCTGGGCAGCTTGGCCGCCTACGGCCTGTCACGGTTCAGCTATAAATTCCTGTGGATGAAGAATGCGGATATCAGCTTCTTCTTCCTCAGCCAGCTGATCCTGCCGCCGGTGGTTCTGGCCCTGCCCTTCCTGGTGCTTTACAAGGAACTGGCGCTGCTGGACACGCAGATCGGCCTGATCGTGCTATACAGCCTGTCGGTGCTGCCCATCGTGATCTGGATCATGCGCGACCAGTTCGCAGGAATACCGACCGAGCTGGAAGAGGCCGCGATGGTCGATGGCCAGACCATCTGGGGCGCCTATGTCACCATCATCCTGCCCATCGCCCTGCCCGGCATGGTGGCCGCCCTGATCCTGTCGCTGGTGCTGACCTGGAACGAGTATTTCTTCGCAGCGCTCCTGACCTCAACCTACGCCAACACACTGCCCGTCATGGTGGCCAGCCAGACCGGATCACAAGGCATCAGCTGGTGGTCAATGGCCGCCCTGTCCTTCGCAGCCATCCTGCCCTTGATCATCATCGGCATCGGGCTTGAACGGTTCATCATCAAGGGCATGGCAGCCGGTGCCGTGAAGTAGGATGGGCCGTCGGCCCATGTCACGAAAGGACATCCATGCTCAAGGGAATTGACCAGCGCCTCAGCGCCGAAATCGTACATGTCCTCATGCTGATGGGGCATGGCGATGATCTGGTTATCTGCGACGTCAACCACCCCGCCGCCACCATTGCCAAAGAAACCACCTACGGCAAACTGGTCGACATGCCCGGCTGCAACCTCTTGACGGCTGCCGAGGCAATCCTCAGCCTCATGCCGCTCGATACCTTCGTTCCCGCCCCGGTGGCGCGGATGCAGGTGGTGGGCGATCCGGACCGGGTCCTGCCGCTGTTCGATGCGATGCAAGCCACCTGCTCGCGCTGTGACGGGCGGGCCATTGCGCTTAACCCGTTGGAGCGGTTTGATTTCTACGCCACCGCCAAGCAAGCCTTCGCCATCATCCGCACCAGCGACCAAGGCCCTTATGGCTGCTTCATCCTGAAAAAAGGCGTGATCGACCTGCCCCCGATCTGACCGGCCGCACCCCCAGGAATTTTCGACGAAAATTCCTGGGGTCTCCCCTACAGGCCCAAAAGCTTTCGCAGGTGGGCTAGGATGACAGCCACCCCAGCCTCACCCTGTGCTTTGGTCGCCTGCGGCGCGGTCTGGGTGTACCAGGTGTCATTTTCCGCCATCCGTGCCGGTTCCACCGTTTCGGGGGCCAGCGCCAGCATCAGGGCGGTTTCACCCATCCCCGCGTGGTCGAAGGGGAAGTGCCGGGCCACTTCGGGCGGCATCAGGGGATGAATGCTGATCCAGTTGAAGGGGTTTTCCCCGGCAGCGTGGCCCTCGTAATAGCGGCCCATGTTCGGCGTGCCCCACCACCCAGCACCTTCGGTCGCCTCCAGATGGGCAAAGACCGCCTGCCGGGCGCCAAGGCGAAAGGCAAGATCGGTGGGCATGCCTTGCGCGAAATTCTCGGTCTGGTGGTGGATGACGCCGTGGATGTTGCGAAAACCAACCTTCAGCAAGGCGGCAAACAGCGCCTGCACCATCGGCAGAAAGGTCAGCGCATCGACATGCAAAGAGCCACTTGCAGGCCCCGCCACCGCAAGACTTGCCGCCCCATAGGCGAAGGGCGGCAGTATGATCAGGCTTGCAGGCGCTTCGGTCTCAAGCCGGTCAAGGCAACGGGTGACGGCCAACAGGTCAACGCCCAAGGGCAAATGTTCCCCATGATATTCCTGCACACCGATAGCCATCACCAAAGGGGTGTTGGCGGCGATAGCCGCACGCAGGTGATGCGGGGTGAGAAGGTCATACCTCATAATGCCGCCATCAGGTCCTTGGTCTGCGCGTACAGGGCGCGAAAGATCTTGTACTGCCGGGCATAGGCCGCGTGGGCCTGGGCCTGAACCGTATAATCCACCGGGTTCCAGTGGCTGATATCGCCCGGTTTGGCCAGCCCGACTGCCAACGCAGCCAGATAAGCGTCGCCGTAACTGGCCCCGGTGGTGGTGCGGCACAATGTCTGATCCAACCCGGTCAAATCCGAGGTCGCCTGCATCCAGGGCCGGTTCTTGGTGCCGCCGCCCACCGCCAGCACGCGCCGGGGTGGGCTGCCAGCTTCAGCATAAGTCTCGGTGATGTGGCGCGTGGCGCAGGCGATGCCTTCCAGTACCGCCCGGTACATCTCACCCCGCCCATGGGTCAGGTTCAGGCCGAAGAAGGCGCCCCGGGCTTGCGCATCGTGGATCGGCGTCCGCTCGCCTGAGAAATACGGAAGGCAGATCAAACCATTGGCCCCAGGAGGCGAGGCTTCTGCCTCTGCCGTCAGGGTGGCGAAAGCGGTGTCCTTTGGCAGATCGCGGGCGAAGTGGTCGCGAAACCAGTGGGTCAGCGTGCCCGATGTGGCAAGCCCGGCCATCGCCGCATGGCTGCCGGGGCTTAGCCAAGGCGCATGCCACAAGCGCGGATCGGTCAGACGCTTTGCCGCAATCTCGATGATGAAGATGGTAGAGCCGTACATCATCATCATGTCGCCCGGTGCCGCCACGCCCACCGAAACCGCCTCGGCCGCCGCATCAATCGTGCCGCAGGTGACCGGAGTGCCCTTGGCCAGCCCGGTCGCCCGGGCGGCAGCTTCGCTGACATGGCCCGCGATTTCGCCCGACCACATCAGGGCAGGCAGCATTCCGGCCGGGCAAATGTCCGCAAGGTCAAAGCACCAGTCCTGCCGGGTAATGTCATAGAGGGGCGAAAAGTTGGCGGCGGTGTAGTGGTCGATCACAAAGCGCCCGGTCAGCTTCCACGTCAGGTAGGTGGTCGCGGTGACAATCTTCGCGGTTCGCGCCCACAGTTCGGCGCGTTGGCGGCGCAGCCACAGGATCTTTGGCCCGACCGATTGCGAGGTCAGGGCATTGCCGCAACGGTTCAGGATGATGTCCGCCCCGATCTGAAGATTCAGAAGGTCGATTTCCTCGGTAGCGCGGGTGTCAACACCGTAAAGCACGCCGTTCATCAGTGGGCTGCCTCCGGCATCAAGCGGCAACATGCAGGGGCCTATGGCCGAACATGCAATGGCTTTGATCTGTTCAGGATTTACCTGAGACTCGGCCAGCAAGCGCTTGGTAATAAAAACAAAATCGCCCCACCAGTCCGCTTCGGCGCGATGTTCCGCCCAACCGGCGCGCGGCACGATCATCTCATGCGGGCGGGCGGCCTGCGCCACGATCTTGCCCGACTGATCCACCAGAACGCCTTTGGATTCGAAGGTGCCGATGTCGACGCCAAGGGTCAGTGCCTGGTCGGAATGCGCCATCTCAGATTGCGCCGTCTCAGATTGCGCCATCTCAATCACGCTCCAGTTTCATCCGCGCCGGGATACGGTCCAGCGCGCCGTCCAACAGATGCACCAATCCCACCAGATCAGCCAGATCGCAGCATTCGACTGAGGAATGCGAATGGCGCATCGCGAAGCCCACGTCGATAGCAGCCACGCCGTCGCCCAGCAGTTGCACATAGGACAGGTCGGTCAGCACCCCCACCTGTGCTGAACGTTGCAGGGCCATAGCCAGCGCCTGCGCCGTGTCCTCCATCAGCGATACCAGTGCCGGATGCGGGATGACGCCGTTCAACGTGCCGCGCCCGTGGAAAGAGTACAGGCTGATGCCCGGCCCGCCACCCATCACCATCTCGCCCCGGTCGGCCATGTCGGGCGTGTCGGTGGCCAGCATCAGGTCGATCTGGATGGCGATGTCGGGTGCCAGGTTCTGTGCTGCCACCACAGCGCCGCGCAGGTTGAATTCCTCCTGCACCGACCAGACAAGATGCAGGGGTGGGCCTTGCGCCACGTCTTCGCGCCCTGCCCTGACCCGCGCCAGTTCCAGCAACGCGGCACAGCCCGCCCGGTCATCGACCGAGGTGCCGGCAATCCGGTCGCCCGCCAATTCAATCACCCGTCCGGCATAGACAACCGGCGTGCCGATGCGGATGCCCGCAGCCTCCACCGCCGTCTTACTGCCATGGCCGGTGTCGATGCGAATTTCCGGCGTGGTCAGGACCTTGTACTTTTCCTCGGGCGTGGTGGCGTGGTGGGCCTTGTTCATGATGATGCCCGCCACATCCCCCTTCGCCCCGCACAACGTCACCTCTTGCGCCGCCATGGCGCGTTCAGACACGCCGCCCATGCGTTCAACGCGGATCAACCCGTCAGCCTCAACCTTGCGAACAAAAAAGCCCAGCTGATCCATATGGGTGAAGATCATGACCGAGGGCTTGGCCGGATCACCCGGGATTGTGGCGATCAGATTGCCCAGACGGTCGGTGCGATGCGCCAGCCCCAAGCCTGCAAGGCGAGTGCGCAGCCAGGCCGCCACCCGCTCTTCATGCCCTGATAGGCCGGGGATCAGCATCAGGGCCTTCAGGTCCGCACGCAGCCGCGCTTTCATTTGCCGCCTCTTGCGGCCCGGGCCAGGCCCATGAAATCAAGCGCCCGGTCGGGGTCGATTGCATTCCAGGTATGCCCGTCATATTTCAATGCCGACCCTACCACGCAGCCATCCGCTGCCCGCAGCACATCGGCAATCGTGGCGTGTTTTACCCCGGTATTGGCCAAGACCGGCGTATCGGGAAGCACGCGCTTGACGGCCTCAAGATCGGTCATCGCAACTGCCTCTCCGGTGATGGTCCCTGACACCAGCACGGCATCGGGGATAGACGAGAACACCGCCGAACGGGCCCGGTCGGGCAGCGAGCGCCGGTCAAGGCTGTCAGCAAACTCGGCGCTGACGTTGTACAGCATGGCCAGATCGCCACGCCCCAACCGGCCCCGATAGCGCAACGCAGCGCCGGCATTGGGCGTCCACGGCCCCATGTCGCTGGCATAGGTTCCGGTGAAAATCTCTCGGACAAAGGCCGCGCCGGTGGCTGCGGCCAAGGCCACGGTCGCCATCGGGTCCCACAGCACGTTGACCCCGAAGGGCACGGTAATCTCTGACCGCAAGGCCCCTATCACGGCGGCCATGGTCGCGGTCGAGGCGGTGTCGACCTGAAACTCGTAAGGCCGGTCGTTTTCGTTGCCGAACATCACCGCATCAAACCCCGCCGCTTGCAGGGCGTGCAGGTCGGCCCGGGCGCCCGCCAGCAGGCCCGCAAGCCCGGCTGTGGCGTCATAAAGCGGGCTGCCCGGCAAAGCGCCCAGATGCACCATACCGATCACCGGCTTTGTGTCGCCGAACACCTGTTTGAAATTGCCCATTGCTTCCCCCCATTGCACCAAAAGAGTGCACATCCCACGCGATTCATACTAGCATGTTAGCCATCGGACGAAAGGACATGCAATTGAAGACACGGGTGTGGGATCGTTTGGGCAAAGGCCCGTTGGAATTTACCGAACTGGGCTTCGGCACCGCCCCCATTGGCGGGCTTTACCGGCCGATTGCGGCGGATGATGCCCATGCCACCATGACCCGCGCCTGGGACCTTGGGGTACGCTATTTCGACACCGCGCCGCTGTATGGCCTAGGTCAGTCCGAGACGCGGCTGAACCGGGCGCTGAAGGGGCAGTCGGGCTTCGTCGTGTCGTCAAAGGTCGGGCGGCTGTTGCGGCCCACCCACAAGGGCGAGGTGCGCGACGGCATCGGCAAGTGGTTCGACGTGCCAAACCGGCGCGAGATATTCGACTATTCCTATGACGGCGTGATGCGGTCCGTCGAATTCAGTCTGGAACGCACCGGGCTTGACCGGCTGGACCTGCTTTATGCGCATGATCTGGATATCTTCACTCATGGATCGCAACAGGCGATGCAGGCCCGGCTGGAAGAGTTCATGGCTGGCGGCTATCACGCCCTGCTGGCCTTGCGCGACCAAGGGGTGATCCGCGGCTTTGGCGCCGGCATCAACGAGAATGAACCGGCAGAGTGGCTGCTGAAGCGCGGCGATTTCGACATATTCCTGCTGGCAGGCCGCTATACATTGCTGGAACAGGCGGCGCTGGAAAGTTTTCTGCCGCTGTGTGTGGCAAGGGGCGTCGGCGTCGTGATCGGTGGCCCCTATAACTCGGGCGTGCTGGCCACGGGGGCCAGACCGGGGGCGTTTTACAATTATGATCTGGCACCGGCCTGGGTGCTGGACAAGGTTGGACAGATCGAGGCGGTCTGTGCTGCCCACTCTGTCCGGCTGGTCGATGCCGCCTTCCAGTTCCCCTTGCAGCACCCGGCCATTCTGTCTGTCATCCCCGGCGCGCAGGGTGTGGCCGAGGTTGAGGCCAACGCCCGTGCGGCCTCGGCGGTGATTCCGGCGGCCTTGTGGGCCGATTTGAAAACCCAAGACTTGTTGCGCGCCGATGCGCCCACAGCGTTGACCTGAGGAGACAGATGATGAAGATCGACAGCCATCAGCATTTCTGGAATCCGGCACGGGGTGATTATGACTGGATGCCCAAGGGCGATGCGGTGCTGGACCGGGTCTATCTGCCCGGCGATCTGGTGGGCACGCTGGTGCGCTATCAGATCGACGGCACCGTTCTGGTGCAGGCAGCGGCGACGGTGGCGGAAACGGAATACATGCTGGGGCTTGCGGATGGGTCAGATTTCATCAAGGGCGTCGTCGGCTGGGTGGATTTTGAGAGTCCCTCGGATGTGAAGGTGCTGCAACGCCTGAAGGGCCACCCCAAGTTCAAGGGCGTGCGCCCAATGATCCAGGACATCCCCGATGATGACTGGATGCTGCGGGCGGATGTGCAATGGGGCTATGCCGCCCTCGCCGACCTTGACCTGACCTTTGATGCCTTGGGCTTTCCGCGCCACCTGGCGAATTTCCTGACGATCCTGAAGCGGTATCCCACGCTGCGCACCGTGATCGACCACTGCATGAAACCGCAAATCCGCGCCCATTCCGAAGCCAGTTTCACCTTCTGGGCCGAAGGTATGGCGCGGCTGGCGGGTGAGACAGGGGCTTGCGTCAAATTCTCGGCCCTGATCACCGAGGCTGATCCAGATTGGTCGGTTGCAGCACTGCACCCTTACGTCAACCATATCCTCAAGGTCTTCGGACCGGACCGGATCATGTGGGGATCAGACTGGCCGGTGTGCCGTCTGCGGGCAGAATACGATGGCTGGCTGGAGGCTGCGCATCACCTGACCGCAGGCCTGCCGCTGGCCCAACAGAAACGCATCTACGGTGGCACCGCAGAAGAATTCTACGGGCTGTAACGCCAAAATTTTTCGACAAAAAATTTTTGCGCGGTGCCGTCGTTCTGGTCGTCAGCGGTAAAGCTGGGCCGCCACGGCGCGGAACGCCGCCGCCGCATCCTGCACGGCGGTGGCTGCGGCCAGCGCCGGGTCTGACTCCAGCCGCCGGGCTATAGCGCGCAGGCGGTCGGTCATCTCGACATTGGTTGCGGCTTCCGCAACCGGGTTCAGGCCAGCATGGTCGGGAAAGGTGTCAAAGTAAATCACCCCGTCATAGCCCTGCCGGTCAAGTTCCACAAACAACTCCACCGTCTGCATCGGGTGGACTGACCCAACCATCAGCCCGTCATCGCGCTTGCCGTAGCCGTCGTTCAAATGCACGCCCAGAATGCGCGAATGGCGGGCGGCGAGTTGCGCGGACTGCGCCGGAATTTCGCCGGCGAACAGCACATGGCAGAAGTCGAGCGTGATGCCGGTGTTCGCCCGGCCCACCTCTTTGATCGCCAGCAGGTTGGTCGCGATATCAGGCATCAACGAAAAAGCACGCGGCTCGTTCGGTTTGTATTCCAACGAGATATCTACGGCGGGGTTATGGTCACAAACCTGCGCCAGACATTCGAGGCTGTCCTCCCACATCCGCGCATAGTTGCCCTGAAAGGCGTAATCGACACCATCCTGCCCCATCCACAGCGTCATCACCTTGCCGCCCATCATCGCCATGGCATCAAGGCCGCGCTTTGTGATATCAACCGCCGCCTGCCGCACCTTGGGCGAGGGGTTGGAGAAGGCACCAAGCCGGAAGCCCGGGTCGGTATAGTACCGCATCGCCACACCGTTCAGCGCAATGCCATGATCGGCCATGATGCGCGACAGGTCTGCGGGGGTATAGCCCTCGAAATGGTCAGGAAAGTTCAGGTCGGCGGCATCAATCCCCGGTACTTGCGCAATCCGGGCGATCAGGTCGGCCACGGTGGGTTTGGTCAGGCCAAGCTTGAAGGCGTTCAGGCGGGCGGCGTACCGGGGCGTATTCAGGCGAGGTTTATTGAAGATCATGGCATCCTAATCAGGTTCAAACAGGTCGGGACGCGATAGCGCCAAGGGTTCCAGAAAGCCAATCAATTTACCTAAGTGCAGACGCGTGGCGTCGCGGGCCGCCTTAGGGTCACGCGCCTCGATGGCGGACAGGATGGCCTGATGTTCGGTCAGGGTGGCCTGCACCCGTCCTGATGCGGGCAGGATCAGTTGGCGGGCGCGGTTCACATGAACCCATGACGTATCGGCCAAAGCCGCCACCCGTTTGAAGCCGGTGAAGGACAGGATCAGTTCATGCATCGCCGCATCGGTCTGATAAAAGCCGTCGACGTCCATATCCTCGATCAGGGCCTGTTGCAGACGCAGATTGCGGCGCAACTGCACCAGTTGATCTTCGGTAATCACCCGCGCCACACGCTCGACTGCGGCCAGTTCCAAAGCCTCGCGCAGAAAGACGCCTTCGCGGATTTCCTCTAGCGAAAAGCGGGCGACATAGGTGCCGGCTTGCGGGACCACCCGCACCAGATGCTCCACCGCCAGCCGTGCGACGGCCTCTGACACCGGGCTGCGCGACACGCCAAGCGCCTCGCAGATCTCGGGCTTCCTTATGATGTCACCGGGGCGGAAGGACATTGACAGGATCGCCTCGCGCAAGCTGGCGTAAACCCGTTGCGCCAAAGAGCCCTGAAACGTCTCCAATGGGCGCAAAGGACGTCGCGAGGGCATCTGCACCTCGATTGCGGGGACTTGCGGGGGTTGGCCTTCAGCTTGTAGCATACTAACATGTTAGCTGGGGCGGTGTCGGTGTCAACTGTCCCTTGCGATGCCCCCCTTGCTATGCCCGGCCTGCTGGTCAGGGTTCCCTTTGGTAAAAGGCCCAAGTGCGATGAATATCCCCAATACCCATGCCGTGATCCGCCTGCACGCCGCCGACAACGTGATCATCGCACTGAAAGACCTGAGTGCGGGAACCGTGCTGGAGGAGTTGGCCGCCCCCCTGCCCCACGCCGTGCCGCGCGGCCACAAGATCGCCACGGCGGACATTGCCGAGGGCGCGCAGGTGATCCGCTATGGCCAGATCATCGGCAACACCACCAAGGCGGTTGCAGCCGGAGAGCATATCCACACCCACAACCTCGGCATGGGCGCGCATTCGACGGACTATGCCTATGCGTCCGAAAGCAACCCGCAGCCGGTGGTGACGGAGAAGCGCACCTTCATGGGCTATCCAAGGCAGGATGGGAAGTATGGGACGCGGAATTACCTTGGCATTCTGACCTCGGTGAACTGTTCCGGCTCGGTGGCAAAGTTCATCGCCGAAGCGGTCGAGCGGGACGGCTGGCTGAAGGATTTCCCCAACATCGACGGCGTGGTGGCGATCACCCACGGCACCGGCTGCGGCATGTCTGGCAAGGACGAGGGTTACGCCACCCTGTTTCGCACCCTGCAAGGCTATGCCCGCAACCCGAACTTCGGCGCGATTCTGGTGGTGGGCTTGGGGTGCGAAGTGTTGCAGGTGGCCAATCTGGTCGGGGCGGAAAGGCTGCGCAGCGACGGGAACTTCCGGCACATGACGATTCAGGACGTCGGCGGCACAAGGCGGTCAGTCGAGCGGGGGGTTGCGGTGCTGAAGGAGATGGCCGTGCGGGCCAACGAACACAAACGCGAGCCTGCCGGGTTGGAGCATCTGATGGTCGGCATGCAATGCGGCGGGTCAGATGGCTATTCCGGCATCACCGCGAACCCTGCACTTGGTCATGCCTCGGACCTGCTGGTGGCGCATGGTGGCACCACGATCCTGTCGGAAACGCCCGAGATTTACGGGGCGGAGCATCTGCTGACCCGACGGGCGGTTTCGCAGGAGGTGGGCGAAAAGATCGTCGAGCGGATCAGGTGGTGGGAGGATTACACAGCGCGTTTGGGCGGAGAGATGGACAACAACCCCTCGCCCGGCAACAAGAAGGGCGGTTTGACCACCATTCTGGAGAAGTCGCTGGGGGCTGTGGCCAAGGGTGGGACGGCACCGCTGACCCAGGTGTATAAATTCGCAGAGCCTGTCACCGAACGCGGCTTTGTCTATATGGACAGCCCCGGCTATGATCCGGCCTCGGTCACCGGCCAGATCGCATCGGGCGCGAACCTGATCGCCTTCACCACCGGGCGTGGAAGCGTGTCGGGGTATAAACCCACGCCCTGCATCAAGCTGGCGACCAATTCGGAAATGTATGAGCGGATGTCGGAAGACATGGACATCAACTGCGGCGATATCATCACCGATGGCGTGAGCCTTGAGGCGAAGGGAGCCGAGATTTTCGAATTGTTTCTGCGGGTGGCTTCGGGTGAGGAGACCAAGTCCGAGGAACTGGGTTTTGGCGGGGCCGAGTTCGTGCCGTGGGCGATGGGCGCGGTCATGTAACAGGGGCGCTCTGCGGACCCGGCTGGGGGGGGGCGGCTTTCAGAAGATTTGATACGGGGTGAAAATAAACGCAAGCGAAATCAAAGCGTTGCTGGGTGTCCATTTCATTGGGTCTGACACTTTTCCCGCAAATTCAGCGGACTTGACCGCTTGTCGCGGTGCGGCATCTGACAATATGCAATGAAGTCAATGGGGCGTTTTCGAAGTCGTACGCGATTTCGAAAACGAACGGGAACTGTTCGGTTCCCATTTCCCATCCCGATTTTGTCCATCGGCCTTACGGTTAGCTGCTTCACCTTGATGGTCGCGCAAGCCTGCAAGCTCTTTACGAACCGCAGCAATCTTGGCTTTCAACGTTCCTTCAGCTTGGTCCGTTGAACGCCGAATGAGCTGGGAAATCTGGACAGAGGTTGCACCGCTGGTAACGATCATTTCGGCGTTGGAGGCGGCATGCGCGCCGATCTCCTGTGCCAAGTAAACCGCTTCAGGAACAGGATCGTTGCGACGCTGCGCCTCAATTAAATTCTCCAGAACGGGCAAAGCAGCACGTTCTGCGGCCAGCCGAACAAGCAAGAAATCAAAACCAAGGCGCCGTCCTCATCTCCTGGGCTCAGGACTCATAGCCAGAACATTACGATTGCCGCCAGGGCGCAGGCGGGCAGGCGGACAGGAAGATGTCGGTGCGCCGGTCGAAGCGCATGGCTATTCTGCGCCAGTCCTTCAGACGACCGAACATGTTCTCGATCCTGTGACGCTTCTTATCGAGGGTGGCGTCGTGCCCGATCTGCACCTTCCGGTTCTTCTTTGACGGAATGCAGGTGGTAATTCAATTATATATCAATGTGTTACTGAACAAGTCGGCATCATGGCCCCGGTCCGCGAGCATCGCTTTCACCGGCGGCATGGCCCCCGGCAGCCCCGCGGCTCCGGTGAAATCGCGGGTCTGACC
>JAYSQA010000403.1:0-14567 GCA_043721775.1 Rhodobacterales bacterium
GTCGCCCAAGACTGAATGCACCTCTTCGCCCACCACCAGCCGGAACGGCAGGATGCAGATCGAGGGCATGATGCGCGGCTGTGCCGAAACAGCCGGAACGCCGGTCAGCAGGGCGAAGAACTGTTCGGGTGACTGACGGACGCCTTGCAGCCAGTCGTTGAAGTCATCATCCCTGATGTCGATGCCTTCCAGAAATTCGCCCCCGCCGGTCGCACCGATGAAATCGACCTTGGACAGGTCCAGCACGATCTCGGTGTTGTTGACCTTCAGCAGGGCGTCAAAGTCCGGCCCCAGCATCCCCTTTATCATCGACAGCGCCGTCCGCAGGCTTTGCCGCCCGCCATCGTGACATGACGTGCCCCACAGCAGATTCTGCACATAACTGCGGGTGCGGCGTCCAAAAGGTGCGGTGGCCAGCAGTGCAATCAGTGCCCGATGCTTGGCCCCCTTGATCTCGTACCCATCGGGTCGGGACGAGCGCACGATACAAGCGCCGAAGAGGTTGATCTGCAAAAGCTTTGTCACGGCTTGTCCTTGAGGCGTATGGTTTGTCCTTGAGGCGTAAGATTTGTCCTTGAGGCAGAAGGTTGACGCAACGTAACGGATGAAGGGCGCCTCACAAACCCCTTTGACGTTTTTTTAACAGAAGCGTTACGCCAAAACGCTTTACCCAAGGTTGCGGCCTGCGGCATCTTGGGGAAAGGCAGGCCTTCGTGCGCAAGGGCAGAAGGCGACGCAGAAGTTTCCGATGGGGTTCCGCATGATTGACGCTTCCGAAGGTTCGCCCCGTCCCAAGGCCCCGCCCCACGCCGCGACGAAAGTGCGCGATGTGGCCGATTTTCACTTGAGGTGGCGCGAGTTTCGTCCGTTGGCGCTTGGCCTTGGGCAAAGCGCGCGTCTGACCGTGGCAGAGGCTGACACGCTGGGCTGGATGATAGCGCTTCTGGACCGGATCGGGCCGAAGGACCTGGAAGACGGCCAAAGCTAGGCCTTCCGGCACCGGTGCCTTTGAAAAACCACTCTTGATTGATCGCGGGCTTCGGGCCATGTCAGGCGCTGGATAAGCCCATGGGGGGCTGGCTTTCTGACAGGAGTCTTTCATGCCCGTTTACCGTTCCCGCACAACGACCCATGGTCGCAACATGGCCGGTGCCCGTGGCCTGTGGCGCGCGACAGGCATGAAAGATGGCGACTTTGGCAAACCGATCATTGCCATCGTCAACAGCTTTACCCAGTTCGTACCGGGCCATGTCCACCTGAAAGACCTTGGCCAGCTGGTTGCGCGTGAGGTAGAGGCTGCGGGCGGTGTCGCCAAAGAATTCAACACCATTGCCGTCGATGACGGGATTGCGATGGGCCACGACGGGATGCTGTATTCGCTGCCATCGCGTGAGTTGATCGCGGATTCGGTGGAATACATGGTCAACGCGCATTGTGCCGATGCGATGGTGTGCATTTCCAACTGCGACAAGATCACCCCCGGCATGCTGATGGCGGCGATGCGGTTGAACATCCCTTGCGTGTTTGTGTCAGGCGGGCCGATGGAGGCCGGCAAGGTCGTGATCAAGGGCCGCGAAGTGGCGCTGGATCTGGTCGATGCGATGGTTTCTGCGGCGGATGCCTCTTTCACCGACGAAGAAGTCGAGGAGATTGAAAAGGCCGCTTGCCCGACCTGCGGGTCATGCAGCGGCATGTTCACCGCCAATTCGATGAACTGCCTGACGGAAGCTTTGGGGCTGTCGTTGCCCGGCAATGGATCAACGCTGGCCACCCATGCCGACCGCAAGCGGCTGTTTGTCGAGGCAGGGCATCTGATCGTGGACATCACCAAGCGGCATTATGAACAGGACGATTTCACCGTGCTGCCGCGCAATATCGCCGCCAAGGCGGCATTTGAAAACGCGATGGCTTTGGATGTGGCGATGGGCGGGTCGACCAACACCGTGCTGCACATTCTGGCGATTGCGCATGAGGGTGAGGTGGATTTCACCCTGTCCGACATTGACGCCATCAGCCGCCGGGTGCCGGTTCTGTGCAAGGTTGCCCCCGCCAAGCAGGATGTGCATATGGAAGACGTCCACCGTGCCGGTGGCATCATGGCAATTCTGGGCCAGCTTGACGGTGCCGGGCTGTTGAACCGTGAAGTGCCGACGATCCACGCCAGCTCGATTGGCGCTGCGATTGACCAGTGGGACATCAGCCGCACCAATCAGGAATCGGTGCGGGAGTTCTTTCGGGCAGCCCCGGGGGGCGTGCGGACCACGATGGCGTTTACGGCGACCGGGCGCTACGACAGCCTGGACCTTGACCGCGCGAATGGCGTGATCCGGTCGGCTGCCACGCCGTTCTCGAAAGACGGCGGGTTGGCGGTGCTGACAGGCAATATCTCACCCGATGGTTGCATTGTGAAGACGGCGGGGGTGGATGACAGCAATCTGGTGTTTTCCGGCCCGGCGCGAGTGTTCGAGTCACAGAATTCTGCCGTGAATGCCATTCTGGCGAAAGAAATCAACCCCGGCGACGTGCTGGTGATCCGCTATGAGGGGCCGAAGGGCGGGCCGGGGATGCAGGAAATGTTGTATCCGACGAGCTATCTGAAAAGCATGGGTCTGGGCAAGGCTTGCGCCTTGGTGACCGATGGCCGCTTTTCGGGCGGCACGTCGGGGCTGTCGATCGGCCATGTCAGCCCCGAAGCGGCGGCGGGTGGGGTGATTGGTTTGGTGGTCGAGGGCGACATGGTGGATATCGACATTCCCAAACGCTCGATTTCCCTGCGGGTGTCGGAGGCGGACCTTGTGACGCGCCGGTTGGCCCAGAATGCGGCGGGGTGGAAGCCTGCCAAGCCGCGTTCGCGCAAAGTTTCGTTGGCATTGAAGGCTTACGCGCTGTTTGCGTCATCGGCCGACAAGGGTGCCGTGCGGGTTCTGCCGGACGAGGCCTAAGGCCCAACGTCAGGAGGCCCCCTCCCCGGCCCTCCCCCCAAGGGGGGCGGGGGCGGCGGTTCTGTAGCGGAAGCGCCGGGGTGTGGCGTGCGCCTCCGGCAGGGATATTTGCGCAATTGTGAATGGGTCAGGCGGCATGAATGGGTCAGGCGGCGGTGAACTTTAGGGTCAGGCCGCCCTCTTTTTTGCAGGAAGGCGACGATTTCGGGGATGCCTAGCCCTTCCCGAATGCGGGCCATGACGTAGGGGCGGGGGCCGCGGGCGGTTTTGGTATCGGCTTCGAGTTGGGTGAGGTCGACGCCGACGTAAGGGGCGAGGTCGGCTTTATGGACGACGAGAAGGTCGGAGCGGGTGACGCCGGGGCCATTCTTGCGCGGGATATCCTGGCCTGCGGCGGCGTCGATGACGTAAATTGAGAGGTCGGCGAGTTCGGGGGAGAAGGTGGCGGCGAGGTTGTCCCGCCGCTTTCGATCAGGATCAGGTCGGGGTCGGGGTCGGGGAAGTTTTTGTTCAGTTCGGCCACGGCGGCGAGGTTTATGCTGGCGTCTTCGCGGATCGCGGTATGGGGGCAGCCACCGGTTTCCACGCCCCGGATGCGAGCGGCGGGCAGGACCTGCATACGGGTCAGGTAGTCAGCATCCTCGCGCGTGTAGATGTCATTGGTGATGACGGCCATCGAGAGCCTGTGGGCGAGGGCGCGGCAGAGATGCTCGGTCAAGGTGGTTTTGCCGGCGCCGACCGGGCCGCCGATGCCAACGCGGAGGGGGCCATGCAGGCTCATTCGGGCACGCTCATGTCTTGAAAATCCTTGGTTGCAGGGTTTCGTGCTGCATCGCGGCCAGTTCGGCGCCGAAGGTGGATGACGCGAGGTCGGCTTCGGTGGCGGTGGCGAGCGATTGCGCGAGGCTGGTGATGATCGGGTGGAGGGCCGCGAGGGTGGCCTGGCCCTCGGTCTGGCCCAGGGGCACGAAGCAGATCATGCATTGGATCAGGTTTGAAGTGAAGGCGTGCAGGTAGAGGGCGAGGATTTGGGCTGATGGCAGGTTCAGGGGGGAGGCGGCTTCGCAGAGGGCTACGGGAATGGGGCGGGATTTGAGGTTGCGGCCGGTCAGCGCGGCGACGGTTTGAGCCGGCGCCGTGCCTTGGGCGAGGGTTTCCTGATGGCGCGCGGCTGACGAAGACAGGGCAAGGGCAAGATCGGTGAGGGCGTCGAGGTCTGTGTCGGGGCGGAGGGCCATGGCGAGCAGGATGGCATCTTGCCGTCCGCTGCCGTGGGTGAAAATGTCGGCAAGCCATGCGCGGAGTGTGGCGGCGTTGGTCAGGGTGGCGTCGACGGCGGCTTGTGCAAGCCCGTGGGAATAGGCGTAGCCGCCGGTCGGGAAGGCCGGGGAGAGCCATTGGATCAGGCTGATGAGGGGAAGGTCAGCGCTTGGTTGCATGGAAATGCAGTTTGCCGTCGCCGTGATCATGCCAGCCGAAGGTTTCATCCTGGGCATGGGGTTGCGGTTCGGGCGAGGCTTCAGTTGCCGCCTTGGTGCCGTGGCCGGTGCTGCCGTGATCTTGCGCCACGTGATCTTGCTCCACGTGATCGTGGCCCCCATGATCGTGGCCCATGGTGCGGCCGGTGCCGTAAGCGCCGCCTTCGGGGGTGAAGGGTTCGGTGACATTGCTGACCGATGCGCCGAGTTGGGCCAGCATCGCCTCCAGCACGTGGTCGCGGCGGATGAGGAGGCGGTGGGACTCGATCTGGCAGGGGGTGTGGCGGTTGCCGATGTGCCAGGCCAGGCGGTGCAGGTCGGGGCCGGTGATCTCGACCAAGGCGTCCTCGGCAGCGATGATCTGGATGGCGCGGCCGTCTTCGAGTTGGAAACCCCAATGGTCGTCGAGGTTGGTGACGTTGGGCAGGTCTACCAGAAATCCCTCGCCCTGTGCCGTGACAAGACGTTTGCGGCGCAAAAAGTGCGCGTCATAGCCGAGGATGACCACATCGTAAGTGGTTTGCGGGGCTTTTGACAGGAGGGAGCAGACGGGGTGGAGGTTTGTCATTTCAGGAAGGGGGGCATTTCGGTTCCGGTCTTGTAGCGGCGGACCGGGGGTTTCACACCCCCGGACCCCTGTGGAGTATTTGGGCCAAGATGAAGGAGATATTAGACAAATTGTAGGGGTTCGCGGTAGGGTGCGTGATGTCACGCACCCATGTCAGTAGAAGGAGTAGCGTTGGGCGAGGGGGAGTTCGCTTGCCGATTCGCAGGTGAGGAGTTGGCCGTCGGCGCGGACTTCGTAGGTTTCGGGATTGACCTCGATGAAGGGGGTGGCGTGGTTGTGGATCATGTCGCGCTTGCCGATGTGCCTGGTGTTTTCCACCGCGACGGTGTCTTTGTGCAGCCCGAGTTGGCCGCGCAGCCCGTCGGCTTGGGCGGCCTGGCTGACGAAGAGGATGGCGTTGCGTTCGACAGCGCGGCCATAGGTGCCGAACATCGGCCTTGTGTAGGTGGGTTGGGGCGTCGGGATCGAGGCGTTGGTGTCGCCCATCTGGGCGCAGGCGATCATGCCGCCGACCAGCACGATCTCGGGCATGGCGCCGAAGAAGGCGGGGAACCACAGGACCAGATCAGCGCGCTTGCCTGTCTCGATACTGCCGATGTGGCGCGACATGCCTTGGGCAATGGCGGGGTTGATGGTGTATTTGGCGATGTAGCGGTTGGCGCGGACGTTGTCGTTGTGGCCGGTTTCTTCCGGCAGGCGGCCACGTTGCTGCTTCATCTTGTGGGCGGTTTGCCAGGTGCGGGTGATGACTTCACCGACGCGGCCCATGGCTTGGCTGTCACTCGACAGGATCGAAAACGCGCCGATGTCGTGCAGGATGTCTTCCGCCGCAATGGTTCCCTTGCGGATGCGGCTTTCGGCGAAGGCCACGTCCTCGGGGATGGATTGGTCAAGGTGGTGGCAGACCATCAGCATATCCAGATGCTCTTCCAGCGTGTTCACGGTGCAGCGCATCGTGGGGTTGGTCGAACTTGGGATGACGTTCTGCGAGGTGACGACCTTGATGATGTCGGGGGCGTGGCCGCCGCCGGCACCCTCGGTGTGGAAGGCGTGGATGGTGCGGCCACGGATCGCGGCCATGGTGTTTTCGACAAAGCCGGATTCGTTCAGCGTGTCGGTGTGGATCATCACCTGCACGTCCATATCATCGGCCACTGACAGGCAGCAGTCGATGGCGGCGGGGGTGATGCCCCAGTCTTCATGCAGTTTCAGGGCGCAAGCACCGCCTTTGACCATTTCGGTCAGGCCCTCGGGGCGGGAGGCGTTGTCTTTGCCGGATAGGCCGAAGTTGATCGGGAAGGCGTCGAGGGCTTGCAGCACGCGGCCCATGTGCCACGGGCCGGGGGTGTAGGTGGTGGCCAACGTGCCATGCGCCGGGCCGGTGCCGCCGCCGAGCATGGAGGTGATGCCGGAATGCAGCGCGTCTTCGATCTGGCCGGGGGCGATGAAGTGGATATGGCAGTCAAAACCGCCTGCGGTCAGGATTTTGCCTTCTCCGGCGATGACCGCGGTGGAGGGGCCAATGATGATGGTGACCCCCGACAGCGTGTCGGGGTTGCCGGCCTTGCCGATGGAGTGGATGCGCCCGTCGCGCAGGCCGACGTCAGCCTTGTAGATGCCGGAGTGGTCGAGGATCAGGGCGTTGGTGATGACGGTATCGACGGCTCCACCTGACCGGGGGATCTGGGATTGCCCCATATCGTCACGGATGACCTTGCCGCCGCCGAACTTGACCTCTTCGCCGTAGGTGGTCAGGTCGCGTTCGACTTCAATGATGATATCGGTGTCGCCAAGCCGGACGCGGTCGCTGGTGGTGGGGCCATACATGGCGTCATAGTCGGGGCGGGATATGCGGGTGGACATCAGAGATTTCCCGTCACTTTGGCGTTGAATCCGTAGACTTTGCGCAAACGGCCGTAGGGGATGAGGCGGACCTCGCGCGATTGGCCCGGTTCAAAGTGCACGGCGGTTCCGGCCGGAATATCCAGCCGCATGCCATGGGCGGCGCTGCGATCAAAGGACAGGCCGGGGTTGGTTTCGGCGAAGTGGTGGTGGGAGCCTACCTGCACCGGGCGGTCGCCGGTATTGGCGACCAAGAGGGTGATGGCGGTGCGGTCGGCGTTCAGGACGATATCGCCCTTGGCTGTGAAATACTCGCCCGGAATCATCCTGGGGATCATGGTGTTATCCTGCAAAGGCGAGGATGACCCCCGCCAGAAGCGCCAAGGCGCCGGACAGCCGGACGGTGGCGCGGTTCAGCGTCAGGCCCAAGGCCAGCCCCAAGCCATGCAGCGCGGCGGTGGCTGCCAGCATACCAAGGCCGAAGCCTGCGCCCGACCCTTCCAGACCATGCGCGGCACCATGCGCCAGACCCATCAGGACGACCAATGGCAGGGCCAGCAGCAGAGGCGTGCGCAGGGCCAATGCCACGGCAGCGCCTAGAAGAATGACCGAGGCCAACTCCATCGGCTCTACGATGCCGCCAAGTGCGGGCACATAGGCCGCGCCTCCAAGGCCATCGCTGTCAGAAAGGCGGCGGGCAGCGCCAGACGCGCCTTGCCGCCAAGGGTGGCGGCCCAAAGGCCTGCGCCGGTCATGGCCAGCAGGTGGTCGGCACCGGTGAAGGGGTGCAGCAGGCCCGCCGCAAGGCCTGTGCCGGGGTCCGGGTGGGCAAGGGCCACCGAAGGCACCAGCACGGGAAGAAGGAAAAGAATGCGCTTCATCTGGGGCCTTTCAGCGGATGGGGTGGTGGACGGTGACAAGCTTGGTGCCGTCGGGAAAGGTCGCCTCGACCTGAACCGAGTGGATCATTTCGGGCACGCCGGACATGCATTGGTCTGCGGTGATGACATGCGCCCCGGCCTGCATCAGGTCGGACACGGCGCGGCCATCGCGGGCACCCTCGACGCCGCAATCGGTGATCTGGGCAATCGCTTCGGAGTGGTTCAGCTTGACGCCGCGGTCAAGGTGGCCACGGGCCACCATGGCGGCAAGGCTGACCAGCAGCTTTTCGCGTTCGCGGGGGGGGGCAGGTTCATAGGGTTCCTTCACTAAGCCAGACGCGGGGCAAGGGGCGTGCTGACAGGGTCTTGATGATAAGGGCCATTTGCTTGCGCAGGGTCAGGCCATCGGGGACCAGCACGCGGGCCAGACAGCGGCCATCCCAGCCTGACGCGGCCAGCTTGGCACCAGGCACGGCGGGCAGGTTCAGAATGGCGGCTGCGGCATCCTCGGCCACTTGGGCGACAAGGGCCAAGACGCCCGGCCTGTTGGCACCGTCCAGCAGGGCCGGGCTGTCGCGGCGGGCCAGCACATCGGGGTCAAGGCAGAAGCTTTCGGCCCAGACCGGGCGGCCTTGGCGGCGCACCATGCGGTGGTCGTTCAGGCGGGCGGCAAGGTTCACCTCTCCCATCGCGGTGCGGCCCAGAACCAGGCTTTCCGAGGTCAGCCAGCCTGCGCCTTCGGCCAGATCAATGAGAGTGTGGCGTGTCAGATACGAGGTTTCAAACAGGATGGTTTCCTGCGGCAGCCAATCCAGCCCCCCCCGGCCCTGACCTTTGCCGTAACGCGCACCGTGGCCGTGCCCTGATTGCTGGCATAGGCGCGCTCGGCGGTTTGGGTGGTGGCGGACAGCCGAACCCCGGGGGCAAGGTCAAGGACCAGGTCCAGCACATCGCCGCCGGTCAGCCCGCCGGACGTGTTCAGGAACACCACCTCCGGCACTGGGCCAGCAATGCGGGGCAGCATGACCTTGGCCGAACCCGATTGTGCCAGATCGGCCAGCCTGACCATCCCATCGCGCAGCGTGAAACTGGCAAAGGCTTGGCCATTGGCACGCTGCATTGTTTGCAGTTGGGGCAGGTCGAACATCAAGGCTCCGGGCGGTCGAATTCGGACTGACATTGGAAGATCCTTGGACACCCGCCAGAGTCGCAGGGCAAAGCTGCCTGAAAAGCCGTCAAATGAGTTGTTCTTGCCCGTTTTGCGAACAATCAGCCTAAAATAAAGGCAAATAAAACAGATCGCGCCGACCAAGGGCCAGCGCGGCAAGTCAGGGCAGAAAAGACGTGGGTTCAGCCGCCGCCCATCCCCATGCCGGGGTAGAAGGGCAAGGTGCGAACCCGGTTGCCGGTCATCTTGGCCCAGGCGTTGGCGATGGCCGGGGCCACGCAGGGCACGCCGGTTTCTCCCACGCCGCCGGGTGCTGCCGTGCTGGCGACGATCTGGGCGGCAACAGTCGGCATCTCTGGCATCCGGACCATCTTGAAGTGGTTGAAGTTACCGATCTGAGCCTTGCCCTTCACGAAGGTTTGCTGGCCCCACAACGTGGCCGAGATGCCATGCGCCACGCAGCCTTGAATCTGCGCCTCGATCGAGCCGGGGTTGATCGCTATGCCGCAGTCAATCGCGGCGTAGAACTTCTTGACCACCGCCTTGCCGCCCACGTTGGCGACATCCGCCGCCATGGCGATGTAGCTGCCAAAGCCGGACAGGAAGGCCATGCCGCGCGCAAGGCCCGCGCCGGGGCCGGCGCCCCAGTTGCACAGGGTCTCCAACGCGGTGACCACGCCCAAAGACCTTGCATCATCCTTCAGCAGGTCCTTGCGGAAGGCCATCGGGTCTTTGCCGACAAGCAAGGCCATCTCGTCCATCGCACTTTCCACCGCGAAGGTGTTGTAGCTTTCGCCAACCGACCGCCAGTAGCCCAGGCGCACGTCACAGGGCAACAGCGGCACATATTCAATCTTGCGCGCCCCGATGCGGTAGGGCATCGCCACCGCGCCCGCGACAGCCCCGGTATCTTCGGGGTTGTTGCCCGAAATCGTCCCGCGCTGGATGTTGATCGAGGGCGAAACGTTGCGGTAGATCAGGTCGGTGATCTGGCCTGCGGTGTCTACCGCTGCCCGCACCCGGATCAGGGCTGACGGGCGATAGTAGTCGTTGCGGAAATCCTCTTCGCGCGACCAGATCAGCTTGACGGGCACGCCTGCTGCCTTGGACAGGCCAACCGCCTCGGCCACATAGTCGGTTTCAAACTTGCGCCCCAGTCCGCCGCCCATCAGCGTGGTGTGGACCGTCACCGCAGTTGCACGCAGCCCGGTGATCGAGGCGGCAAGGCCGGGAATGAACTGCTGGCCTTGGGTGGGGGCCCAGATCTCGCACGCGGTGGCGGTGACCTTGGCGGTGCAGCACATCACCTCCATCGTGGCATGGGCCATGAAGGGCAGGGAATAAGTCACGTCGATGGCGCGTGCGCCGACCGGGATCTTGGGCGCGCCAACCAGTTCGGCGGTGAACAACGTCGCGGTGGTCGAGGTCACCAGGCCTTGCGCAATGGCGGCGAGCGCCGTGCTGTCGGCGGCGTCGGGGTTGGCGGGCACGTCCCAGGTGATCTTGCTGGCGGCACCTCTGGCCAGTTGAATGGCCGTCCAGGTGTCATCCGCCAGAACGCCGACCGCCGTGCCAAGGTTGTACAACTTGGCCCCGCCCGAGGTCGCCGGCATCGTCTTGACCTTGCCGCCTTGTACCGGGGAATGGATCGTCGAGGCGAACTTCATGCCCGGAACTTTCACATCCATGCCGAACACGGCAGAGCCATTTGTCTTGGACGGTATGTCCAGACGCGGCATCGACTTGCCGATGAAGCGCGTAGTGGTCGCAAGTGTCGCCGTGGTGGGCGGGGTCAATCCCGCTGCCGTCACCACGACCTCGGAAAACTTGACGGTCTTGGCGCCCTGCTTCAGCGTACCGCCGTTGCCCAGGGTCCAGACGCCGCCCAACTGCTGGGCCGCCGCCGCAATCAGCGTGTCACGCGCGATCGCCGCCGCCAGACGCAGCGGCGCATACCAGCCGCGGGTCGAGGTGCTGCCACCGGTCAACTGCGCCCCGAACAGCGGGTTGCCGTAGGGGTTCGGCCACAGGATCGAGGCCAGGGCATGCTCTGCCCGGACCTGATACCACCAAAGGCTCAACTCCTCTGCCACCAGTTGCGAAAGGCCGGTCAGGATGCCCTGCCCCATTTCCGAAGAGCCCAGCACCACGGTCACGTTGTTGGCCGCATCGATCTTGACATAGGCGCCGATCGCCCCTGCTCCGGGCGCATTGGCGGCCATTGCGCCTTTGCTGTCGGGCGTAAAGGCGAAGGGCACAACCAGGGCCGCAGCGCCAGCGGTCAGCAACTCGCGCCGCGACAGCCCCGCGCCGGTTACGGCGTCCAAGGTCGCGTCCAAATCCTGGTCAGAATTCCCGCTCTGGCCTTCAGCGGTCTCATGGATATCTTTCATGTCGAATGTCCCTGTCCCGAGGTCTGAGCCGATTAAAGCGTTTGAACGGCTTCTTTGATCCGGGCATAAGTGCCGCAGACACAAAGATTATTGAGTTCCGGCGCAATTTCGGCGCCATGGTGATTGGCCTTCATGGCACCCACCGTCGACATCAGTACGCCGGACTGGCAGAACCCGCATTGCGGAACCTGATGCGTGACCCAGGCCGCCTGAGCCTTGGCACCCTGGGGGTCCGTGGCCAGACCCTCGACGGTCATGATGTTCCGGCCATTGGCTTCCTGGATGCTCAAGACGCAGGATTTCCCGGGTTGCCCGTCCATCAGCACCGTGCAGGCGCCACAAACTTCGATCCCGCAGCCATATTTGGTGCCCGTCAGGCCCAGATGGTCTCGCAACACCCAAAGCAGCGGCATTGCGCCATTCGCCACAGTCACCGTTTGGGCCTGTCCGTTCACATTCAACGTGTAGGTTGGCATGAAGTCCTCCGTTTTTTGCTCGACTGGCGCGGCCCTTTGCGGATCGCACCGGAATAGTCGTCTGAAAGCCACAAATCAGTGCGGCGGTTCGTTCATCTGCTCAGTGCTGCAAAACTAGCATGGCAATAATGTGGCCGTCGCGTGTCTTTATCGGGGAATATCTAATCTGATTGTCTAGCCTCGGCCGGACTACCAGCCCTATTCCTAAAGTTTATAGGCTACGGCGGGCGGTTTATGAAGCGCTTGTGACGCAGTTCTGCGCTGTGACGCACGAATTGGCCGAGTTTTCTGCAGACAATTGGCATCGCCGAACATGAGATTAATATTGGGCTAAGGTGCTGCAAAACCCCTTCGATATGTTCAATGGGATGGAACGCTCGGCCTTTGGCCAATTGACCGAGCCGGGTCAGACAAAAAGAACGAAGATGGCCAACCACGGGGCCAGATGCGCGCCAAACGCAATGGCAGCGCCGGGTTTGGACCGCAGGGTCACGGCCTCGATCAGCCCGGTGACAGAGGCGGCCAGAATGTAGAACGGCAAAAGTCCGGTCGGCAGCCATGCCGCAGCGGCCGTCATCAGCTTGAGATCGCCGCCCCCCAGTCCGGGCTTGCCGCGAAAACGCAGGAAGCCGTACTGCAACAGCGTCAGCGCCGCCCACACTCCAGCCATCGCGATCCACCGGGGCCAGAGCGGTGCCGTCAGCGCGCTGAAGATCAGACCCAGAGGGATCAATGGCAGCGACAGCCTGTCCGGAATCCGGTGGTGGCGCAGGTCGACGACCGCAATTGCCGCCGCTACCCCGCACAAAAGCGCTATCGGCAGTGCGGCCAGCCACCCCTGCAAGGCGACGCCAGCGGCCAGCCCCAAGCCGGCGCTGATGCCGATTCCCACCCGATCGCGCGGCCCAAGCCACGTTGCGATCTGGCGGCCAGAGATGCGCGGGCTCATGGATTGGCGGGCATTGTGGTGGGCATGACGGGTAGGGGTGCGTCGCTGGCGGGCGCGCCTTCATCCGGGGTCTGCGTCGCCTGCAGGCGCAAGGTCACTTCACCCTGCGGCCCCATGAAGAGGGCGCTGTCAGAGTGCACTTCCTCCAGGTGCAGCCCCTGTGAGGCTTGACCGGGGCGCAGGAACACCACGGGACCACCGGCATCGTCGCCCAGATAGGCGCCTCCGGGCCAGGGCGTTGTCACGGTGCCCATCAGCACGGGCCGGGCCGGACCGGCGGGCTGGTCCGGCACCGGCGTTTCCGTGACGACGGGTGCGGGTGCGGCCTCAGGGGGGGGCGCCTCCACCGCCGGTTTGGAGCGCGCGGGATCGAACAGCGGATGATCGAACAGTGCTGCGAAATCGGTATCGGTCAGCTTGGAAAGCGGATTGAGGGTCGGGATCTGCTCTGGCTTGCCGGAGGCGGTGTTTTGCGCGCCGCCCGCCTGTCCTGTCGCACCGGAGGGTCCGTTCGTTGCCGTGGGCCAATAGTCCCAGACGACCAGCGCTGCGAGGCTCAGGGCAACCGCCCCCAGAAGATAGGGACGCAAGGTCATGGCGCCACCTTCCCGGCATAGGCCGACAGGTCCAGTTCAACCGCCAGACGGCCAGCATCGCCCGGACCGGACACCCGCAGGGCATCGACGAAGATCAGCGGCTCGGCGGCTTCAAGGGCGATCAGCGTGTGCATGATCCCGGCTTCATCGCCCGAAAGGCGCAGGTTGACGCGCAACCGGGTCAAGGCGCCTTCCGCCTCGGCGCCACGCGCCTCGATCTGCTGGACATCGACGCCCTGAACCAAGGCCAGAATCCGGGCCTGAAGCGAGGAACCGGCAAGCCCTGCCGTGGCGCCCGGCACCAGCAGTTCCGCCGCTTGCACGACCGGTTCGGAGGGGCGGTGATCCAGCGCCGTCTGCAACCTCGATTGCGCGTCGTCCGCACTGGACGACAGGGTTTCCGCCATGGCCAAGGCCGCAAGCGCCAGCAGCACGGCAACACCCGGCGGCACCAGCAACAACAGAACGGCGCGGCGCAGGGTCATGGGGTCACCAGCTTGCCACGGATCGTGAAGGTATAGCTGCCATCGTCGGGGTTGTGGGCTGCCGGGCCCGCAAAATCGACCGAGGCAAAGATCGGGTCCGCCGCGAGGGCCGGGATGATGCCTTCAGGCTTGGCGGTCTGGCCGGAGATTTCAAACCCGTCCGCCGTGACCGAAAGCGTGGTCAGAAAACTGTCCTGCGGCAAGGCCTGCGCCAGATGCGCCAACGCCTGTGCAACGCTACCTTGCTTTTTCGGCAACAGCGCCAGGGCGGCCTGCGCCGGGCCCGCCCCGTCTTTCAACCGCTGCACCGTGCGCTGCACCGAAGCCTCGGCCAGGGCCGCACGGTCCTGCGCCTGCAAGCCCGCCTCAACCCCAAGCCCGGCCAGCCCAAGCGCCAGCACCGTCACAAGAACCGAGGCCAGCGCCACCCGGTCTCGCCAACGCCGGACCTGCACGGCATCGCGGCGAAAGCGGAAGCCTTTGGCCACAACCTCGGCCAGACGCAGACCCCGGGAGGCCAAAGCGGCCTCGGCCTCTTGCACCGGGCGCAGGGGGATCATCGCCAGACGTATCGAGCGGCCCGAGACCCGCGCATCCCACAGGCAAGCGTGGTTTTCCCACGGCGACAGCGCCTCGACCCGGGCGGCAAGCCAGTTCGGATTGGGCGTCGTCTCGCCCCCCGGAACCTCCAGCGTCTGTTGCAGCAGGGTCGCCTCGGGCAGCACCAGTTGCACATCGCGGCCCGGGCGGGCGCGGTCCAGCGTGTCGGGCGTCAGGGCGTCAAGGCCG
>JAYSQA010000404.1:0-23761 GCA_043721775.1 Rhodobacterales bacterium
TGTCAAACTGCCGGGTCAGCGCCTGATGGCGCGAGACTTCGGTCGCCAGGTCGCCGAGTTCCAGGTTCGTGTTGCCGTGCTGAACGGCTTCACCGCACCCGGCATACCCGCCACGAAGGTCGCGGGATACGTCTGTCCAGGAGAAGGGGCAGTTCCGTCGTCACCCGATTTGTGCAACAGAGCCAAATCCTGGCAGAAAGCTTAACCGTTCATTAACCTGCTCCGCCTTAGGTTGTTTGAGGTGGCACAGGAGTTATGGAATGCAGATCAACTGGATATACGAGCTTGATCTGATCCTGATGGCTTTGGGTGCGGCGGCGGTGGCGGTTCTGGCGATGGTGTTCGTTGAGCGGCAAAACAATCGACGGCCGATCACACGGTTCACCGAAGATACGACAGCGACGGTTTATCTGTTTGACGGGGACGTTTTGATTGACAGTACCCCATCGGCGCGTGCCCTTCTGGCTGCAAGTCAGGTGCACGGCACGGCATGGGCCAAGCTGATGACTTACCTTGCCCCGCATTTCGCCGACCTTGAGGCCAGATTGCTGCGCCTGCCGTTTGAAGGCGCCCTGACACTCGCTTCCGCACCGACCCGTGGTAACCCACTGCTGTTACAGGCGGAACAGCGCGGTGGCTTGACCCGCGTCGTTCTGGCGGATCCCAGCCGCGATGATCATTCCACAGGTCAGGACCTGATGGCGCAACGCGCTGTTCAGGAAGAGCTTGACCTTTTGCGCGACACTGTGGCCCGGGCACCCGTGCTGATGTGGCGGGAAAGGGTGAATGGCGACATCATCTGGGCCAACGCCGCCTATATGCTGCGCGCCACCGATGTTCTGGACGCCGGGCAGGACCTGACCTGGCCCTTGCCGCGCCTGTTTGAACGTCAGGCCAGCGCACAAGGCATCATTGGGCAAAGGCAAAAGTTGACACCCCGGGATGGCAAGGTGGCCTGGTACGAACTGACTGGTTTCAGCGACGGGCCGGAAAGGCTGCTGTTTGCCACTACCGCCGATTCCGCGGTTCATGCAGAAACGGCCCTGCGCGATTTCATGCTGACGCTGACCAAGACCTTCGCACATCTGCATGTCGGGCTGGCGATCTTTGACAAGCAGCGCCAATTGGTGCTGTTCAATCCTGCGCTGATGGACCTGACCGGCTTGCCCGCTGATTTCCTGTCAATGCGCCCCTCGTTGCTGTCAGTGCTGGACGGGATGCGCGACCGCAACATGATTCCCGAACCGAAAGACTATCGCGGCTGGCGACGTCAGTTGATGGAGATGGAGCGTGCCGCAGCCTCTGGCCTGTATGAAGAAACCTGGAGCTTGCCGGGTGGTCAGACCTACCGCGTCATCGGCCGTCCGCATCCGAATGGCGCGCTGGCCCTCATGATTGACGACATCTCGGGCGAGATGCTGCGGACACGGCGGTTCCGGGCCGATCTTGAACTGAGCCAGTCGGTGATTGACGAGGTGGATGAGGCGATTGCCGTCTTCTCTCCAGCCGGACATCTGGTGATTTCGAACGCCGCTTACGCGCGGATGTGGGGCGGTGATCCGGCGGTCAATCTGTCCGAGGAAACCCTGCGCTCGTTGTCCGGGCGCTGGCGGATGCAGTGCTCGCCAAGCCGGGTCTGGGCCGATCTTGAAGATTTCGCTTCCAACCCCGGCGACCGGGCGCAGTGGAAAGCTGAAGTGCGTCTGCTGGATGGCCGCCTGATCGACTGCCGTTTTGCACCTTTGTCGGGCGGGGCCACGATGACAGCGTTCCGTTTGCGCGATGCGGGTGCCGGACCCAAGGCGGTTTTTACCGGATCGGCCCTGAAGCGGGCGTAACTGACGATTCCAACTGCGGGGAAGCTCGGTTAAGGTCGCACCATGCACGCGCCCCTGATCCTTGACCTTGCCTCCGAAGATGACACGACCCGACTTGGTCGTGCCTTGGCCGCCCTGCTTCAGGCCGGGGATACCATTTTGCTGGATGGTCCGATTGGCGCGGGCAAATCCCATATTGCCCGCGCCATTATTCGCGCAAGGCTGGCGCGGGACGAAGATGTGCCCTCGCCCACCTTCACCCTTGTGCAAACCTATCCCGGCGATCCTGACATCTGGCACGCCGATCTGTACCGCCTGACCCACCCGGATGAGGTGGTCGAACTGGGGCTTGAGGATGCCTTTGTCACCGCCATCTGCCTGATTGAATGGCCAGACCGGCTTGGCAGCATCCTGCCCGACAACCCTGTGCGACTGAAACTTGAAACCTGGGGTGAGGGTCGTCGCGCCACCCTGTCCTTCGGCGAACGCCCCCGTTTCACTCCGGCACTGACCGGTCACCTGCGCGCCTTGGCGTCTGATGCCTTTGTGGAAAACGCCGGTTGGGCTGCGGCGCATCGCGCACCTTTGGCAGGTGACGCCTCGTCCCGCCGGTACGAACGTCTGACCTTGAACGGCCAAACCGCCATTTTGATGGACGCCCCACCCGGTCAGTCCGATTCCGTGGCAGATTTCGTCAGGATCGACCAGCACCTTTTGACCCTCGGCTTGTCCGCCCCCTACATCCTGACACAGGATATCCCCCAAGGCTTTCTGCTGCTTGAGGATTTCGGCGATGGGCTTTACCCATCCGTGATCGCCGCAGCGCCCGGTTTGGAACCCACGTTGTATCAAGCCGCCACCGACGCCCTGCTGCATCTGCAATCCCAACCGCCGGCGACGGACCTGCCCAATCTGTCGGCGCAAGACTGGGCGGAGGCCGCAGCCTTGGCACTTGACTGGTATCGCAAAGGCGTTCTGGGTGACGCCGATGGCCGCGAGGACTTTGTCTTTGTTCTGGCCGAAACCCTGCGCCAATACGCCGATGATGCCCGCGTGATGGTTCTGCGCGACTACCACGCCGAAAACCTGCTGTGGTTGCCAGACCGTCAGGGCCTGTCCCGCGTTGGGCTGCTGGATTTCCAACTCGGCCAACTGGGACAGCCCGGCTATGATCTGGTGTCTCTGCTGCAAGATGCCAGACGCGATGTGCCAGAGGCGATCGAAGCCGCGATGATCCACCGCTTTGCGATGGCGCGAAGCGACGATATTCAGGCGTTCCAGGCCTCTTATGCTGCATTGGGAGCGCAGCGTGCCTTGCGCATCCTTGGCATATTCGCCCGCCTGTGCCTGAACGGCGGCAAACCGCGCTACACCGCGCTGATGCCGCGCGTCTGGGGCCAGTTGCAGTGCAACCTTGCGCATCCGGCACTTTCGGATCTGGCAGCACTGTGCGCCCGCCTTCTGCCGGCGCCCACCCCCGAAACCCTGCAAACGCTGGAGGCCAAATGCGGCGCTTTCCGGTGATGTTGTTTGCCGCAGGGTTTGGCACCCGGATGGGCGATCTGACGAAAGACCGGCCCAAACCGCTGATTCCGGTGGCCGGAAAGGCGCTGATTGACCACGCGCTTGACCTGTGTACCGCCGAATTGGTGACACATAAGGTCGTGAACCTGCACTACCACGGTGACCAGATTGCCCGGCACCTTGCCGGCCGTGACGTGGCGTTCAGCCCCGAGGACCCCATCCTTGAAACCGGCGGCGGCTTGCGCGCAGCACTTGCCCAGCTGCGCGCCAACCCGGTGATGGCGCTGAACACCGATGCCGTCTGGACTGGAGAAAACCCGCTCGCCGAACTTGCCGCGGCTTGGGATGATGCGCGGATGGATGCGCTGCTGCTGGTCGCAGAGGTGACGAACGCCACCGGCCACAAGGGCACCGGTGATTTCCTGATGGCAGCGGGCGGTCGCCTGACCCGTGCGAACGGCGCGGCGGGGGTGGTCTATCTGGGTGCGCAAATCCTGCGGACCGACCGCCTGGCAAACGTGCCGCAACAGGTGTTTTCCCTTAACCTGCTGTGGGACCGGATGCTTGCCGAGGGGCGCGTCTTTGGGCTGATCCATCAAGGCGGCTGGTGTGATGTGGGCCAGCCGGGTTCGATTGCGGCAGCCGAAGCGATGCTGCATGGCTGACAAGGTGTTTTCCCTTCCCCCCGGCGTTGATTTCGCAACCGAACTGGTGCGCGGCCTGCAAGCACGCTTGCACGGCCACCCCCCCGAAGCGATGGCAAAGGTCACGCTTTACCTCAACAGCCAGCGGATGCGACGCCGTGTGACCGAGGGTTTTGTCCGGGGTCAAGCCAGCTTCCTGCCCCGGATGTTCGTTGTGGCAGACCTTGCCAGCCACCCTATCCTGGCCGATCTGTCGCCCACGACCAGCCCCCTGCGCCGCCAGCTGGACCTTGCGCTCTTGATTGATGGCTTGCTGCTGGCACAGCCTGACCTTGCGCCGCGTGCCGCCCTTTTTGACCTTGCCCGCAGTCTTGGCCTTTTGCTGGATGAAATGCAGGATGAAGGTGTTGACGCGGAAACAGTCTCGAACCTTGATGTTTCGGGCCATTCCGAACATTGGGCGCGCACGCAGGCCTTCTTGCGCATCGTGGCACCGATCATGCAGGCACAAGACGGCCCCGCCCGCCACCGCATCGCGGCGGAACGTCTGGCGGCGGTGTGGCGCGTTGATCCGCCGCAAGGGCCGGTGATCATCGCAGGCTCCACAGGGTCGCGGGGGCCGGTGGCGCTGCTGATGAAGGCCGTGGCTGGCCTGCCGCAAGGGGCTTTGGTGCTGCCGGGTTATGATCCTGACATGCCCGATGCCGTATGGTCGCGGATGGACGATGCCCTGACCGCCGAGGATCACCCACAGTACCGCTTTCGCCGCCTGATGGACCTGCTGGCCATTGCGCCCTCTGATATCAAGCCTTGGGTCATGGCGACACCCCATGATGCCGCCCGCAACCACCTGATATCCTTGTCGCTGCGTCCGGCTCCGGTCACCGACCAATGGCTGGTTGAAGGGCAAGGCCTGCCCGATCTGGTCGATACCACACGCAACCTGACCCTGATCAAAGCCGCAAACCCACGGGCCGAGGCTTTGACGCTGGCACTGATCCTGCGCCGGGCGGTTTCAAGGGGGCAAAAGGCGGCACTGGTGACGCCGGACCGCAACCTTGCCCGCCGGGTTCAGGCGCAACTGGACCGCTGGGGCATCTTGCCCGACGATTCCGCGGGCCTGCCCCTGGCACTTTCCGCGCCGGGCCGGTTGCTGCGCCACATCGCCCGCGCGTTCGAGGTGCCTTTGACGGCGGATGCGCTGATGACCCTGCTGAAGCATCCCCTCGCGGGAAGTGGCGGCGACCGTGGCACGCACCTTCTGCTGACGCGGGATCTGGAACTGGAACTGCGCCGCAAGGGCCCGGCCTTCCCCAATGCCGAGGCGCTTTTGGCGTGGTCCTTGGCCCGTAAGGAACCGCAAGCCGCCGCTTGGGGCCAGGCACTGGCGCAGGTTCTGACCCTGATCGCCTCGCCTCCGGTCGAGACGCTGAGCGCCCACATCTTGCGTCACCGCGCGGTGACCGAGGCTTTGGCGCGCGGCACGGCGGCAGAGGGGGCAGGCGCGCTTTGGGCCAAGGAACCCGGCATCGCCGCCGCCAAGCTGATGGCGATGCTGACGGCGGAGGCTGATCATGAAGGCAGCCTGTCACCGGCCGACTACCGGATGCTTTTCGAAGGCCTGATCGCCAAGGAAGAGGTCCGCAGCCCTGTCACCGGCCACCCGCTTGTTGCCTTCCACGGCCCCCGTGAAGCGCGCGAGATAGAGGCGGATCTGGTTGTTCTGGCCGGTCTGAACGAGGCGACCTGGCCTGCCTCTGCCGATCCTGACCCTTGGCTGAACCGCCGGATGCGAAAGGATGCGGCTCTGTTATTGCCAGAACGACAGATCGGGCTTTCGGCCCATGACTACCAGCAGGCGGTTGCAGCACCCCACGTTATCCTGTCACGCGCCCTGCGGGACGCCGAGGCCGAAACGGTCCCTTCGCGTTGGCTGAACCGCCTTTGCAACCTGATGGCCGGTTTGCCCAACAAAGGTGGCGATGAGGCTCTGCGCCAGATGGAAGCGCGCGGAAGGGTCTGGCTGGCGCGGGCGGATGCGCTGGAGCGCCCGCAAGGTCCGTTGCATGCAGGCCTGATGCCTGCCAAACGCCCGCGCCCCAGCCCTCCGATTGCGGCACGGCCCAAGGAACTGGCCCTGACTCGGATCAGAACGCTGATCCGCGATCCTTATGCCATTTACGCCCAATACATCCTGCGCCTGAAGCCGTTGGACCCTCTGCGCCCGCAACCCGACCCACGGGACCGCGGCACCGCATTGCACCGCATACTGGAACGGTTTGTGCGCGAAAGGCCAATGTCAGAGACACATGACGACGCCCGCACCCGGCTTTTGGCAATCGGCGCCGATATTCTGGCCGAGGAAACCCCCTTCCCCTCTGCCCGCACCCTGTGGCTGGCGCGGCTGGAGCGGGCGGCGGATCATTTCCTGTATCAGGATCAAAAACACGGCGGCCACGCCTTACAGGTCGAGGCCAAGGGCCGCACCAGGGTTGACGGCAGCGATTTCACCCTGTCCGGCACGCCCGACCGCATCGACGAATTGCCCGATGGCCGTCTGCATCTGATCGACTACAAGACCGGCACCCCGCCAACCAAGGCGCAGCAGACTGTCTTCGACCTGCAACTGCACCTTGCGGCGGCGATGGCGGAACGTGGCGGCTTTACGCCCCACCCGATCGAGGTGGCGCTGATCAGCTACATCGGCCTTGGCGCCAGTGAAAAGGTCGAGGAAACCCCGCTGACCCCGGAAGAGATCAATGCCATCTGGGACCGCTTTGTGTCACTGATCAAGGCCTATGCTGATCCCAAGACCGGCTACACCTCGCGCCGGGCCGTGTTCGATACGCGCTATCCCGGCGACTATGACCACCTTGCCCGCTTTGGCGAGTGGGACATGACGGACCGTGCGGAAACCATCAAGGTGGGCCAAGATGACCCCGCGTGAAGCGATCTTGGCACAGGTGAAGGCCGCTGATCCAGCTGCCTCTACCTGGCTTTCGGCCAATGCGGGATCGGGCAAGACACGGGTGCTGACCGACCGCGTGGCCCGTCTGTTGTTGGCCGATGTCGAACCGCAGCGCATTCTGTGCCTGACCTATACCAAGGCCGCAGCGTCCGAGATGCAGAACCGCCTGTTCCAGCGCCTTGGCGAATGGGCGATGATGCCCGATGCCAAGCTGACAGCGGCGCTTTCGGAACTTGGCGAGGTTGTGGCGCTTGATGTCGCCCACCTGTCCCGCGCCCGCCGTCTGTTCGCCCGGGCAATCGAAACGCCCGGCGGCCTGCGCATTCAAACCATCCACAGCTTCTGCGCCAGCCTTCTGCGCCGCTTTCCGCTTGAGGCTGGCGTGTCGCCCAACTTTGTTGAACTCGACGAGCGCGCCGCCCGCCTGCTGCGGCAGGATATTCTGGAAGATATGGCCGACAAGACCGCTCGGCCTGCGGTGCGCGAGGCGGCACTTGTGTTCAAAGGCGAGGATTTTACCGCCCTGATGGAGGAGGTCGCCGGGTATCCGGAGGGTTTTTCAGGCTCTGTTCCTGCCCTTTTCGACCTGCCCAAGGGGGAAAGCGTGGAAAGCCTGCTCGCCGATGTATTTCTGGGCAATGAGGCGGATATTCTGCAAAACCTGCTGCCCGCCCTCGCCTTGGGCGGAGCAAATGACAACAAGGCCGCTGACAAGTTGCGGGGCCTGGACCTGTCCCGCCCGGACATGGCGGCAGTGGAGCGGTTGGAAAGCGTCTTTCTGTTCGCCACCGGCCAACGCGCCGGGCTGGCCAAGATCGGCGATTTCCCCACCAAACCGACGCGGGGCAAGATTGCCAGCCTGATGCCGCGTCTGGACAATCTGATGGCCCGGGTGGAACTGGCCCGCTCCCGTCGCCAAGCCCTGCAAGCGTCCGAGAAGACCGAAGCGATTTACCACTTCGCCCATGCTTTCTTGCCGGTCTACGCCAACCGCAAGGCCGCGCAGGGCCTGCTGGACTTTGACGACCTGATCGTGCGCGCCCGTCACCTGCTGTCAGACCCTTCCGTGGCAGCTTGGGTGCTGTTTCGGCTGGATGGTGGCATTGACCACGTGCTGGTGGACGAGGCGCAGGATACCTCGCCCGCGCAATGGGATGTGATCGGCCTGCTGACGGCAGAGTTTACGGCTGGTGAAGGCACAAGGCCCGGCGGTCGGACGCTGTTTGTGGTGGGCGACAAGAAGCAGTCGATCTACTCCTTCCAAGGCGCCGACGTGGCCGCCTTCGACTTCAAACACGCCGAGTTTCAGGGCCGCTTCACCGCCGCCCAGCAGGTTTTCCAGACCCTGCCGCTGCAATATTCCTTCCGCTCCTCACCGGCGATCCTGAACCTTGTCGATGCAGCGCTTGGTGGCCTGTCGGCTGAAGCCTTGGGGGCCACCGTCACCCACCGCGCCTGTTTTCCCGACTTGCCGGGCCGCGTGGACCTTTGGCCCTTGATCGAGGCGGATGAGGAAAAGGATGACATCCACTTCGAAGACCCCATCGACCTGATCCGCGGCACCCATCCTGTAGCCCAGCTTGCAGACCGGATTTCCGCTGAAATAAAGACGATTTTGACCACCGGTACGCAGATCGCCACGCGTCATGGCCCGCGTCCGGTACATGCCGGAGATTTCCTGATCCTGGTCCAGACCCGTGGTCCGCTGTTCGCCGAAATCATCCGCGCCTGTAAAGCGCGAGGCTTGCCGATTGCGGGCGCAGACCGGCTGAAGCTGGGGGAGGAGATGGCGGTCAAGGATTTGGTCGCGCTTTTGTCCTTCCTCGCCACGCCGGAAGATGACCTGTCGCTGGCAACCCTGCTTCGCTCTCCGTTGATCGGGATCAGCGAGGCGGAACTTTATGACCTTGCCCATGGCCGCCCCGGCTATCTGTGGGAAAAACTGCGCAACCTTGACCATCGCGCCGTACCGATCCTGAAAGACCTGCGCGATCAAGTGGATTATCTGCGCCCCTATGATCTGCTGGAGCGCGCTTTGGTCCGCCACGATGGCCGCCGTCGTCTGATTGCCCGGCTGGGCGCAGAGGCCGAGGATGCGGTTGATGAGTTGCTGAATCAGGCTTTGGCTTACGAACGCACCTCGGTTCCCAGCTTGACCGGCTTTCTGTCATGGCTGGATGCGGATTCCGTTCAGGTCAAACGTCAGGCTGACGGCGCGGGTGACAAGATCAGGGTGATGACCGTCCATGGTGCCAAAGGGCTGGAGGCAGAGATTGTCATCCTGCCAGACACCGCTGACCGCACCCCGCAAGAACGCGATCAGCTTTATGAAGACGCCGCCGGAAACGTGCTGTGGAAGACGCCGAAGGATGAAAGCCCGCCGGTGATTGCGGCTTTGCGGCAGCGCAAACAAACACGAGAGGCTGAAGAGAACCTGCGCCTGCTGTACGTCGCCCTGACCCGGGCGCGGTGCTGGTTGATTGTGGCCGGGGCTGGGAAGGCTGCGAAAGACGGCGCTTGGCACAAGATTGTGACGGATGGGATGGGCAGGTTGGAAACCGTGCCCGCGCCGAACGGCTTGCGCTATGGATGGGGCACCTGGCCTGACGCTTTGGGCCAGGCCGAAACCGCCCAAAAGGCAGAGCATCCCGCCGAAGGCTGGATGCTCTTGCAAACCGAACGTCCCGCCAAAACCAATCTGTCACTGTCTCCGTCCGACCTTGGCGGTGCCAAGGCGCTGCCCGGCGCGGGTGAGGAAACCGAGGCCGCAAAGGCCCGGGGCACCGCGCTGCATCTTCTGTTGCAGCACCTGCCAGACCACCCCGAACCGTCCTGGGCGCTGATCGCCAGCCACCTGGTTGCAGATCTGGCCCCAGAACTTCTGCCGCAAGCGCGCAACCTTTTGACCAATCCGATGCTGAAGCACCTGTTCGCGCAGACCGCGCTTGCTGAAGTGCCGCTGACAGCACCCTGGGGCGGGCAGCGTTTGTTGGGCACGATTGATCGGCTGATCCTTGCCCCGCGTGTTCTTGCGGTGGATTTCAAAAGCAACCGAACGGTGCCATCGACCGTGGCGCAAGTGCCAGAGGGTATATTGCGCCAGACGGGCGCCTATCTGCACATGCTGGAAAGCCTGTACCCGGACCGTCCGGTTGACCTTGCCATCCTGTGGACCGAAACCGCCACCCTGATGCCGTTGCCCTCCGATATGCTGAGGGCGGCGCTTGGTCGCGCCACGATCACTGGTATCAGTAGCCCTTGACGTTGCCCCCCCTCGCCCATAGGTTCAAAGGCCGAAATCCCTAGGAGACATATCATGGGCGCTGCAACCATTGCCGTGACCGATTCCACCTTCGACAAGGAAGTCCGCCAGTCCACCATCCCGGTGGTTGTCGATTTCTGGGCGGAGTGGTGCGGCCCCTGCCGTCAGATTGGCCCGGCTCTGGAAGAGCTGGCCGCTGAATACGGCGGTAAAATCAAGATCGTGAAGATCAACGTGGATGAAAACCCCGAGAGCCCGGCAGCTTTGGGCGTGCGCGGCATTCCGTCGTTGTTTCTGTTCAAGGATGGTCAGGTCGCGTCAAACAAGGTTGGTGCGGCCCCGAAGGCCGCGCTGAAGAACTGGATCGATTCCGCCATCTAAGGCCCTTCGCAGTGTTTCAAAGGGGTGCCTTCGGGCGCCCTTTTCGTTTGGTCCGCTCTCCCCCATAGTGGCGCAAACGGAGGCTTTCATGTCTGACGATACATTCCCCGGCTGGCACGGCACCACCATCCTCGCCGTGCGCAAAGGCGGTGAGGTTGTGGTGGCCGGTGACGGGCAGGTCAGCCTTGGCCAGACCATCATCAAGGGCACCGCGCGCAAGGTGCGGCGCTTGTCACCCGGTGGCAAGGATGTTGTCTGCGGTTTTGCCGGATCAACCGCCGATGCCTTCACCCTGCTGGAACGGCTGGAGAAAAAGCTGGAGGCTTCGCCCGGCCAACTCGCCCGCGCCTGTGTCGATCTGGCGAAAGACTGGCGTATGGACAAATACCTGCGCAACCTTGAAGCCATGCTGATCGTCACCGACGGCGAGGGCCTGTTCGTGCTGACCGGCGCGGGTGACGTGCTGGAGCCGGAACATGACGTGACCGCCATCGGATCAGGCGGCAACTATGCCTTGGCGGCGGCGCGGGCGTTGATGGACAGCGACCTGCCCGCAGAGGCGATTGCCCGCAAAGCCATGGCGATTGCGGCGGATATCTGTGTCTATACCAACGGAAATCTGACGGTTGAAACGATCCGAAAATAGCAGACAGCGGGCCGGGCCTGCAAGAAAGACCAGACGGATGACCGACACGACCATCACCAAGGTGCAGGCGCGCAGGGTTTGGGACCGCCGGGGCAACCCGACGGTCGAGGTTGACGTGACAACCGCCTCGGGACGCATGGGCCGGACGATTGCGCCTGCCGGGGCCTCTGGTGGCAAGCGGGAAGCCTCGGACTTGCGGGATGGCGGCGCGAAGCCGGGCGGGATGGATGTGCAGGCGGCGGTTGCCAAAGTGACCAGGCTGATCGCCCCGGCCCTGATCGGTCTTGATGTGGGCTATCAGGCGGGGGTGGACGGCGTACCGATGGGCCTTGACGGCACGCCGCTGAAATCGCGGTTGGGGGGCAATGCCACCGTGGCCACCTCGGTGGCTGTGCTCCATGCGGGGGCTGCGGCGCAGGGGATGGCGCTTTGGCAGCATGTCTCCGATGTCAGCAGCCAGACCCATACACTGCCCTTGCCCGAAATCGAGATTTTTGGCCGCTGCGCCCCTGCGGGAAGCCGTGCCGATGTGCGGGATTTCATGGTCATGGTCCCCGGCGCGTCTAGCATGGATGATGTGATGGAGGTCACCTCGAAAATCTGCTGCGCCGCAGGATCAATCCTGAAAGCCCGAGGCTACTCCGTCGGGGTAGCGGATAAGGGCGGCTGGCGGGCTGCCTTCAACAGCAACGAACAGGCGCTGGATACGCTGATGCAGGCGATTGAAGCTATCGGCGAAAAGCCGGGCGAAAGGGTGGTGATATCGCTGGACATCACCGCTTCGCAATTCGGGCGGAATGGCCGCTATCGTTTGGCGTTGGCGAACCACGATCTTGACCGTGGCCAGATGATTGACCTTTTGGGCCGGTGGATCGACACTTACCCCATCGGCCCGATTGAAGACCCTTTGGCCGGGGATGAACCGGAAGGCATGGTTGCCGTCACCCAAGCCTACGGCGACCGTGTGCAGATCATCGGCGACGATTATCTTGCCACCAACGCCCGTCTTGTGAATGCGGCGGCACGGGCAGGGGCCTGCAATGCCGTGCTGATCAAGGTCAATCAGATTGGCACGATAACGGAAGCAACCCTTTGTCTGGCCGCAGCACAGGCGTCAGGCTACCGTGCCATCGTCTCGGCCCGGTCAGGAGAGTACGAGGAGACCTCGATCAGCCACCTCGCCGTGGGCCTGAACGTTGGACAACTGAAAGCAGGCTCGATCACAAGGTCAGAGCGCACGGCGAACTGGAATGAATGCCTGCGGATTGCCGAGGCTTTGCCGCCCGTTGCCTTCGTCGGCGGCGCACCCTTGGCAAACACCGGGTGGGGCCGTGCGCACAGCGTTCCCTCTGCGACCTGATCTTGCTAGGCTACCCCAAACACCCCATGCCAAAGGTCCGCCATGAACACCTATGATTACACCGACAAGGTCGCCGTCATCACCGGCGGTGCCAATGGCATAGGCGCTGCGGTGGCCGAACGGATGGCGCGGTCCGGGGCCAAGGTAGGGATCTGGGACATGGATATTTCGTCGCCCGAGGCCAAGGTGGCCAACCTGCCCGACGCCAACCGCCTGTTCGTGAAGGTCGATGTCAGCGACGAGGCCAGCGTGGCCGCAGCACTGGCGCAGACCGAGGCCACCTTTGGCCGGGTCGATGTGCTGGTCAACAGCGCCGGTATCGCGGGCCCGGTCGGACCTTTGGCCAAGTATGACACTGCGATGTGGAAGAAGATCGTTGCCATCAACCTTGACGGCACTTTCCTGACCTGCAAGGCCGTCACCCCCGGCATGATGGCGCGCAACTATGGCCGCATCGTCAACATCGCCTCTATTGCGGGGAAAGAGGGCAACCCGAACGCATCCGCCTATTCAGCATCGAAGGCCGGGGTGATTGCCTTGACGAAATCACTGGGCAAGGAACTGGCGGGCCACGACATCGCGGTAAACTGCGTCACTCCGGCCACCGCCAAGACCCGGATACTGGAGCAGGTCAGCCAGGAATTCATCGACTATATGCTGTCGAAAATCCCGCGCGGCCGGTTTGTGACGGTTGAAGAGATCGCCTCCATGATCCTGTGGATCGCCTCGGCCGAAAATTCCTTCACCACCGGGTCAACCTTTGACCTGTCAGGCGGACGGGCCACCTATTGACACAGCCGGGAATGAACATCTCGACCGGTGACCTTCGGGCAGCCATCACACGGGGCATCCTGACCGAGGTGCAATCCGCCCAGCTGATCGCCCTGTCCGAGGTGCGCCGCGCGGCCAAAGACCGGGTCGAACCGGCAGATGAGCCCTTTGTTCTGTTCAAGGGCTTCAATGAGATTTTTGTTGTGGTCGGTCTGACCATTCTGTTTGTCGGATGGGTTGGCGTGGCAACCCTGATGGGGCTGGTCACTGATTCCCCCGCCGGAATTGAAACCATCGTTTTGTCTGCCCTGACCATCTTGGGCCTTGCCGGTCTTGCGCGCTATTTCACTTTGAAGCGGCGGATGATTGCACCCTCCATCGCGCTGGCGATCATGACGGCGCTGTCGGCCTTTGTTCTGGGGGCGGCCTTGGTTGGCAGCTTTGCCAGCCACCACGAGGTGGCGCTGACAGCCTTGGTTATCGCCGTTGTCATGGCAGGCTACTACGCCCTGTTCCGCGTGCCCTTTGTGGCGGCCATCATCGCCGCAACTGTGTTCTTCGCGATTTGGGGCGCGCTTTCAGACTTGGGAACCGTGTCAAGCACCGCCTTCCTCATGCTGGAAAATGACACGACCGCATCGGCGCTGATCATTGCCTTCGGGCTGGTCACCTTCGCCGTGGCCATGGCGCTGGACATGTCAGACCCGATTCGGGTGTCAACCCGGTCCGGCACGGCGTTCTGGCTGCATGTGGTGGCCGCTCCGGCCATCGTGAATACGGTGGCGCTGAACCTGTTGAACAAGGGCACTCCGGGGGCGCAGGGCCTGCTGGTGGCCTTCCTCTTGGGCATTGCGTTGGTGGCCATCGTGATCGACCGCCGGTCCTTCCTTGTTTCGGGCGCGGGCTATTCGGTGGTGCTGGCCGCTACGCTATTCGACGGTGCGGCCCCCTTTGCCATTCTGGCGCTTGGCCTGATCCTTGTGCTTTTAGGCTCGCTGTGGGACCGCCTGCGTGCCCGCTTGATGCAGGCGCTGCCCGCCTTTCCCGGCAAGACCAACCTTCCGCCCTATGGAATCGCAGAATGACAGACCTGACCCCGCGTGAGATTGTATCCGAACTTGACCGCTTCATCATTGGTCAGCGCGACGCCAAGCGGGCGGTTGCGGTGGCACTGCGCAACCGCTGGCGCCGGAAACAATTGGGTGATGACCTGCGCGATGAGGTGTATCCCAAGAACATCCTGATGATCGGCCCCACCGGCGTCGGAAAAACCGAAATCGCCCGCCGTCTAGCACGGTTGGCCAAGGCCCCCTTCCTCAAGGTCGAAGCAACCAAGTTCACTGAGGTTGGCTATGTTGGCCGCGATGTTGACAGCATCATCCGCGATCTGGTTGATGTCGCTTTGGTGGAAACCCGCGCCCGGATGCGGGATGAGGTGAAGGCCAGGGCCCAAGCCGCCGCCGAAGAGCGGGTGGTGGAGGCCCTCGCCGGCAAAGACGCCCGCGAACAAACACGAGAGTTGTTCCGCGGCAAGCTGCGTCGTGGTGAATTGAACGACACGCTGATCGAGCTTGATGTCGAAGACAGCGCGCCGCCGATGATGATGGGTGGTCATGGGATGGAACTGCAAATGCAGGGCTTGCAAGACCTGTTCAAGGCCTTCGGCAACCGCTCCAAGAAGAAAAAGGTCACCGTGGCTGACAGTTACGGCCTGCTTCTGGGCCAGGAAGCCGACAAGCTGCTGGATGACGAAGCGGTGAAGGCTACGGCGCTGGAGGCCGTTCAGCAAAGCGGCATCGTGTTTCTGGATGAGATCGACAAAATCTGCGCCCGCGCTGAAACCCGGGGGGCCGATGTCAGCCGTGAAGGCGTTCAGCGCGACTTGCTGCCGCTGATCGAGGGTACCACGGTTTCCACCAAATACGGACCTGTCAAGACCGACCACATCCTGTTCATCGCCTCGGGTGCGTTCCACATTGCCAAGCCGTCTGACCTTCTGCCCGAACTGCAAGGCCGCCTGCCGATAAGGGTGGAACTGCAACCCTTGACCGAAGGCGATTTCGTCAGGATCCTGACTGAGACCGACAACGCCCTGACCCGGCAGTACACCGCCCTTCTGGCCACCGAACAGGTCACGGTCAGCTTCACCCCCGACGGCATCGCCGAACTAGCCGCCATCGCCGCCGAGGTCAACCGCAGCGTTGAAAACATTGGGGCACGCCGCCTGTACACCGTAATGGAGCGGGTGTTCGAGGAGTTGTCCTTCAACGCCCCCGACCGTGCCGGAACCGGGGTGGTGGTGGACAAAGCCTTTGTCGAGGCCAATCTGGGCGCCCTGTCACGATCTGCCGACCTGTCGCGCTATGTTCTTTGATCAAGGGCGCAGGATGGCCCGAACGCTGGCCTTTCTTGGGCTGGTCCTGTTGGTGGCCTGCACATCGCGCGGCGCGGTAACGCTGGTTCCCGACGGAACCCCGGTGGGCGATGTCGAGAAAATCTTCATCGGCACGACGCGCAAGCAAGAGGCCGACGGTTCATTCAGCGGCAGCCGTGCAGACGGGGTGCGGTATGCGCTTTATCAGGTTTCGGTGCCGAAAAACCGCGAGGTGGGCCAGATTTCGTGGCCGCCACGTCTTGGCAGGGTTGATCCGCAGACCCAGTTCGTGACGGCCTCGGAAGAGGTCTATCCGTCAGAAGACCGCTTTCGCACCAATCTGCGCACCGAACTTGCGGCCAACGGTGGCGAGGCGGTGATTTTCGTTCATGGTTACAACACGAACTTCGCGGAAGGTGTCTACCGGGTGGCGCAATTCGCCCATGACCTGAAACTGCCCGGTGCGATTGTGGAATATTCCTGGCCGTCCGCCGCGGTGCCTTTGGGCTATGCCTATGACCGCGACTCAGCACTTTGGGCACGTGACGGGCTGGACGACCTTATTCATCAGGTCGCGGCGGCGGGGGCAAAACGGATCTATCTGGTCGCCCACTCGATGGGTTCGGGCCTGATGATGGAGGCGTTGCGCACCGTGGCCTTGCGCAATGACCGGCGCACCCTGCGGCTGGTTGGCGGGGTGATCCTGATTTCACCGGATATCGACGTGGATGTGTTCCGCGAAGAGGCCCATAGCATCAAGGATCTGCCGCAGCCTTTTCTGATCTTCGGGTCAGACCATGACAAGTTTCTGAGGCTGTCTGCCGCGCTGACCGGCAATTCGGAGCGGTTGGGTTCATTAACCGACATGTCGCGGGTGGCCGATCTGAAAGTGACGTTCATGGATGTCAGCGCCTTCTCGCAAGGGGCCGGGCATTTTGTCGTGGGCGAGTCGCCGGCGCTGATTTCGCTGCTAGGGCAGATTGGCGCCATTCAGGGTGCGTTCGAGGCTGACCGGCGCCGCCAGATCGGTCTGTTGCCGGGCATCGTGCTGACCGTGCAAAACGCCACCCAGATCATCCTCAGCCCCTTGGTGGCTGTGGACGCTGGCCTGAGACGATAGGGCTAGCGCCGCCGCAGGTAGACGTAATAGGCCCCACCGCCGCCATGTTTCAGATGCGCTTCGGTGACTTGCAAAATGGCAGGACCAAGCGGAGCCATTTGCAGCCAATGCGGCACCTGATGGCGCAAGACGCCCATCCGGGTGGGAATCGGTCCATGATCGGCGCTGGCCTTGCCCTTGCCCGTGATCACCAGAACCAGCCGCAGCCCTGCCGTTTGGGCGTTCAGGATAAAGCGGATCAGTTCGGGATGCGCCTCGGCCATGGTCATGCCGTGCAGGTCAATCCGTGCTTCCGGGTCCAGCTTGCCGCGCGTCATCTTGGCGTGCTTGCGGGCATCCATCTGCAACGGAGCCTGTGCCAGCGCCTCGGCCGGGGTGGGGGCGATGAAGGCGGCCGACCGCAAAGGCCGTGACTTTTCACCAAGGCGGAAGGCGGCGAACTGCGGCATCGGGTCAGGCACCACTGGCGAGGGATGCGCCGCAGCCTTCACCAAATGCACAGGTTTGCGCAACCGCGCCAGTGCCGCCTCGGACGTCGGGCGGATGGTGCGGGCGACCTCGTGCCACAGGGCCTCTTCTTCGGGCTTCAGGATACGGCGGCGGGCCATGGCTTAGCCGTTCGGCAGCATGGCAAAGGCCCGGTCAATCGGCAGCAGCATGATCAGCCGCCCGGCATCCTTGATGGCCCCAGCCGCCAGCCCTGCCGCATGGCCCGTGCCATAATAGATGTCCGCCCGCTGCGCGCCCTTGATCGCCCCGCCGGTATCCTGCGCCACCATAAGCTGGTGCAGCGGATCGGCCCCCTCTTTCTCGACCCAGACCGGCGTGCCCAGTGGCACAAACGCCGGGTCGACAGCAACAGAGCGAAACGGCGTGATCGAGCGGCCCATCGCCCCAATCGGCCCTTGGTCATCGGTCAGGTTGGTCAACGTACGGAAGAAGATGTACGATGGGTTCTGGTTCAAAAGCTCCGCCCCCATTCCGGGGTTGGCCCGCACCCATTGCCGGATCGACTCGGCGGAAAGCAGATTTTGCGACATGTATCCCCGCTGCACCAGCATCGACCCGATGGAGCGGTAGGCATAGCCGTTGCGCCCGGCATAGCCAACCCGGATCACGCGGCCATCGGTCATCTGAATCCGGCCAGAGCCCTGGATATGCAGGAAGAACACTTCAACCGGATCATCCAGCCAGGCAATCTCCAGCCCGCGCCCGTTCAGGATACCGCGTTCAATTGTGACGCGGTCATACCACGCCACCCCATCGCGCAGTTCCGGTGGGCGACGATAGATCGGATAGGCAAAGCGCGCGGTGCGAACGGCAGAGCCTTGCAGGACGGGCTCATAATACCCGGTGAACAGCGCCGGAGGCGCGCCTGCCAGAACCGGGCGGAACAGCAGTTCAAAGAAGGCGCGGGCGGCGGCTTCGTTGGCATCCACCGCAGCCGCAAGGCCGCAGATCGGCTGCCAGTCGGGCTGGTCCAGCAGATCACAGGTGCGCTGAAAGCTTTGCAGGGCGGCCAGATGGTCATCCTTGCCCCAACCGGGCAGGGTTTCAAAATCCAGCATCTGCGCCGTGGCGGGCATCAGGGGCACGAACGCCAGCAACAGGGCAAACAGCAGCGCACGCATACCCCCGCCTTAGTCGCTTGTGGCTGTCAGTTGCCAGTTGGGATCGCCCGCCCCCATCAAGCGCGAGAACGTCCAGGTCTCGCGCTGGCGCTGGATGGCGGTTGCATTGCCCTCAACCACGGTGCCCGAGGCATCGCGCACGGCACGGATCAACTCTCCCGTGAAGCGCACCGAGATTTCGGCGCGCTTGGTGGTGGGGTTGTATTCCGCCTGCGCCAGCGTCAGTTCCCCCACGCCCACGAAGGTCGAGGTAACGGACATCCCCCGCTTGGCACGGTCCGCCACGGCGGCGTCAAAGCTGGCCTCAACCTCATCACCGACAAAGGCACGAATGCGGTCAATCTCGCCCTTGTCGAAGGCCATCAGGATCATCTCATAAGCGCTGCGGGCGCCTTTCAGGAAATCAGTCACCGAAAAGTCATGCTCAACCGCCTTCATCGCCGCCAACGCGGAACGCGAGGCATCGTCGGCCACGTTGTCGATGATGTCATGGTCCAGCGATCCGTCGATCACTTCGCCCGTCGGCACGGGCCGCAGATTGGGCGCTGGCGTGGTCTTTTCAAACCCTTCCCGCGTGCCTAGAACGGAACGCAGCTTCAGGATCAGGAAAATCGCGATCCCGGCGAGGACGATAAGCTGGATCGGTACGGAACTCATGCGGAACCTTTTTTTCTGGGCCAATTCTTGAGGCCAATTCTTGGGGCCAAAGGGCTGGCCATCATCTGGCGTCGACCTTATGTAAGTGCTGGGGTGGCCCAAGTCCACCTGCCGAGGCGGTAAGATTTGCATCGAGGGACTGGAATGCGCGTCATCTGGCTGTTCATGGCGTGGACGATGGTGGAAATCGGGCTGTTCGCCAGTATTGGCGGCAGGATCGGGGTTCTGGCAACGTGGAGCATCGTTCTGGGCAGCGCCGCCTTGGGGATATGGCTGATCCGATGGCAGAAAAGAACGGCCCTGGGGCAGGTCATGCGCGATCTGAAAACCCTGGGCGACCCGCTGACCCCGGCGGCCCATTCGGCGCTGATCGTTCTGGCCGGGGTTTTGCTGATCTTGCCGGGGTTTCTGACGGATATCGCAGGGTTGACCCTGCTGTTGCCCCCCGTGCGCAACATGCTGATCAACAGCTTGCGCGAAAAGGCCCGGATGGCGATTGGGCATCGCGGCTTCGGTGCCATGGGACCTGCAAGGCCGTCTGCCGGATCACCCGACATCATCGACGTGGTGGCCGAAGAGGTTTCGCCCCCTGCGACGCATCTGGGCAAGCCTTCGGGATGGACCAAACCCTGACTGCCTGCTAGGAACATCACACCATTTCTGGAGGGGTTTGTTATGGCCGAAGAAAACGGCGCGGGCGATGCCGCGCCGCAAGTTAAAATGCAGGTTCTGGCCCAATTTGTCCGCGATCTGTCTTTTGAAAACATGGTGGCGCAAAAGGGCCTGTCCGGCACCGAAATGCAGCCCGAGATTCAGGTGGGCGTGAACCTTGATGCCCGTCAGCGGCCGCAAGCCAACACCTATGATGTGATTGCCAAGTTTAAAGTCAGCTCGACCAACAAGGCCAACGGCGACACGCTGTTCCTGCTGGAACTTGACTACGCCGGGGTGTTCCTTGTCGAAGGCGTTCCCGCCGAACAACTGCATCCTTTCCTGCTGATCGAGTGCCCGCGCCTTTTGTTCCCGTTCATCCGCCGCATTATTTCGGATGTGACGCATGATGGCGGCTTCCCGCCTCTGAACATCGACAACGTCGATTTCCTGGCTTTGTACCGTCAGGAAATGGCCCGCCGCGCGCAGCTTGCCGCCGCAACGCCGACGGCTTCGGCTTAAGTGCGTTTCAACCACACGGCTGCGTCGCCCATCTTGCCCACAAAGGCCTGATGGGCGGCAGCCTCTTGTTCGGTCAACCGGCACGGCAAAGGGGTGGGGCGCGGCTTCACCCGCCCCGCCAGATTGGCGCGTTGATTGGCCGCCGTTTGCGCCGCTGCCGTTGCCAGCACGAAATCCGGCTGCCGCCCGCCGATCAGCTCCAGATAAACTTCCGCCAGCAGTTCCGAGTCCAACAGCGCGCCGTGCTTTTCGCGGGCAGAATTGTCGATGCCAAACCGGCGGCACAGCGCATCAAGCGAGGCCGGGGCACCGGGGAACTTGCGCCGCGCCAAGGCGACCGTGTCCAAAGCCCGCGTCATCGGCAGGCCGGGGTGGCCCAGCGTCTGCAATTCAGCGTTCAGAAACTTCATGTCGAAGCCGGCATTGTGGATAACAAGCGTGGCATCGTCGATGAATTCAATGAACGCGCGTGCGACGGCTTTGAAAACCGGCTGCTGGCGCAGGAAGTCATCGCCCAGACCATGCACCTCAAACGCTTCTTTCGGCATCATGCGTTCGGGGTTGATATATTGGTGATAGGTCCGCCCGGTCGGCATGTGGTTCATCAGCTCAATCGCGCCGATTTCCACGATGCGGTGGCCCTCGGACGGCTCGAAACCTGTCGTCTCGGTGTCGAGAACCACTTCGCGGTGGCCCGCAGACCCATGCTGTTCCGCCATCTTCGGACCCTTTCCCGCGTGTCGCCCGATGCCGGGCCTGTTGGTCTGATTATACCCCGCACCGCCCGGCGCACAAGGTCGCCAGCAGAGCAATCCTGTCGCCTGTGTCTGCGACAAGACCGGGCTCAGGGGCAGGATACTGGCGTTCCATGCCGCAGGAGGCCCCATGCAAACCGTTATCAAACTTCCCCCGACCCATGGCTTTGATCCATCCACCGAAGACCTTGATGGCTGGGTGGTCACCGAAGGCACCCCCCGCATGAAGACCTGGGCGCTCCACACCTCTGCTGCGGGCGATATGGTCTCGGGCATCTGGGAATGCACCAAAGGCAGCTACCATGCCACCTACACCGCCTACGAATATGTGGTGCTGATCGCCGGACGAATCACGATCACCCCCGATGGTGGAGAGCCGGTAACCGTTCAGGCTGGCGATTCCTTCGTGGTTGAACCCACCTTCAAAGGCACCTGGAAGATCGAAGAAGACGTCCAAAAGCACTTCGACTTCCGCATCAAATGAAAAAAACGGGCGGGGGCCGGCCTCGCCCGATTCTCATAGCACATATTATTAATGTTTTATATCAATATATTAAGTAGTTTATGCCCGCCTGTTATCCCATAGCAAACCGCTGTTTTTGCTTAGCCCGGCCCAAAGGTTCATCTCTGTCTCAAGGCAAACGCCAAACGGCAATGCCACCCCATCCCCCCGAAAGGACATGACATGCTGCCCCTTATGTCGAACCTCAAAACCAAACTGATCGCTGGCACCGTTGCTATGGCGCTGCTGGCCACCTCTGCCGCCCCGGCCATGGCCTATGGCAAGGATGAACAGAACATGCTGAAAGGCGCCTTGGGCGTGCTGCTTCTGGGTGCCATCATGCGGGACGCCAATCATCACAAGCGCGAACAGCAACAACCGGTCTACTACCCGCCGGTCTACCGCGGGCCGGTCTATTATGACGACCAGCCGCGCCCGCGTCCGCCGGTGTACCAGCCCCCTGTGCAAAGCTACTACAACACCCCCGCCGCAATGGCCTTCAACGCCTATTCCAGTGACGAACGCCGCCGCATTCAGGCCACCCTGGCCAACTATGGCTACTACCGTGGCCGGGTCGATGGAAGCTTCGGCGCTGGCACCTATCAGGCGCTGACCGCTTACGCGACGCAGTCGGGCAAGATGGCCATGCTGGAAACCCGTGGCGGCGCCTTCGGGTTGATGGACGGCTTGCTGTACTAGTTTCGTCAGGGGAAAAAGACCATCGAGCAGGCTTCCCCCAAGCCCTTTTCAGCACAGTCAGGAGGCGGGCATCCCCCCCGCCTCTTTTTTTATGCGCCCCTTTTTTCTGGCAAGGCACCCAAGGATGGACGGGCGGCGTGCGTCTAACCTAATGTGATGTGTATGGAAACCGATGATGAAACCCTGGCCCGTGCCGCCGCGTTAGGCGACCGTGCCGCCTTTGCCGCGCTGATCGGGCGACACTATGACCGGATGAACGGGCTGTGCTACCGCCTGACTGGCCATCGGGCCGAAGCGCAAGACCTATGCCAAGACATCTGTGCCGCCCTGCCCACCAAGCTTGCGGCATGGCGCGGCGAGGCCCGCTTTACCACCTGGCTTTACCGCGTCATCGTCAATGCCGCCCACGACCGCCGCCGCCGCCAAGCAGTGCGCAGCCGGGCGGCTCAGGGCTGGGGCGATTGGGAAATGGCGCGGCAAGACGAAATCGCCACCCAGGCCCAGGCGCTGGATTGGCTGACCCAGACCATGCAGCGCCTGACGCCCGAACTGCGCGATACCGTGGCGCTGGTTCTGGGCGAAGAGTTGACGCAAGCCCAGGCGGGCGAGGTTCTGGGCGTCTCCGAGGGCACCGTTGCCTGGCGGATGGCGCAGGTGAAGAAACGCCTGCGGGCGATAGCCGCAGAGGATGCAGCATGAACGATGACCTCGACGCCCTTCGTGCGGCCCTGAAAGCCGTTCCTGCGCCCGATCCACAAGCCAGGGAACAGGCGCTGCGCCTTGCCATGGAAAATTTCGACAGGGTCCAAGGATCGCCGGGCCCGACGCGTCTTCCTTTAGGCCGCCCACAAAGGGCGGGGTTCCTGACAAAGGTGCGCATGATGCTGAAACCACTTTCTTCTCGCCCGATCCTGACCGCCACGACCTCTGCCGCAGCATTGCTGCTGGGCGTGGTTCTGGTGCTGCCCTTGACCAAAGCGCAACTGCCAAAGCCGCAGACCACTGCTATCGCCGCCGCCCCGGTGCAGCGTTTGGACCAGGCCCAACCTGAAACCGCCCCGCTCGCGCCCGCAACACCACGCCAGCCTGCTCTGGCCAAGCCTGCTCTGCCTGGGCCAGTGCCCCCGGTTGCCATGGCTGATGCTGGTGCCGCAGCAAAGATCGCCCCGCCCTCTCCGCCGGTCGCGGCGGGCCGTGTCGCCGCTGAACAGGCCCTGTCGGAAAATGCTCCGACTGGCTCCTTCGCCCCCTCAACCAAACTTGCCGCCCCCGCGATGCGGATGGCAGGGACAGTGGCTGATACCTCAAGGGCAGCCCAATTCAACACCGAAGCCTATGCCACCGCTCCGCAAAACCCCGCGCATGTCACGACCGCAGAGCCGGTGTCGACCTTCTCCATCGACGTCGATACCGCGGCCTATTCCGTTGTCCGCGCCTCGCTGAACGCAGGCCAGTTTCCCCCGGCCGAGGCGGTCAG
>JAYSQA010000405.1:0-9215 GCA_043721775.1 Rhodobacterales bacterium
CTCCCCGGCATGATACAAACCGGGAGTCCCGACGCCGACGGTATAGCGCAGCGCCAGCTGGTCCGGCAGCATCAGATACAGACGGAACTGGTTGGGAAACACGTGGATCGACCCCGCCGGCAGCCACGCATCCATTTCCACCAGTGTCGGCAGGAAATCTTGCGGCAATTCAAAGGCTGGGTCCTCATGCGCCGAAAGCGGCGAGCCCGACGCCGCCGCAACAGCCGCAAGGGAACCAATAAAACCGCGACGGGTCAAAGATTTGGTCAAAGCGTCGATGGTCATCTTCCCTTGCTCAGCAGACCCGCGAGTCGGATATTCAGGCCCAGACTTCGGCGAACGGGCCGCCACCTACAAATCACAACACTGCGAAGCGTGAACTTCCCCGTCAGATGTGACATAGATATCAGAAGACCGCACCCACGCGCCCGGCAGGCTGTTCTGGTGCAGTGCGATGCCGCTCTGAACCTGCATTTCCCGATCCCGTTCAACCCCAGGAGCCCCGCAAGATGGCATCGCGTTACCGGATCGCCCCAGAAGCTGATGTTGTGCTGTTGTCATTTCCGATGCTTTTCACATGGGAGTTTCTGCAGGCTCCCCTGTTCAGAAGCATGGAGTCGCTCTCGCATTTCGAAGGAATTCTGATTTGCCTGCAGGCCACACTGGGGGATATGGCCATGGTGCTTGTCGCGTTCTGGGTGACGTGCATTGTGACCGGAACGCGCCGCTGGCACGTCCGGCCAAAGGCTTTGGCCATCGCAGTCTGGCTGGTTTCCGGCCTTCTGATGACGGTCATCATCGAATTTCTCAGCACCGGAATTCTGGACCGCTGGACCTATGCAGCGGCCATGCCGCGTTTGCCGTTTCTTGGAACCGGGCTTGCTCCGCTGGGGCAGTGGGTTGTCGTCCCGATGATCGTTCTTTGGTATCTGAACAGGCTGTCACCCGATCCAACCGACTGATTGCCACGGCCGGTATGGCATACGGCCCCGTCGCCCTCGCCGTCGCCGAAGCCGTCGCCGTCGCCGAAGCTGCGCAGACCCTGAAATTTACGACGTCAACCTGCCGCGGCAGCGTTTCATGACGCAGGACTTCCACCGGCAGCTTGCGGAGTTCCAAATCAGGGCAGCCGTGCTGAACGGCTTTGCCGCGCTTGGCATATACCAGTTCCCGGTCTTGGAGCGGTCTGTCCACGCCGAGGGCAGGTCCGGCGACAGACTGATCTGTACGACACCGCCCGTTCGATGGCGCAATCCTGTTTCAAATTCAATCACTCCTGATCAAAGCGACCTGTTCCATCCCGGTTACGTCGGACTGTCGACCGCTGGGGCTGACGTCAAATCGGCGACCTGCCCTGCAGGCCGAAGCCCATCCAGCCTTGTGCGCTTGAGCAGCAGCGCGTTGACCGCAACCAACCCCGAACTTCCCGACATTGCCAGAGCGGCAACTTCCGGGCTCAGCACGAAGGGATAAAACACCCCTGCGGCAACCGGAAAGGCGATCAGATTGTAGCCGGTCGCCCACCACAGGTTCTGGTGCATCTTGCGCAGGGTAGCGCGCGACAGGGTCATCGCACCGACCACGTCATAGGGATCGCTTTTCATCAGCACAACATCGGCGCTTTCAATCGCCACGTCGGTGCCCGCGCCGATGGCAAAGCCGACATCGGCCTGGGTCAGCGCCGGGGCGTCATTCACCCCGTCACCGACCATGCCGACCTTTTCACCCTGAGCCTGCAATTCCTTGATCTTGTCGGCCTTCTGCCCCGGCAGCACGTCGGCCAGAACGATGTCGATGCCCAAAAGTCTGGCAATCTTTTTGGCGGTGCCCGCATTGTCGCCGGTCAGCATGGCAACCTTGACGCCCTGTTGATGCAGCTTCTTGATGGTCGCTATTGCGGTCGGGCGCGGCGCATCGGCGATAGCGATCAAGCCCATCAGCTTACCCGCGCGGGCGACGTGGATCACCGTGCGCCCGTCGGCTTTCAGGGTTTCCGCCTGCGCCTCCAACCCGCCAAGGCTGATCTGGTTGTCGTCCATCATCCGCCGGTTGCCCAGATGAACCCCTGCGCCGTCAATGCTTGCGCTGGCCCCCTTGCCTTCGACATTCAGGAAGTCCGCGACTTTCGGCAACTCCAACCCCTTGGCCCGCTCGACAATCGCCAATGCCAGCGGGTGATCGGAACCGGCATCCACGGCTGCCGCGATTTTTAGAATATCGTCGGGCGAAACATCCGGGGCGGCGACAATATCGACCACCTTAGGCTGGCCCATTGTCAGCGTGCCGGTTTTGTCGAACACGATCACCGTCAGCTTGGTTGCCTCCTCCAGAGCCGCCGCGTTCTTGAACAGGATACCGTTGGCCGCACCAAGGCCGGTGCCGACCATCACCGCCATCGGCGTGGCAAGACCCAACGCATCGGGGCAAGCTATCACGAACACCGTAATGCTCAGGGTCACGGCAAACAGCAGCGGTTCGCCCAGTACCCAGAACCAGATCGCAAAGGTGCCCAGACCGATCACGATCGCCGCCAGCACCAGCCATTGCGCCGCGCGGTCAGCCAGCAATTGTGAGGGCGCCTTGGAATTCTGCGCCTCCTGCACCAGCTTGACGATCTGCGCCAGCGCGGTATCCGCCCCGACTTTGGTCGAGCGGTATTTCAACGTGCCGCTCTTGTTGATGGTAGCCCCGATCACCGTATCGCCAACCGTTTTCGTCACCGGCATCGACTCGCCGGTCAGCATCGACTGGTCGATGGTCGAAGTGCCTTCGGTCACTTCGCCGTCAACCGGCAGCTTGTTGCCGGGGCGCAGCACGACGATATCGCCAAGGACCACCTCTGCGGTCGGCACTTCGATCTCGGCTCCGTTGCGCAGCACCGTGGCCCGGGGCGGTGCCATGTCCAGAAGCGCGCGGATGGCCGCTGACGCTCCGGCGCGGGCCCGCATTTCCAGCCAGTGACCCAGCAGGATGAACACCATAAGCACACTCGCCGCCTCGTAAAACTGCGTGCCTTCGAAAAAGAAGGTGGCACCGACGCTGAAGCCATAGCCGGTGCCGACGCTCAGGATAACCAAGACCGCCATGTTCAACACGCCATTGCGCAGGGCGCGGATCGCCGCCACCACGAACGGCCAGACCGGATAGAGGATCGCGGCAGAAGCCAGCAGGAACATCGTCACATCAAGGCTCAGCCCGAAGGGGGGCCCGAACACCGGTGCGCCCATCCCCATCGGCGCGAGGGCAAAGATCGGCAAAGTAAAGAACAGGCAGATGAAGAATCGGTTGCGCATGTCGGTGACCATGCCCTGCATATCCATGCCGGACCCGTGGCCCATCTCGTGCGCCATCGCGTCCTTGGCCATGCCGCCCCTTTTGTCGGCTGGAGCCGCGTCCATGGCCGCCATCGCGGCGGGCGTCCTTCCCGAATGGCCCGCATGTGGGCCATTCGCGGAAACTGCCGCCGAGGGGGCCTTTGGATTGCCGGGTGGCACCGCCGTGCGGTTCGGGATGCACAGATGATTGGGCACCGTTTCACCCCGGCAGTGGAAACCGCATGCCTTGATCTCCGCAGCAATTCTCGCGGCGTCGGTGCGGTCAGGGTCGTAAGTCACCGTGACGCTGGAGGAGGCCGCCGTCATCTCGACCGCGCTTACACCCTGCAGCGCCAGCAACCGCTTTTGCACCCCGGCAAAATCCAGCACACTGAACAGGTCGGCGACATCAAGGGTTGTTTTGCTCATGTTCCATCTCCTGTGGTCATCGGGTTTGGCAGGCGGTCGAGGCTGCCGCTGCCGGGTATCAATCTGGCCGAAACGGCGGTCATACCGGGCTACCAGGGGGTTGCAAGCCACCGATCCCCGGTGCGGCATCTGTCATGCGGATCGACGGCGCGGGGTCGGTTTGCAGCCCGCAGATCGCGCGGATCGCGTCAATGGTTTCCGGCACGACGATAGCCTGATTATCGACCATATAGGCGTAGAACAACGCGTCACCTTGCACCGCCAGCATATCTTCCCACACAGCCACTTCGTAAAGGTCAGCGCGCGGGCGGCCGATATCCTGCATCCATTCCTTGACGGTATTGAGCGCCCCCAACCCCGCATCGCCGCGCAGCAGCAGGATGCGGGACAAGGCGCGAAAGGCGCGCAGAACTTCGGCGCGGCCCGCAGGCCGGGTCAGCGTCACGCTCCAGTAGTGCAAATGCCCGAGGGTTTGCGGCACCTTGACCTCCATGGTCACCAGATCGAAATCGGGATCGACGCGTTGGGCATCCGGGCCCTGATGACTGGGGATCGTCGGCTCGGGTAGCCACAACTTAGGGCTTGCGGGCCTTCGCAACATTGATCTCGCTCAGTTGCGCCGGGAAAACGATGGGCTATGCTGCGGTATGACAGTTTCATCCCAAGTAAATCCCGTCCCGGATGATCACCGCAGGAGACCAGATGCCCGCCACCTGTGATACCCTGCTACCCGGCACCCCCGGTCTGGTCCCGGCGGATCTGAACCAGAGCTGTTTTTGCATAACGATTGATCAGGCGAAACTGGACCGGGCGCTTGCAACCGGTTCGGGGAACCCGGGCCTGTCCGGTCAGATGGCTGCGACCCACCCGCATCTGTTTTCCAACGTACCGGTGTTTCTGCCAGCCGCGGCACTGGAGGCCATGCAAACTACCGTCGCGGCAATCGAGGCGGTGGCGCAAATCCCGGCCTTTCGCGACGCCGTGATGGCTTGGGCACCTGAGATTTCGAAGGTTGATCCCGGTCCGGCGGGCGCGCTGATGGGCTATGATTTTCATCTGGGCGACGATGGCCCCAAACTGATCGAGGTGAATACCAATGCCGGTGGTGCATTCCTGAACGCCCTGCTGGCCCGGGCGCAATCGGTATGTTGCGCCGAACTGGTGCACCGCCCGGAGGATGGGCTGGCGCTAGGGTTTGAGGCGCAGGTGCTGGCGATGTTTCGCGCAGAATGGAGCCGCCAGCGCGGGGACGCCCCGCTCCGCCGCATTGCCATTGTCGACGACGCCCCTGAGGTGCAGTATTTATACCCGGAGTTCGTTCTGGCGCAGCAGATGATAATTAAGGCCGGGATTGACGCGGTGATCTGCGATCCGGGCAAACTGGCCTATCGCGACGCCGGGCTGTTCCTTGGCGATCTGCAGATCGATCTGGTCTATAACCGGCTGGTCGATTTCGCACTGGCCGAACCCGGCCACGCCGCCCTGCGCCGCGCTTATCAGGATGGTGCCGTGGTGTTGACCCCGAACCCACACAACCACGCGCTTTTGGCGCATAAGCGCAATCTGACGCTGTTGTCAGACCCGGTGGCACTGGCCGGGCTTGGGGTTTCGGCGGCGCTGATCCAGCGGCTGGCAGGCATACCGCAGACCCGGATGGTGACGCCCCGGAACGCGGATGAGCTGTGGGCCGCACGGCGGCAGTTGTTCTTCAAACCGGTGTCGGGGCATGGCGGCAAGGCGGTGTATCGCGGCGACAAGCTGACGAAATCGGTCTGGGCCGATATTCTGGCGGCTGACTATGTGGCGCAGACAATCGCCGCCCCCGGCCAGCGGATGATCCGGCTGGACGGTGTGCCGACGGTGCGGAAGGTCGATGTGCGGCTTTACACCTACCAGGCGCAGCCGCTGCTGGTCGCGGCCCGGATTTATCAGGGCCAGACGACCAATTTTCGCACGCCGGGTGGAGGATTTGCGCCTGTTCTGATTGTCTGAAGCAGCGGCCTTGACTGAGGTTGCCGTTCCAACGGCACTTCCGGCCCCGCACACCAAGACGATACGCCTCGAACGTTGACGCAGATCAACGACGGCGGGGCGTTATGAGCGTTCTGTCTGGGGATAAGTAGGTCTTGTGAGACCCTTGGACTTGCGAGCAGAAAAAACGCCGGAGGAACAACATGGACCACAGCACCCATATTCCCAGCAGTCCCGGTTCCGGTTGGTCCCGCGGCAAGATCGTCCTGATCGCGTTTCTCGCAATCGCCGGGTTCTATCTGTTGGCCGAACATCGGGCCCATGCCTTTGCCGTTTTGCCGTTTCTGCTACTGCCAGCCTGTCTTCTGATGCATGTCTTCATGCATGGGGGGCAAGGCGGGCATGGGGGGCACGGCGGCTCGTCGTCCCGAACATCCAAACCAACTCAAGAGTCCACCCCGCCGCCGCCTGCGGTCTGAAACAATGCAGAAAGGCTGATCATGGAAACCGCTGTCCCCGCTTATGGTCTTTGGTGGCTGGTCATCGTCAACTCGGCGATCTTCATTCTGTTCGCCTTCACGTTTTTCAAGCCGGACACGCCGCGCGACTGGCGGACATTCGGCGCATTCAGCGCGTTTCTGGTGGCGCTGTTTACCGAGATGTATGGCTTTCCGCTGACGATCTATCTGCTGTCGGGCTGGCTTGGGACCCGCTATCCGGGCGTTGACTGGCTGTCGCATGATGGCGGGCATCTGCTGGAGCAGGTGTTCGGCTGGGGCAGCAACCCGCATTTCGGGCCATTTCACATCCTGAGTTTTGTGTTCATCGGCGGCGGGTTCGTTCTGATTTCCGCAGCCTGGCGAGTGCTTTACGAAGCACAAAAGTGCCACGCGCTGGCAACAAGCGGACCCTATGCCCGCATCCGTCATCCGCAGTATGTAGGATTTGTGCTGGTGATGTTCGGGTTCCTGCTGCAATGGCCAACCTTGCTGACGCTCATCATGTTTCCGGTGCTCGTCACCATGTATGTCCGGCTTGCCCGCAGCGAAGAGCGCGAGGCGCTGACTGCATTCGGGCCGCTTTACGCCACTTACATGCGCGATGTGCCGGGATTTGTGCCGCGCCTGGGGAACCTTTTCGGACAGGCGCTTCCTTGATTGGAGTGAGATCGCCCCGGGATAAGGGATTCAGCTGATGCAAGCACGCACATGCCACCATGAGAAAGAGGCGATCATTCCGGCATCGCAGGCCGAGGTCTTCGCCTATCTGGACGATCACACCCGCCTCGCGGCCCATATGGAAAAGCGGTCGATGATGATGCTGGGTGGCCGGATGACCTATGCGTTCGACGCGGGCCAAGGCCGCGCCGTCGGGTCGGTGATCCGGATGGGCGGACATTTTCTGGGGCTGTCGCTGGTTGTTGTGGAAGTGGTGACCGAACGGACACCACCTGCGCATAAGACTTGGGAAACGCGTGGGCCGCAACGGCTGCTGATCATCGACAGCTACGTCATGGGGTTTGAAACCCGCGACGTTGCCGGGCGGACCAGCACCCGGGTTTACATCGACTACCGGCTGCCGTCGTCCCTGCCGGGGCGCTGGCTGGGTTTGTTGTTCGCGGGGGTCTACGCCCGGTGGTGCGTGTCGCGCATGCTTGATGATGCGGTCGGGTATTTTCAGTCTGGGGCAGAAACACAAGCGACGGCATGAAGCCTAGGAACGCAGCGCAGCAAGGCTTGCCCGGGACTCTCTCTCTCTCTTATGAACCGGTTTCCTGCGTCGCAGCAGCGCTTGGCATCAACCGCCCCGGCAAGCGCAGGCTCGGCCAAACGGCGAGCAGAGCCACACCGGCCATCAGCACAAACGCGGCGTTGGGCGGCCATGTCACATCGTACAACAGCCCGCCCGCCGCTGACCCCACTGCCGCACCAAGGCTCGCCGCCGAGGTTTGCTTGCCCAACCCGGCACCGGATTTATGGCTCGCCCCTGCTGCAATCCAATAGGTCAGGATCGGCGATAACATTCCCGCACTTGCCGCCACGCCGCCGGTCACCAGCAGCATCAGCGCAAAACTTCCCGCCAGTGGAACCACGAACAGCCCCACTGCCAGAACCCCAAAGGCAGGCGCCAAAAGCCAGCGGGTGAGCTCTGGCCTGACCAGCGAAAACACGGCGGCCTGAGCCACAATCATCACCAGACTACAGGTCGTGAACATCGCGGCAATCTGCACAGGCGTCAGGCCCAGATCCTGCTTGCCGCGCAGGGCGAGGCCGACTTCGAAAACTCCAACCCCGGCGGACACCACAAATCCAAGGATCAGCAATTGCGAAATCAGCCGGGGTGCAGGGGAGGGTACCAATGCTTCGTCCAGCCTCTGCGCCGGTATGATCCTTCCGGGCAGAGACACCGCAACCGCAATTGCCGCCATCAGCGCCAGTCCGCCGGTTGCCAGCAGTGGCACAGTCAATGCCCCGGCTGCAGTCCCGGTTCCGCCCGGCAGGCGCTGCAACACCACCCCCAGCGTCGGCCCGAACAGAAAGCCGGAGATGCCCGCCATCGATACGAACGACAGTCTGCGGCCCAGTGTCTTTTCGCCCGACGACATATCCGTGACAGCCGCAAGGGCGACCGGTGTGATCGCTGCCGCAAATATGCCGGTCAATGCGCGTCCGACGTAAATCGCGGCCAGCGTGTCGAACAAGACGGAGGCAATCATGGTGGCGCTGAAACCAGTGAGCCCCAACAGCAAAATGCGTCGCCGTCCCCAGTTGTCCGACAGCCAGCCCCAGACCGGGGCACAGATGAACAGCGCCAGCATGTAAATCGCCGTCAGCAGCCCCGTGGCGCGCGCTATCTGCACAGGGGTGGTGTCCGCCCCCAGCAACCGTTCGACCCGCGTCGGCAGTTGCGGCAGCAATATCCCGAAACCGACCGAGATCGTGAACACCGCCAACATCAGCACGGGCAGGATGACCCTGACCGGCGTGGCGGTTGAGCCCGGATACACCTCAAATCGCCGCGAACGCCCCCACCAGAAGGTCGCGGCCCTGCGCCGCCAGCGCGTGCAGCCCTTCGTTATCAATCACCTGCATCGTGACTGTCGGGTCAATCGTGCTGACCGCAACCCCGCCGTCGACCGCCCGCAGAACGACATTGCACGGCAACATCACCCCCACGCGCGACTCCATCCCGATGGCCTCGTGCGCCATTTGCGGGTTGCAGGCCCCGAGGATACGGTAAGGCGGAATTTCCACGCCGATCTTTTGCTTCAGCGTTGCCTTCATATCGATTTCGGTCAGCACGCCGAACCCGATGGCTGCCATCGCGGTGCGGGTGCGCGCGTCCACCTCGTCAAGTGTGGCCCCGGTAATCAGCCGGTCAATTGTGTAGCTCATGACGTCGTCTCCCTTCTATTTGCGTAGATATTTTGCCAATGCGAAAATAGCGAGCACCACGAGGACGATGACAAGGATCATCCAGATGCCGCCAAATCCCATTCCA
>JAYSQA010000406.1:0-8491 GCA_043721775.1 Rhodobacterales bacterium
ATCATGCGGGGGAGTTTAAGGATCCAGGCGGCGGTCAGGGCCGGAATGGTGGGGTAGCCGCCGAAGCCTACGACGACGGCAGGGCGGTCGCGGGTGAATTGCCAGAGGGCGGCGATGATGCCTGCGGCCACGCGAAGGGGGACAAGGGCGCGGGAAATCAGGCCGCCACGGGCGAAGGTGGCGGAGGAGAGGACGATGCGTTCAACCTGCGCCGGGAAGCCTTCGGCGTAGCGGGCACCCCTTGCGTCGGTCGAAAGGCGGACGCGCCAGCCCTTTGCCACCATGGCCTCGGCAAGGGCCTGGGCGGGGAACATGTGGCCACCGGTGCCTCCGGCGGCGATGAGCAGGAGGGGGGCGGTGGCCATCTTAGCGGCCACGTTTGAAGAGGTCGCTGATTTCACCTTGCGGGCGGGTACGGGTCAAGGCCAGCAGCATGCCAACGGTGATGCCTGCGGCGATGACGGAAGATCCGCCGTAGCTGACGAAGGGCAGGGTCATGCCTTTGGCGGGCAAGAGGCGGACGGCGACACCGATGTTGATCATGGCTTGCACGCCGAAGATGCAGGCGAGGCCAGTGCCTGCGAGCCTGACGAAGGGGTCGCGTTCGCGTTGCAGGCGGATCAGGCTTCGCATGACGATGGTGCAGTAAAGGCCGATGATGACGAGGACGAGGATCAGGCCGTATTCCTCGGCCGCGACGGCGATGATGAAGTCGGTGTGGGCGTCAGGCAGGGTCCATTTGACCTGGCCATTGCCGACGCCGACACCGAAGAAGCCGCCCTCCTGGATGGCGTTGGTAGCGTAGCCGATCTGGCTGCGCGGGTCGACATCGGCGTTCAGGTAGCCGTCGATCCGGCGGGCGAAGTGCTGGGAGTGGTAGTAGGCGAAGTTGCCGGCAAAGCCTATCAGCGCAAGGATCACGGCAATCAGGGTCATGCGGGCTCCGGCGACGAAGTAGATGACGCCCCAGCCGAAGATCACCAGCATGGTCTGGCCGAAGTCTGGCTGCATGGCCAGAAATCCCACGATGATGACCAGAAGCGCAAAGGAGAACAGCTTGCCGGGCGGGCCGTTCAGCTCCATCGACGCGGCCATCAGCCAGGCGGCGACGATCATGAAACCGGGTTTCAGGAACTCGGACGGTTGGAAGGACACAAAGCCCAGCGAATACCAGCGGATGGCACCCTTGCCGAAGTCGGTGCCAAGGACGGGCAGGCAGATCAGCGCCACGAAGGACAGCCCAAAACCAAGCACGCCGATGCGGCGGATGGCATCGGGCGACAGCATGGAAAAGCCCAGCATGGTGGCAAGGGCGAGGGCACCGAAGAAGGCCTCGCGTTGCACATAATAGAACGGCGGCAAGCCGTTGCGCGAGGCAAGGGGGACGGAGGCTGCAAGGCCCAGCAGCATTCCGATGCCCATCAGCGCCAGGATGGCGGTCAGGGTCCATTTGTCGATGGTGCGCCACCAACGTGGAAGAACCGGCTCTCGTGCCCGCGAGGGCATCGAGCCGTAAACCATTTCTGTCATGGGATCGCCTGCTTGCCTGACTGCCGATATGTCCGGGTTGATCCCGGATCAATGACAAGAGTAGCCCAAGTTGGCGGGGCTGGCTAGACGGTATTGGGGTTGGCGGAGGAACATGGGCAGATTGCCCATCCTACCAATGACCAGCGCCGCGCTTTTGGCAGGCCTTTGCCTCCGGCGGGAGTATTTGGGCAAAGAGCAATGGGCATGGGTAGGGGTAGGATGGGCCATTGGCCCATGGTGCGGGTGGGGTTCAAGTCGTGGACCGGGCGAGCAGCGCCGTGCGGCGGTCGAGACTGGATTGCGGCCAGTGGGCTTTGCGGTCGTAGTAGCCGGGCAGCACGGGCACACCGGGTTCAAGCGCAAGCCAGGGGTGTTTGGTCGCGGTGAAGATGTGGATGTCGGGCGGGCAATCGGCCGGGTTGATCAGCGTGCCGACGCGGACGAAGGCGATCAGCCGCCCTGCCCCGGCATAATGGCTATAGAGCGCCACTTTGCAGGCGGGGCACCGCGCCACCGTCTGGCCTTTGCCCGAGTTGGAGGGGGTGACGACTTCCGCAACGTCACCCGCGACGTCAAGGCATTCGGTTTCGATCATGGCGTTCAGCGCGAAGGCTGACCCTGTTTCACGCTGGCACCAGGTGCAATGGCAGCAGTGGGTGAAGAGGGGCGTCTGGGTCAGCCGGTAGGTGACCGCGCCGCAGGTGCATTTGCCTTCCATGTCAGCCTCCGATCAGGGTTTTGACGCGGGCTATGAAGTCTTCGCCGCGTTTCTCGAAGTTGGGGTATTGGTCGAACGAGGCGGCGGCGGGGGCAAGGAGGACGACCTCGCCCGGTTGGGCCTCGGCCGCTGCGGCGGCAAGGGCGCGGTCCATCGTCTCGCAGATCTCATGCGGGGTATCAGTCAGTTCAAGCGCGAAGTCGCGGGCGGAGTGGCCGATGAGGTAGGCCTTCTGGACGGAACCGATGAAGGGCAGCAAGCCCGCAATGCCGCCCTCTTTCCCAAGCCCGCCTGCGATCCAGCGGATTTTCGGGAAGGCTTGCAAGGCCTTGGCCGCGCTGTCAACGTTGGTGGCCTTGCTGTCGTTGATGAAGCGGACCCCTGCCCTTTCACCCACCAGTTGGCTGCGGTGCGGCAAGCCTGCGAAGGAATGCAGCGCCGCCTCGATCTGCTTGGGTGCCAGACCCAGCGTCCGGCATGCAGCATAGGCGCAGGCGGCGTTCTGGTGGTTGTGGGCGCCGGGCAGGCCCGCAACCTCACGCAGGTCAATCGACGCCGATTGCTTGCCGCGCCGCCATTCGGACAAGAACCCTTTGCGGGCGAACACCGTCCAGCCGAACGTATCCAGCTTCTGGCCCGAGGAGATGCGGATGACGCGGTCGTCATTGGGCCCCTCGGACATCTGGTTGGCGAGGAACCGGCCCTCCACCTCATCCACGCCGATAATGGCGCGGTCGGGGCCACCTTCGGCGAACAACCGGCGTTTGGCGGCGAAATAGCCGCCCATGCCGTGGTGGCGGTCAAGATGATCGGGCGAGAAGTTGGTGAAGATGGCGATGTCGGGGGTCAGGCAGCGGGCAAGGTCGGTCTGGTAGGAGGAAAGCTCAAGCACCACGACCTCGCCATCTTGCGCGGGGTCAAGGTCAAGGACGCCGACGCCGATGTTGCCGCCCATCTGGGTGGGGCGCGAGGCTTCCGCAAGGATGTGATGGATCAGGGCGGTGGTGGTGGATTTGCCGTTGGACCCCGTGACGCAGATGACACGGGGGGCGGTCTCGAAGCTGTCCCAGTCCTCGGTGGTGTAGCTGCGGAAGAACAGGCCGATGTCGTTGTCGATCGGGATGCCAAGGTCCAGCGCGCGGGCGATGATCTTGTGCGGGCTTGGGTAAAGGTGTGCGATGCCGGGCGAGGTGATCAGCGCCGCCACGCCGTCAAGAGCCGATGCGCGGTTCAGGTCGGTGCAGGTCAGGCCTTGCGCCTCGGCCATGGCGCGGGCCTCGGGGGCGTCGTCCCACAGCAGGGGCTCGGCGCCGCCTGCGGTGAGGGCTGCGGCAGTGGCAAGGCCGGATCGGCCCAGTCCCAGAACCGCAACCTTTTGCCCCATGTAGCCAATGACCGGAATCATGCGCGTCCCCTTTTCTGTCGGGGCCGACCATGCCTGAAGGCAGGCATCGGCCGCAAGCGCTTGACGCAGGGCAGTCGGGCAGCGAGGGTTGGCGAAAAAGGAGACTGACATGGCCATAGTTATCCGCCCCTTGCGCTTGGAAGACCGCAAGGTCTGGGAAGACCTGCTGGACGCCTATGCCGCCTTCTACAAGACCACGACGACGGTTGCGGGCAAGGCTGCGGTCTGGGACTGGATCTTTGGCGCCGAAAGTCCAGAGGCTAAAAACCCAGAGGCCGATAACTCAGAGGCCGATAACTCAGGGACCAAAAACTCAGGAGCCGAAGACTTCTGGGCCGATCTGGCGCTCTTGGATGGCAAGGTGGTGGGCCTGTGCCAGTATCAGCTGATGCACCGCAGCCTGTCAGGGGCAAAAGTTGTATATCTGTCAGACCTTTACGTGCGTCCCGAACAGCGCGGCGGCGGCGTCGGACGGGCGATGATTGACCACGTCATAGGCTTCGCCAAAGCGCGCCGCATCGGCAACGTTCGCTGGCTGACGCAAGAATTCAACTACGCCGGGCGCAGGCTTTACGACACCTACCGCCCGAAGTCAGACTTCATCCTCTACTCCATACCGGTCGATGACTGACAGCCAGGATGCATCGCAGGCAGTATTTGGCAGACAGTATCTGGCGGCAGAAAATCGGGGGCCGCTCTTTTCATTTGCGCTTTGCCAAATACTCCACGGGGGGTCTGGGGGGTGTGCCCCCCCCCAGCCGGGTCCGCAGAGCGCTTTGCAGGTTTACCAGGCGGCGGGCCCTCGTTGGCGAAAGAAGCCGCCGGTGGGGCCGTCTTCCGGCAGCAGCGCCAGCCAGATCGGCGTGTCCGTCCCCTCGTCGACGGGAACCGGGGCCTGAGGGCCGCCCATTCGGGTCGCGACCCAGCCCGGATCGCAGGCGTTGACCTTGACACCAGGCGGCAGGTCGCGGGGCAGCACACGGGTCAGGGCGTTCAGCGACGCTTTGGCCACCGAATAGGCGCCAGGACCGTTCAGACCGCGTTCGTGCGCGCCCAGGCTGGAGGACATGTTGACGATGCGGCCCCAGCCGGTTTGCCGCCAGTGGGGTACGTTCAGGCGGATCAGGTCGAGGGGGGCCGATACCATCACCTCCATCGCAATGGCGAAATCAGAGCCTTTGTCCAAGAGCGATACGTCGTTCAGGATGCCCGCGTTGTTGATCAGGATGTCCCAGCCCTCTGATCGGGTGAAGGCATCGAAATAGCTGTCAGGGTCCAGAAGGTCGATATGGGCCATGCGGCAGTTCAGGGTTTGTGCTGCGGTGCGGCCTTCTGATTCGGTGCGGGCGCCGATGGTCACGGCCACTCCCCTCGCAATCAGGCCCCTGGCGATGGCGTACCCGATGCCGCGATTGCCGCCGGTGATCAAGGCTGAGGGCTGAAGCGGGCGCGGCATCAGGCCCCGACCGGATCTGTCGCCAAATGGGCGGCGATGATCTGGTCGAAGGTGGTCTCTGCCTTGAACCCCAGGGCATCGGCGCGGGTCGTCTCAAAATCGCAAGGCCAGGTGGCGACGATGTTCGCTATGGTGTCATCGGGTTGGCGGGTGATCAGGTCGACGGCCTTCTGGCCGGCAACGCGGCGCAGCGCCTCGATCTCTTCGGCCACGGTGGCCGAAAGGCCGGGCATCGACAGGGCGCGACGGTCGCCCAAAAGTTGCGTGTCCAGCGTCAGGGCGTGACGGAAGAAGCCAACCGCCGAGGCCGGGCTGGCGAACCAGTGGCGCGTCGTGTCGGCCACCGGCAGGATGGCGGGTTTGCCCACCAGCGGTTCCCGGATGATGTTTGAGAAGAACCCCGAGGCCGCCTTGTTGGGCAGGCCGGGGCGCACGCAGATCGTCGGCAGGCGGATCGACATGCCGTCAATGAAGCCCCGGCGCGAGTAGTCCGAGATCAAAAGCTCGGTGATGGCCTTTTGCGTGCCATAGGACGTGCGGGGTGTCAGGAAAAAATCATCGGGGATTTTCGCTGGAAACGGCGCGCCGAAGACGGCGATGGACGAGGCGAAGATGAATTTGGGGGCGTAGCCGGGTGTCAGGCGGATCGCCTCCAGCAGCGCGCGCGTGCTGTCGAGGTTGGTGGCGTAACCCTTGTCGAAATCCGCCTCCGCCTCGCCCGAGACGATGGCGGCGAGGTGGATGATGACATCGGGACGGCTGGCTATCAGGCTGCCTGCGGCGGCGGCGGTCAGGTCCAGCGTCAGCGTGGTGGACCCGGGCAAAGCCGGGGGCGGGACGACATCGGCCAGGGTCAGGCGGTGGTCTGGGGCGAGGCTTGCCGCCAGTCGGCGGCCGATCATGCCGGCAGCGCCCAGGATCAGAATATGCATGGTATCCCCCTTTTCGCCGCAGGATGGCCTATGGACGGACGAGCGGCAAGGGGGGCGTTCCTGCCTGCGGTAGGCAAGGCCCCTTTCGGGGCCCGACTTGCGGAAGGCGGATGCCCCTTGTGGGGTAACGTTTGCGGAAGGCGAAGCCCCTTGCCGGGCCTCTGCCCTATTCGTCGGTCACGGTGCCGGGGCGCAATTCACTTACGAAGCGGTCAAAGTCGTCCGCCGCCTGGAAGTTCTTGTAAACACTGGCAAAGCGGACGTAGGCCACGGTGTCGATGCGGGCCAGGCTTTCCATGACAATCTCGCCAATCGTCTTGGAGGGGATGTCGGTGTCGCCCAGGCTTTCAAGCCGCCGCACGATGCCGGAAATCATCTGGTCGATGCGTTCAGGCTCGATCGGGCGCTTCTGCATGGCGATGCGGATTGACCGTTCCAGCTTGGTGCGGTCAAAATCCTCGCGCTTGCCAGAGGATTTGATCACCACCAGATCGCGCAACTGGACGCGTTCATAGGTGGTGAACCTGCCACCACAGGCCTGACAGAACCGCCTGCGCCGGATCGAGACGTGATCCTCGGCGGGGCGGGAGTCTTTCACTTGCGTGTCGATATTGCCGCAGAATGGGCAGCGCATGGGGTTGCACCTTTGATCTGTTGTTACCTGCCTGGGGTCGTCTGGGGGTTGACCCCCCTTATCGCGTCTAACCATAGGAGACAGGGGCAGGGTTCGGCCAGAAAGATCGCAAGGCCGCAAGATATAGCGGCCAAACTGTGGCGGCGCGGACTCAGGTTGGGGGGCCTGGCCCCTGCCCTGACCCGTTCAAGCACGGATGCTCACCGGGTGGCGCTGCCAGAGGCGTGGCATCACCCATGTTGCGGGCACTGGATCAGCCGTCAATGCGCTGGCGGAACCATCAGGCCGCAGCTAAAGCGGTGCGTCAAGGTCAAGGGCTTTTACGCCGCGCCAGTCAAATGCCCGGACGCGGGCTTGTTCAGCAGGGACATCTTCGCGGGCAAGGCCGGTTTTGGCGTAGAAGATATCAGAGAAAGACCCCTCGGCAGGCAGGGGCTGGCCCGCTTGCAGGCTGGCCTGGCTGACGACAAAGACGCCAACGTTGGGCAGGCCCTGTGCAGCACACAAGGCCGCCGCCGCGATCAGGTAAGAATTGAGGCCCTGCCCGTTGACCTTCGACATACCCAAACGGCGGGCAAGGTCGGAATAGGTCAGGGCGGGTTCCCCTGCGATGACTGCCTGCGCCACGATGCGGATCGTGGCTTGGGCGCGTTCAACGGTCAGAGGGGTCAGATCCCGGGGTTCGGGGCGGCTGTCGGAGTGGCCGTCGGAATGGCCGTCGGAATGGCCGTCGGGGTTGCTGTCAGATTGGCTGTCGGGGGGGCTGTCGGGCATGACGGGTTCTTTCTGGCGACTGGGCAGGGCTGGATTGGCCTTAGGCCAAGCGAGTGCCGACGTCCATGGGGGACTGGTCAGGCAAACAGCGCGTCGCCCAACTGATCAATCGCCTGCCGGGCCTTGGCTGTCGAGGTCTCGGTGGCCTCCTCCAGCGACATGCAGGTGTCGGCACGGATCAGGGTGTGGGTTTTGACCGTGGGGCCGAAGTCCTTCTCGATCCGGGCCGAGACGCGGTAGCCCGCGCCGTCTTTGACCGGCTGCGGGAAGATCCGGCAGTCTTTGTGCAGGATGGGATCAGGGGTTTTGGCGACAGGCTTGGAGAAGAGGCGGGAGATGAGGTTCATGGGGGGGCTCCGTCAGGGGGCGTAGTGGTAGCGGCATAGGACGATTTCGAGGGTGTTTTCGGTGGCGCGGTAGACAAGGCGATGTTCCCGGTCGATCCGGCGCGACCAGTAGCCTGCGAAATCACCTTTCAGCGGCTCGGGTTTGCCTGTGCCTTCAAAGGGATGGCGTAGGCATTCCTCGATCAGGCGCCCGATCTTGCGGAGTGTTGCCCGGTCGTTTTCTTGCCAATAGATATAATGCTCCCACGCTTCACGCGTGAAGGTCAGCTTCATTCGGGCAGCTTGTCCAGAACGATGACCTCACCGGATTCCAACTGGCGGATCGACTCCCGCAGACGGCGCGCGTTTTCCGGGGAGGACAGCAGATAGGTCGTCTCATCCATGCTGGCCCAGTCTTCAAGCGAGACCATGACGACAGGCTTGCCCTTGGCGCGGTGGACGATGACCGGCTCGTGGTCGTCGTTCACGCGGTCCATGACAGCCGAAAGATTGGCGCGGAGTTCGGTGGAGGAGAGGGTTTTCATGTCGGGTAATGTACGCGATTAAGTACATGGAGTCAAGGTTGGGGCGAGGGGCGGATGCGAGCAAGCACAGTTAGCCCGCCTTATTCACCGAACTCGGCAAGTTTGGTTGCGTGCGCCGGAAAGCGCTGTAGATTCAAGCTGCTAGACAGAAACCGACGGCAGCATCGGACG
>JAYSQA010000407.1:0-5599 GCA_043721775.1 Rhodobacterales bacterium
GCACCGCCTGGAACCGCTTCGCCAACGACCCAAATACCGTAACCTCAATCACAACCAGAAGCTGGGCACAGGTCAATTGAACGGGCCGTTGGTATAAGGCTTGCGCCGCGCCAGAAGGAAGGCGACCCACAGGAGAATCGCGGTGCCCGCGTCCCCCACGTTGTGGATCGCGTCGGCCAGCAGCGCCACACTGCCTGACATCAGCACAACCAGAATTTGCACGGTTGCCGTCAACGCAAGGATCACGAACGACCATTTGATCGCCCAGATGCCACGCGTGGTCGTGGCGATGGTCGCATCCATCACCCCGTGGGTGTGGCCATGCGCGCCGCCGTGGTCATGGACACCTTTTGCCTGCGGAGAGCCGAAGCCAAACCAGTCCAGAATGTTGCTTGGCATCGCATGGCTCCTAAAGGTATTTGGCAAGGTCTTTGAATTCGGCCAATGTAGCAGCGCTCGCACGGCCATCGGGCTCTTCGGTCAGACAGTGTTCCAGATGGTCATGGATCAGCTCGCGTTTGGCATTGGTGATGGCACTTTCCACCGCGAGCAGCTGTTGGGCGATGTCGGCACAGGACCGTTGCGCTTCAATCATCGCGATGACCGAAGCAAGGTGGCCGTGCGCACGTTTGAGGCGCTTGATCAGGGCGGGGTGTGAGTCGTGGGTCATGGCCTATCCTGGGGGGGGAGGATAGGGTGGCTTCAAGGGCCATCGGGCGGCATTCACCCTAGCGTGAAGCCTAGACCCGGAAACGTTTCCAGCAACCAATAAGCCATGCGCGTCATCTGGCCGGTCATCACGGCCAAGCCCATCAGGACCATGACGCCACCCGTCAGCAGGTAAAGTATCCGGCCCGCCATGCCGATGGTTTTGATCCGGGCCGCGATGGCATTGGTGAAGAGAGCGGCCAGAAGGAACGCTACGCCGAAGCCCCGTAAACAGATCGCCAGTAGCCGGACGCCGTCGCTCAGGCTGCCCGCCCTGGCGATGAGCAGCAGGATACTGCCAAGGATTGGGCCGGTGCAGGGCGTCCAGCCAAAGGCGAATTATAATATCGCCAAAATAATGCCGCTCAACACCCGTTCGTCAGGAAAATGAACCCCCGGATCATTTTCTGATCTTCCTCACTCATCCACACGCGGCACACCATGAGACAAGGGAAAGAACGGCTTCAACCGCTCCATTTGTGCGACGGTCAGCCAAAACAGATCACTCATGCGACACCTCCCCGATGCCGCCAGTGAATCAACGAAACGGATCGGAAATAACCGGATTAATGAGGTCTGAGCCTAGCACGAAACACGCAGCCAATCCCAATGTATCCAAACCTGCGCGCCAGCTGACTTTGCAGGTCAGCAAATCGGGTTAACTTGCGCTGAGGTACACATAGCCCGACACCAAGGGCAGGACGCAGGGCGACAAGAAGGATATGGACCCAGCAAAGAAGGCGGCGAAGATGCCGACGCCTGAGATTGTCAGTATGGGGCAGCCCTCACAGCCAACCCCAAATCCCCTCCCACATCCCCGGCTTCGGCTTGTCGTAATCGTTGGTCAAGGCATTGATGAACATCAACATATTGACCGACTGAAACTCCAGCCCATGAAAGTTCCCCTGCCAGCGGCCGTATTTGCCGATGATATGGGTGATGACGCCATGGGTGATGGTTCCATCAGCCTCCACGGTGAACTTGTGGCCGAAGGCTTGGGCGAGCTTGCGGGTATAATCCTCCGCCTCGCCGGGGGCTGTGGTCAGGAACTGCCAGTTCATGGGGTCAAGCCCATGCTGCGGGCCGTAGGCGGTCAACACCTCTGCCGTGTCATGGCTGGGATCGGTGGTGATCGAGACGAAGCGGACCATGTCCGTCATCGGGGTCTGGTTGATCATCCCCTGCACCTGCGCCAGCTTTTCGGCATGCAGCGGGCAGACATCGGTGCAGTTCGAATAGATGAAATGCAGGACGACGACCTTGCCAAGGAAATCCGCCGGATGCACCAGCGCGCCCTTCGCATCGCTGAGGGTAAAGTCAGGGGTCGGATTATCGAGCGCCTGAAAGAACGGTTCCTTCGGGTAGAATTCATCCTCGAATTCCTGAAGCGAGTGGGCATGGGCCGGAGCTGCCGCCGCAGCCGCCAACGTGGCAAGCGCAGTGCGACGGTTGAAGTTGGTCATTTCATAAAACCTTTCAGAAAAACTTCCATGTCCGGCGTATTCCAGACAGCGGGGCCGACCAGCCGCGCAACCTCTTTCCCATCGGCATTGATCAGCAGCGTGGTGGGCAGGCCTTCAATGCGCAGATTGGTGAAGGACAACTGAGTGGGGTCCACCGAGATAGTCAGTTGTTTGATCCCGATCTTGTCAAAGAATCGGCGCACGACAGGCACGCCGCCCGTGTCGATGGACAGCGTCACCACCCCGAACTTCTCACTGCCTAGGTCGGACTGCAAGGCATCCAGCGTCGGCATTTCCTTGACGCAGGGCGGGCACCAGGTTGCCCAGATGTTCAGGAGGACCACCTTGCCATGGAACGCATCGAGGGTCTTGCTTGTGCCATCCTCGGTCACAAAGCGGACCTGGGGCATGACCTGCGGCGTGTCGTGCACGGTGAAACCATGCGGTCCGGCCGTTCCGGGCATCAGAGAGGTAAACCAAAATGCTGCGGCAAGACGGGTAACCCTCATTGCCCGGCCCCGGTCGGATTTTGCGCCAGATCCGCCGCCGTGATCGCGGCCTGGGACCGCTGCGCACGTACAGGCCAAGTGCTTTTGATGTAGTCCAGCACTGCCTTGATGTCGTCGTCGCTGAGCTTCCCACCAAAAGCTGGCATATCGCTTTCATAGCCATCGCCAATCACGGCAGCGACCCCCAGCGCGGTCAGGTTGAACAGGTCGCGGTCGGAATGGTGCCAGGTGTGGCCGGTCACATCATGCGGCGGCGCGGGCATCCGCCCGTTGGCCAGCCGGTGTTTCCAATCCGGCTGGCCTTGCAGTTTGGCACCATGGCAGGCGGCGCAGTTGGTGGCATAGATCTTCTGGCCGAACTGGATCATCGGGGGACCGACGTCCTCGGCCCAGACCGGTGCAGCCGCGATAACTGCGATTATGAATAAGGCCCTCATGGGCGTCTCCTTCTGAACAGCCAGATGACAAGGGCGATGCCCCCCACAGCCACAAAGCCCGTCGCCAGCAGGCACAGCATCAGAAACACTGCCAAGATCGGTGCGTCTGGCATCGCGGTGATGCTCGTCATCTCCGGACCCTTATTCCACCGGATACAGGGTCACGCCGGTTGGGGCGTAGGCATAGACTTTCAGCGTTTTCAGCGCCGCGTCTTCCATGTCGGGCGCGTCCATCCGCATGCCAGGCAGGGTGATTCCGGAAACACTGGGCTTTTCAGAGGTAAGCTGTTCGATGAACTTGACCGGGATGAACCCGCTGAGCGTATAGCCGTCGATCACCGCGACATGGCAACCGATGCCGTCCTGTGGCATCCCGGCCATGATGGCCACCTTGTCATAGTCGGCGCGCAGCACAACGGTGACCTCATAACCGTTGGCTGTCAGATAATCGGCATAAGTCTGGCAGCAGCTACAGGTCGGATTGCTGTAAAGCGTCACGGCCTCGCCGGCATAGGCGGGAACAGCGAAGCCAAGAAATAGAACGGTTGCGAATTTCAGTCTCATTTTGATCATCCTCATACAGCCGCTGGAGCGGCCCATGTTACGCCACTGTCGCGGCTTGAAAGCATCGTGCCACCGGCATCGGCAGCCACGATATGGTTCGGGTCTTGGGGGTTGACCGCCAGAATTGGCGCGGCGAGTTTGCTGTTCAGCAAGGCCCAGGTGGCACCAGAGTCCCCAGTCCTCCAGATGCCCGAGGGCAGGCCCGCGAACAGCACCTCCGGAGTGGAGGGGGCGGTGACAAGGCTGCGGACCGACAGATGCGGCAGGCGCTTCGCCGGGTCGATGTGGGCCGGTTTCGCGCCGTTGGCCAAGGCGTCCATCGCCCCTGTACTTTCCAACAGCTGCCAGCGGCAAAAGCAATCCGGCACCTTGGACACCCCTTTCGCAGTGCCCGCATAGACCCAATAGCCGCCCATTCCCGACAGGCTGCCGATCGAGGCTATGGCCTGCACATCCACCTCGACCTTGTCGACCAAAGGGCGGTCCATCGCAAAGTCCCAGCTTTTGGCCCCGTCTTTGCTTTGCCACAGTCCGTCGCCGCGCACCGCGACATAGACGATCTGCGGGTCATGCGCCGCAATCGCCACAGCATCGATCTGGGTCGCAGGAAGCCCGTGCCCGGCAGGATGCCACGAAAGCCCCGCATCCACCGACCGCAGCAAGCCGTTGGCGGTGGTCCCGTAGATTATGCCGGGCCGCTCAGGATGAGTGGCCAGCGCCGTAACCACATCTCCCGGCCCATGTGCCGTTGGGAGAAAATTCACCCCGCCATCCGCGCTGGTCCAGATACCTGCCGCCGCCAGCACCAGCTTGCCTTGGTCAAAAGCCAGTGCGGTGACAGTGCCGGTTGGTCGGGGGGCGGCAGTCCCCGCAAAGGCGCGCAACAGATATGGCGGCCCGCGGTAACTGAAGGCCGCGGCGCCCAATCCGATCAGCAACCTTCGACGCGATAGCGCCCGAAATCGTGGAAAAGTCATGCTTTGTCATCCTTGTTCCCCCGTCGTGCGCGGCATGAACTGGGGCCGACCGTCGGCAACGCTCGGCAAAAAGCGCAGCCAGAGAACAGGCTCACCCGCGCTGGCGGCCCATGTCAGATCAGGACGATGGTTCGTGGAGGGGTAAAGGCAGGCGGAGGTGACCGTCCGCTGGCTGTGGAATTGGCCAGATCAAAGCGGCAATCGCTCGGCACCGAAACCGGTGTCACCGGACCGACCAGAACCGAAGCCGTCGACAGCGCACAGGTCAGATCGCAGCTTGCCGCCATGTCGGTGTGGGGGTCACAGGTCTTGCAATCTTGTCCGCCTGCCGCCATCGGCATCGCCGCCATGCTCTTTGACGCATTCGCGCTGGGAACTGCCGCTGAAACCGAAAGCGTGCCTGCCAGGAAAATGGCAATCAGCAAAATCACAAGGCTGCGCGCGAAGCTGGTCATCTCATCAACTTATCGGTGCGAGCCCGGCCAAGCCAGCGTGGAAAGGCACCGGCGCTTCACCTTTACGTCAGCGTACCTGCGCGGGCGGAATTTAACGGTCGAATTGGCAGAGCTTGAAGCCGCGACCACGTTCATGGCCCTGACGTTGATCATCCCAAGTGGGCATCAGCCCTCTTATGTGGGCGAACCGAATCCGCCCTGCGCCATCATTCAGGTGCTGACCTTGCCATTCTGCAAAACCTGACCGACAGGGGTCAGGGCTATGTTGGAATTCTCTGCGGTATCATTGGTTGCACCGATGCACCAAAAGGACCAGATCGTCACACTTTCAACCAGCACAGCGCCAGAACCGGAAACGGCCCCGCCCTGTCACCTCGTGCAACAGACCCCTCCGTGCCAACAAGAGTGAGACATTCTACTGTCTGAAGTTTACACTCGGGGGCGCGGGAGAACGGTCTGATGGTACTGTCCGAACGTCTGCCCACG
>JAYSQA010000408.1:0-5458 GCA_043721775.1 Rhodobacterales bacterium
TCAAGGTCCACATAGCTGAAAAGCGAACCTGCCGCCGCGTCCGTTCCCCGCAAGATCACCCCCGCAAAGGCCACAGGAAGAGTGAATCATGTCCCTCAACCCGCGTCCACGGCCGAGTTTTTCAGCAGCCTGCTAAACGTGTGGCCGTCGACACGACGGTCATGGAAAAGAATAATTGCCTACCCGACCGATGCGCGCCTCTACGAGCGGGCGCGGGCGCAGCTGGCGGTCCTGGCGCAAGAGGCCGGAGTTGAACTGCGCCAGACTTATGCCAGACTTGCCCCGCGACTGGCACTGCAGATCGACCGCCATGCTCATGCCAAACAGTTCCGCCGGATGCGCAAAGCATTGAAGAGGATAAAAGGTTAAACTGGAAGGGTGATGCGCGACCTGCGCCGTCACCTCGGCGACCTTCCTGCTGGCCCCCTGCGAGATCGGGAGGCGGGCAAGCTCGCTCTGGTCTCGGACCTGCTACATCACCAGCCAAAAGGCGGCGGCAAGATCTATGCCCTGCACGAGCCCGATGTCGACTGCATCTCGAAGGGCAAGGCGCGGGTGCGTTATGAGTTCGGCTGCAAGGTCAGCATTGGCACGACGCTGGACGAGGGCTTCATCGTCGGCATGCGCAGCTTCCCGGGCAGTCTTTACGACGGCCATACCCTTGGACCCACACTGGAGCAGATGGAAATCCTGACCGACCAGCGCCCGAAATGGCCGTCGTCGACTGCGGCTATCGCGGTCATGGTGTGGACAAGACCCGCGTGCTGATCCGCGGTACAAGGCGCGGCCTGACGCCAAAGCTGATCGCGGATCTCCGCCGCCGCAGTGCCATGACATCAATCTCTCACCCGAAAGGACATCCCATGATCTACCAAGGCACTGCCCGGTATTCCGTCCCCGAGATCATCCTGCACTGCGCCGACATCCGCCCCGACTGCATGGCCGGGCGGTCCCTCGCCGACAAGGCCGCCGAAATCCGGCGCTGGCATGTCGAACAGCGCGGCTGGCGCGACATTGGCTATCACAGGGTCATCGATCGGGACAGGGCTGTTGCCCTTGGACGCCGCGAGACCGAGATTGGGGCTCACGTTGAGAGCCATAATCGCGGCAACCTAGGGATTTGCCTACTCCGAGGCTATGGCGCGTCGGCCGACGATCCGTTCGCTAAGAACATCACCGCAGCGAAGGCCGCGGCCGCCAAGCGGTTGATCGCGGAGTTTAAAGGGCGGACGGCGATACGGAAGGTGGTGGGGCATAACGACAATGTCCCAAAGGCGTGTTCGGGGTTCAGGTGGGAAGATCCGGGCTGTCGACCTACTGTTCAGGGGTTCCAACTTTGCGAATGATCTTCATATCCACATGGCCTCGGAGGTGATCTCGGAGATTTTGCGGAACGCGGCAACCCTGCAATATCACGCCTGCCTCCATGTTCTTCTCAAGTGCGTGTCCAGCCAGCGGACACCCCCAGCCATGCTCCGCGTTGCGATCTCGTCGGTTTTCCAGCTGCGAACTTCGAGCCCGACTGTTCCCGTGTATCGCAGAAAGCTATAGCCGATATATCAAAATCATATTTCTGTTTCTAGCGATTACCCCGAATGACTAACGTGCCCGGAGGAGGGCTAAGCGCCGGTTTTTAATTCGGCACCAGGGAGTAAACATGAAACGCATGAACGCAGCTTGGCTGCGATCGGTGGCACTTTGCGCCTCGGTCGTTGTCGGGGGGCAGGCGGTCGCTGATGTGACCGAGCTTCCCAAGGGTATTCAAGACGGCCTATACAACCCCAAGATGCTGGACCCAAGCCAGCCTATCGGGGACAGTGCCTATCGCGATTTCGTTCCAAAGAATCCGCCGCCATGGAAGATCGGTTATGCCTCGTCCTACGCGGGCAACACCTGGCGGGCGGCGGTCATGGACCGGCTGCAGAACGTGGTGATCCCCAAGTGGCAGAAACTGGGACTGATTTCGGAAGTCATTGTCACGCAGTCAAACCTGAACGACAGCACCCAGATTCAGCAGATGCGTCAACTGGTCGATCAAGGCGTTGATGCGATCATCGTTTGCTGTTCCAACCCGACCGCGCTGAATCAGACCGTGGAGTATGCGCATTCCAAAGGCGTGGCCGTGTTTTCGTCGACCGGCTATCTGACCAGTCCCTACGCTGTGAACGCCTCCGCCAATTTCGTGGTGGGCGGCGACATGATGGGCGAGTGGATGGCCAAGGAAGTTGGCAACAAGGGCAATGTTCTGGTGGTCGAAGGCATCCCCGGCACCTCTGCCTCTGACAGTCAAAACGTCGGTATTCAGGCTGCCTTGGCCAAACACCCGGACGTTGTGGTTGCAGGCCAGGTTGCCGGCATGTGGACCGATCAGGTCGCTCAAGCCGAAGTGCAAAAGTGGATGGCCACCAATCCGGGCGATCTGAACGGCATCATCATCCAATCGGCTTCGGAGCTCGGTGGCCTGCGGGCGTTGCAGCAATCGGGCCGCACCATGGTTCCGATCACCATCGGGTCGGAACTCGGCGCTCTGTGCTATTGGCGGCATAACCCGGACTATGTGTCCGGTGCGATCCACGCATGGCCTCCGGGCGATGATTTCGAAATGGCGTGGAACATCATGATGCGGACGCTGGAAGGGCAGGGGCCGAAGATCCAGTCCATCCTCGCCACGCCTATCGCGATGTCGAAAGACGAGATGATGGCCGCCATCCCCAAGGATTGCAGTGAAGACAGCGATCAATGGTACGAACCCGGCATCGACAAGTGGGCACCTGCTTCGTTCCTCGATAGCTTCTTCCTGCGTCCGGCAGACCCCGAAAAGTACGATCCGGCTTCTTACAAAAAGCCCTGAAAATTACGACCGGATCGCCGCATGATGCAGGCGGCGATCCTTTATCCTTTCATTTGGAATGCCCGGACAATGCCCGCCGTTGCCATCGAAATAACGCAGGTTCGCAAGACTTTTGGCCCGACAGTGGCTTTGAGCGGCGTGAGTCTGCGGGCTTACGAGGGCGAAGTGCATGCCATTATTGGCGGCAATGGTTCAGGCAAAAGCACACTGGCCAAGGTAATATCGGGCGTTTTGATCCCGGACTCGGGTCAAGTGTCGATCCTTGGCAAGGCGGCCACCTCACCGCACGAAGCCCGTGAGTTGGGAATTTCCAACGTTTTTCAAGAGGTTCTGGTGGCCGATGAATGTTCGGTTCTGGATAACCTTTATCTGGGCGCGGATGGGCTTTTCGGATCATCGGTGAGCAAGGAAGAGCGCTACGCCCGAGCCTCTGCCCTGATGGCAGAGTTTCTCGGCTTTGACATAGACCTTAATGTTGCAGCGGGCGAACTGCCTCTGTCGCTGAAACAGTGGATAACCATCGCCCGCGCCATCCTGACCGACCCCAAGGTGCTGATCCTTGATGAGTCCTCGGCCGCCCTAGACTTTGATTCCACCGAACGCTTGTTTCGCAAGATGCGCGCCATGAAAAAGCGCGGTTGCGCCATCATGATCGTCACGCACCGGATCGCCGAACTGGTCCGCATTGCTGACCGCGCCACTGTGCTGCGAGACGGCAAGACGGTAGGCACGCTGGAGCAGGAAGAAATCACAGAAGCGCGGATTTTGGCGCTGATCGCCGGCCCCGAGCGGGAAAAGGCGCAAAGCAACCAGTCCGCCGCAACCCGTATCTCTGATGCACCGATCCTGCGCATGCAGGACATCAAGGTCTGGGCCGATGCAGCACCCTTCGATTTTACCCTTTCTCCGGGGGAGGTCGTGGGTATTACCGGGCTGGATGGCCAAGGGCAGGCCGACTTCGTGCGCGCTATCGCGGGTGTGCAGCCGCTGGTGTCGGGGCGGATTTCAGTTGTGCGGGACAAAGTGGCGGAAGCGGTGACGGACCTGCGCTCTGCCCGCGAAAATGGCATCAGCTATGTCTCGGGTGACCGCAAGAAAGAGGGCATCTTCGCCAACCTTGGTATCTTTGAAAACATGATGCTGCCGGTTTATCGCGCCTATCGGACGGGTGGGTGGCTGAACATAGTCAATCGCGACAAGATGCGCCCGGTGTTTGAATGGGAAGCCGCAAAGCTGGCCATCAAGATGGGCGCGACAGACAATCTGATCACTTCGCTGTCGGGCGGCAACCAGCAGAAAGTCCTGATCGCGCGCGCTTTTGCCGAAAAGCCCACGGTTCTTGTGCTGAACGACCCGGCACGCGGTATCGACATTGGTGCCAAGCTGGATCTGTACCGCAACCTGCGCGAATTTGCGGCAAGCGGAAATGCCGTGATATTCCTGTCGTCGGAACTGGAAGAGTTCATGAATCTTTGCTCGCGGGTTCATGTGTTCCGCAATGGCGCGATTTCAGCGGACTTCGAGCCGCCCTTTGATGGCCACGTCCTTTTGAACGCGATGTTTGGCCGCCGGGCCGCCGCCCCGATGCCGGGCGAGGCGGTGGCCTTCGAAGAGGCCCACCCCCATCATCACGCCAAGGGCGACGGGACACATTTTGCACGTGATGGCCTCTCACCCGCCGCAGCAGCGGATGGCCGTCCGAATGCGCGACCTGTCCGCCTTGTCTCTGGTATCTCCAAGGAGGATCTGATGAACCAATCGGGTTTCTTGCTGACGGCCGCGGATATTGCGCAAGGCACGGTTGTGCCCGACCGTTTTGTCGAAAACAGCCGCGTCTCGCCGCAGCTTGGCTGGACAGGGGTTCCGGCCGACACGCAAAGCTTTGCGCTGGCCGTCACCGACCCGGACCTGCCCGCCGCCTTCAACTTCCCGCGCAGCTTCGCGCATTGGCTGGTGTACGATATCCCCGGCCATATCCGGAACATTGACGAGGGCGCCAGCAACAGCCTTGCCATGCCCCCCGGTTCGGTAGAGCTAAATTCCGATTTTGTCACCTTTCGCATCCCCGGCTTTGGTCGTGGATGGGGCGGCCCTTGGCCACCAGACCGGCAACACCGCTATGTTTTCACGCTTTACGCGCTGAAAACACCGCGTTTGTCCCTGCCGCCTGATGCCGACCTTACGACCTTTGCGGCAGCGGTCTTGCCCGTTACCATCGACCAGACGTCCTTCACCGCCGTCTACGGCCCCGCCCGCAAACCTTTGCCACAAGTCTAAAGACATCTGCCGACCCAAGAGGAGGACCGCATGAGTAAATACGGCAGCAGAAAAAGCTTCGATCTGGAATGGATCGAACGCTGGGCGCGCTGCGTCAACGAGGACAGGATTTTGCCGGTGATCGGCAAGTTCTTCAACAGCCGCTTTGTCCTCGGCGTGGACGAGGCGGAGTTTCTGGTCGAGATGCGCGGCGGCAAAATCGCCCGTATCTCGGAAGGGCTGACCCCCAATGATCTGGGCTTTGATTTCGCGCTGCGGGCACCGTCCTCGGCCTGGGCCAAGTTCAGCATGCCGATCCCGCCTCCGATGTTCAACGACATCTGGGCGATG
>JAYSQA010000409.1:0-1794 GCA_043721775.1 Rhodobacterales bacterium
ATACCGTCGGCCATGTTCTTCTCGTTCGGGTTGGGGTCCACTTCCGAGAAGATGGCGCGGCCAAGCCCAGCGGCTTCGAGAATGTCCAGCGCCTGAAGGGTGATCGGCAGGCTTGCGAGGGCTTTGTCGGTCACCAGCAGCGGCTTCTTCAGGCCCGCGGCCTTGGCATGGTCTGCCAGTTCAGCGATGCGGCCGACGCCAAATTTGATCGGGGTCGGATAGTTCCAGTTCCGGTTGGGAACGTTGTGGGTCATCTGGGTCACACCTTCTTCAGATGGTAGGATTTCGGGCGGGTTACCGAGTGGAACCCAAGGAATGAGAGGGAGCCGCCGCGCCCGGTGTCCTTGCAGCCGGTCCAGCACAGGGCGGGGTCAAGGTAATCGGCGCGGTTCATGAAGACGGTGCCGGTTTCGACCTGCGCACCAAGGGCCGCTGCGGTGGCATAATCCTGCGTCCAGATCGAGGCGGTCAGGCCGTAGGGGCTGTCGTTCATCAGGGTAAGCGCTTCGGCGTCGTCGCGCACCTTCATGATGCCGACGACCGGGCCGAAGGATTCCTCCATCATCACGCGCATGGAGTGATTGACGTTCACGAGGATCTGCGGGGCGAGGTAGGCGCCGCCGTCATCGGCAGGGAAATTGGCCGGGTCGATCAGCGGGATGGCGCCTTGGGCAATCGCTTCCGCCGTCTGGTCACGCACGACCGATGCAAAGCGCTTGTTGGCCATCGGGCCGAGGGTGCTGTCAGCCTCAAATGGGTTGCCGAGGTGCAGGGCGTTGACCCAGGCGACGGCCTTTTCGACGAAGGCGTCGTACAGGCTTTCGTGGACATAGATGCGTTCAATTCCGCAGCAGCATTGGCCTGCGTTGAACATGGCCCCGTCCATCAGGGTATCAACTGCCGCGTCAAGGTTGGCATCGGCGCGGACGTAGCCCGGGTCTTTGCCGCCAAGTTCAAGGCCCAGGGGGGTGAAGGTGCCAGCGGCGGCGCGTTCCATCGCTTGGCCGCCCCCGACAGAGCCTGTGAAGTTGACGAAGTTGAAGGCGCGCGCGGCGATCAGGCTTTCGGTGGTGGCGTGGTCAAGGACGACGTTCTGGAAGACGTCGGCCGGGATGCCCGCGGCGTGGAACGCCTCGGCCAGACGTTCACCGACCAGCATGGTTTGGCTGGCGCATTTCAGGACAACCGTGTTGCCGGCGATCAGGGCAGGGATCAGGGTATTGATCGTGGTCAGGTAGGGATAGTTCCACGGGGCCACGATGAAGACGACGCCAAGCGCTTCGCGGGCGATGTAGCGGCGGAAGGTATCGCTGTCTTCGACCATCACCGGGGCGAGAGCTTGTGCTGCGATGTCAGTCATGTAGTCGGTGCGGGCATTGACGCCGCCAAACTCGCCGCCAAAGCGGGTCGGGCGGCCCATTTGCCAGGCCAGTTCCGTCACCACGCGGTCTTTCATGGCGTTGAGGTTGGCGACGCCGTGTTTGACAAGCGCGATACGTTCGGCCAAGGGGCGGGCGGCCCAAGGTTTTTGGGCGACTTTTGCTGCGGCGGCCACGGCCTTGGCGGCTTCGAGGGTCAGGGGGATACGTTCGGCATAGACCGAGCCGTCGACCGGGGAGATCAGTTGGATGGGGTTCATCGTGTTACCTCGCAGGATGGGCAATCTGCCCACGTTTGGTCCGGCAAGATGGGCAGATTGCCCATCCTACCGATGGTCAAAGGTAGGATGGGCGATCCGCCCATGCCACCAGATCAGTCACGCCATCGGGCGCGGTATCAGGCGCGTTCCAAGAG